>JAGREO010000209.1 GCA_020446525.1 Geminicoccaceae bacterium | reverse complement strand
AACTTGATGATCGGCAGGTTGACCGCACCGACCAGGGCCAGGATCGAGGCGGCCCTGGCGCCCCGCACCGGATCGTCGAAGGCGTCGTGCAGGAGGATGTAGCCCAGATAGAGGAAGAAAAGGATCAGTACCGAGGTCAGCCGGGCGTCCCAGACCCACCACGTGCCCCACATGGGCTTGCCCCAGACCGAACCGGTGAAGAGCGCGATCGCGGTGAAGACGGCACCGACCGGGGCGGCGGCGCGGGCCGCGATCTCGGCCAGCGGATGCCGCCAGACGATCGCGACGAAACTGCCCGCGGCCACCGCCGCATAGGTGAAGGTCGCCATGTAGGCCGCCGGCACGTGGACATAGATGATCCGGTAGGCCTCGCCCTGCTGATAGTCCGCCGGCGCCACGAAGAGAGCCCACACCAGCGCCACGGGCGTCAGCAGCAGGGTGGACCATGCCGCATAGGGAAAGACCGCATCGGTGATGCGCTGGAACCGCAAGGGGTTGGCGAAGGCGTGCATGGGCACCATTCTAGCCCGCGCCGGTTGCACATGGAAAGGCGAAGCGGGCGATCGTCGCCCCGGCCGGACCCGTGCAGGTTGAGCGACGCTCGTGAACATTCTAGGTTGGGTCTCATGGCAGGATGCAGATCGACCATCGGACACGGTATCGCACGGCGCACACGGGACCGTCCGTCGTGAGCGGGCGCATCGCCATTCTGCTCACCGACCTGAACGGCGGGGGCGTGCAGAAGGTGATGAACGTGCTCGCGCGCGCGTTCGCCGACCGCGGGCACGAGGTCGACCTCCTCGTCTGCCGCAAGGTGGGGGCGCTGGTCGATCTGGTCGATCCGCGCCTGCGGGTCGTCGAGCTCGCCACCGTGCATCCGCTGGCGGGACGGCTCCGCGCCGTGCGCGCCGATCCGAAGGGTCTCACCCATCTGTGGCGCTATCTGCTCACCTCGCCCGGCCGGGGCACGCGGACGATCGGCGCGCTGCCGGCGCTCGCGGACCATCTGGCGAAGGAACGGCCCGCGGTGCTGATGTCCACCGATCCGTTCCTGAACGTCGAATCGGTTCTCGCGCGCCGCCTGGCCGGCACCGATACGCGGATCGTGATGACCGAGCGGACCCACTTCTCGAGCGGCAAGGGGCGCAAGGTCTGGCGGGCGCGCAAGCTCTCTGCCGCAATGAGCTACGCCTACCGGCAGGCGGACGCCATCCACGCCGTATCGCACGGCGTCGCCGACGATATCGCCCGGACCTTCGATCTCGACCGGAGTACCATCCGGGTCATCCACAATCCGACGATCGGCCCCGACTTCCAGGAGCGCGCCGCAGCGCCCGCCGATCATCCCTGGTTCACCGATCGCCCGGCCTCACGCGCACCGCTCGTCGTGGCCGTGGGCCGGCCGACGGAGCAGAAGGATTTCCCGACGCTGGTGCGGGCCTTCGCCATGGTTCGGGCGCGGCGGCCGGTGCGGCTGGCGATCGTCGGCGACGTCGGGCACGGCAAGCGCCGTCGGCCGGTCGACCGCCTCGAGGCTCTGGCGCGCGAGCTCGGTGTCGCCGACGATCTGGCCTTTCTCGGCTGGACGGCCAACCCGCTGCCCTATGTCGGAGGCGCCGATCTGCTCTGTCTCTCCTCCATGTGGGAGGGCCTGCCCAACGTGCTGCTCGAAGCGCTCGCCTGCGGCACGCCGATCGTTTCGACCGACTGTCCGAGCGGACCGCGCGAGATCCTCGACGGCGGACGCTTTGGCCGGCTGGTGCCGGTGTGCGATCCCGAAGCGATGGCCGAAGCGATCAACGCCACGCTCGACGATCCGCCGGCGCGCGAGAGGCTGCTGGCCCGCGCGGCCGATTTCGATTTCACGACCTCGATCGACCGCTATCTCGACATGCTGCTGCCCGGCCGCACCGAAGTCCGGCCGCACCACGAGGTGTGCGGCCACGACAGGATCGCCGCCGCATCGTGAGGCCGCCGCGCGACGAAGAGCGACATCAGAGCAGGACGCCCTCGTGGCGCAGCAGCCACGCCTTGCGCTCGATGCCGCCGGCATAGCCGGTCAGGCTGCCGTCGCCGCCGATTACCCGATGGCACGGCAGCACCAGGGAGATCGGGTTCAACCCGTTGGTGCGGCCCACGGCGCGTACCGCCTTGGGCGCCCCCAACCGGCGTGCCAGCTCGCCGTAACTCGCCGTCCGGCCCACCTCGATGTCCCGCAGGGCGAGCCAGACCCGCCGCTGAAAGGGCGTGCCGCCCGGCTCGACGGCCAGACCGGCCAGGGCTTGGAGGTCGCCGGCGAAATAGGCGTGCAGCGCAGCCGGCACCGCAGCGTCCCGCGCCGCCTCGTCGTGCTCCGTCATCGTCACCGGACCGAAGCGCCGGCGCAGCAACATGACCGTCCGATCCTCGTGGTCGGCGAAGTCGAGATGGACGAGCACGTCGTCCAGGGTGACGAAGACGATGTCGCCGATCGGCGAGGTGGTGCGACCTCGAGTCAGGATCATCGCAGAAGCGTCAACGTTGCACGCCGAGGATGCGCAAGGCGGCGCAGGCCGCGCCATAGCCGTTGTCGATGTTGCAGACCGTGATGCCCGGAGCGCAGCTCGAGAGCATCGAATGCAGCGCCGTCCGGCCGCCTGCCGCCACGCCGTAGCCGACCGAGGTCGGCACCGCGATCACCGGTCCGCGAAAGAGCCCGCCGACCACGCTCGGCAGCGCCGCGTCCATGCCCGCCACGACGATGCACACCGCATGCCCGCGAATTTCCCCGAGCCGCGCCGACAGGCGCCAGATCGCGGCGACCCCGACATCGGCGAACAGGCCCGCCTCGATGCCGTAATAGCGCAAGGTGCGCGCCGCTTCGCCGGCGGTGACGAGATCGGAAGTGCCCGCCGTGACGATCGCCACCCCGCCCGTCGATCGGACCGCCCGCGGCGCACCCAGCAACGCGGTCGCCGACACGGCGTCGTAATCGAGCCGTTCGCGCAGATCGGAACGCAAGGCCTCATGCCGGCCCGCATCCAGGCGCGTCAGCAAGAGTCCGCGGTCGGCATCGATCGCCCGCTCGAGGATCAGCTCCACCTGTGCCGGGGTCTTGCCGCCGCAGAAGACGGCCTCGTCGAAGCCCAGCCGCGCCTCCCGCTCCTCGTCCCAGACGAACGTATCACTCACGCCGGCGCACCCCGCAGGAAAGCGCTGCCCCGACGATAGGGTAGGAACGCCACCGGCCGTCCGGCCGCGAGCACTCTCTCGACCTGCGCTTGCAGTGCCGATCGCCGCGCATCGTCCAGGCCCGCCAGCACCGCCTCGTCCAGCTCGACGACGAAGCCTCGGGCGCGCCTGCGGCAGCGGACCGTCACCGCGCCCAGTTCGCCCCGCAGCAGCGTCTCGACCCTGTCGATGGCACCGAGGTCGGCGGCCTCGATGCGGATGCCGGTCTCGATACGGCTGGAGAGGCAAGGTGCGGCCGGAAGCTCGGCCAGATCGTCCAGCCCCAGGCCGCGCGCGATCGCCCGCACGCCCGCCTTGTCGATGCCGGCCTCGACATAAGGGTGCCGCACGCCGTGGTTCTCGGCGGCTTTGAGCCCCGGCCGCCAGTCGCCGAGATCGTCGAGATTGGTACCGGAGAGCAGCAGCCGGCCGGTGCGGGCCGCCAGCGTGCCGTAGAGGTTGGTCTTGCAGAAAAAGCAGCGATCGGCCGGGTTGGCGCGATAGCGCGCGTCGTCGAACTCGCCCGCATCGAGCACCTCGAGCCGCCAGCCCTCGTGTGCGGCATATCGGCGGACCCTTTCGGTGGCGGCAGGCGGAACCGCCGGCGAGACAGCGTGGCACATGAGCGCGTCCAGTCCGTCGAGCCGCCCCGCGACGACGGCCAGCGTCATGCTGTCGACGCCGCCGGAAAGGGCGACGGCCGGACGCGACGTGTCGCGCAAGACCTCCTGCAGCCGCTCAAGCATCGCCCTCATGCGACTCCTCCGCTTCGAGTACCGCCGCCACCCGCTCGTGCCGCTTCGATGCTCGCTCATGGGCGCTCAGATCACCCACCGCGTCGATCTCCATCTTGCCGGTCACGACGCCGCCCGGCCGCATCGCGAGCTTGACGTCGCCCGACCGGCGCCTTTCGAGGACGCGCCGCTCGACCGTGGCGATCCGCAGGCCCAGCGTCGTCGTCTCGAGAAAGCACCGCTCGATCAGCGGCTCGCGCACGCTCGCTTCCGCCAGCAGCCGAACGGCCGTCACCATGCGGCCCTTCTTGCCGATGGCGGCGAACTGCAGGACATCGTGCACGCCCGGAACGCCGCGCAGCCGCTCGAGACCCAAGGCCAGGTCCTCGGCCGTCTGATCGTCCACCTCGAAAGCGATCTCCAGGATCCGCTCGGAGGACGGTTCGCCCTTCGCCGGCCGATCGTCGAACACCATCACCCGCAACAGGTTGCTCACGCCGGCCATGCGTCGCGAACCGAACCCCTGGCCCTGATGCGTCAGGTGTCCCATCACCGGTGCTGTGCCGCAGAGATGCCTGAGGATGGCCGCACCGGTGGGCGTGACCCGCTCGCCCCCGATACCGTCGTCGACCCATTCGAACCCTTCGAGAAGCCGCACGGTCGCCGGCGCCGGAACCGCGATGGTACCGTGCCGGCTGGCGACGCGCCCGCCGCCCAGCGGCAGAGGCCCCACCTGCCAATGCCCGATGCCCGAGGCCTCCACCATGTGCGCCGCCAGGGCGATGTCGAGGATCGAATCGAGCGCACCCACTTCGTGGAAATGGACGGCGTCCACCGGCACCGCGTGTACGGCGGCTTCCGCTTCGGCCAGCAGGGCGAAGATCGCCGTCGCCCGTTCGCGCACCGCCGGCTGCAACGCCGAAGCTCCCAGCAGTGCCCGGATGTCGCTCCAGCTCCGGTGCGCATGCTCGTGCGGCAGGTCCAGCCGCAGACACCGCCCACCCTGCACCCCGTCGTGGATCTCCTCGATGGAGACCGCACCCGGCACATCCAGCGCCCTCGCCACCTCCGGCAGACGGTCGATCTCGTGCGGGAAGGCATCGGCCATCGCCGCCACGAACATGTCGCCGGCGATACCGCCCAGAGGATCGAGACGCGCGCCCAGCGCCATGGTCTAGCTTCGGATGCTCTCGAAGCGGCCGCTCTCGGCCGAGCGGAACGCGGCGTCGATCACCGCCATGTTGGCCATCGTGAAGGCCAGCGGCACCGGCTGTTCCGTATTATCGAGAATCGAGGCGGCGAACGCGTCGCCGGCGACACCATACTGGTCGCATGCTTCGATCTCGACGACCTCGCCCTCGGCCAGCGGTCCGCTCGCGCCGTCGTGCAGGATCAGACGCATCGGCCGGTCGGGCAGTGCGTTGAACGGCAGCTCGACTTCGAGCCGTCCGTCGGTGCCGAAGAAGATCATCCGCTGATAGGGGGTGAGCTGCGTCGAGTAGAGGAAGCTCGCCTGGATCGGGAACGTGCCGTCGAACTGCAGCACGACGCTGCCGAGCCGGTCGATCTCCATCACCGGGTCGCGGTCCATCGTGGCGAACACGCGGGCGGGCTCGCGGCCGGTGACGAAACGGCTGACGACGGTCGGATAGCAGCCGATGTCGAGCATCCCGCCGCCGCCGATATCCGCCTTGTTGCGGATGTTCTGCGCATCCGTGTTGAAGTACGAAAAACAGCCCTGGATCACGCGAAGCTCGCCGATCCGTCCGTCCGCCACCAGTGACCTCGCCTTCAGCCACTGCGGGTGGGTGAGCACCATGAAGGCTTCCTGGATGCGCACGCCATGGCGTTCGGCCGCCGCCGCCAGGGGCTCGGCGTCCGCCCGAGTGATGGCGATCGGCTTCTCGCACAGGACGTGCTTGCCGGCTTTGGCCGCCTCCAGCGTCCAATGAACGTGGAGGTGGTTGGGCAGCGGGTTGTAGACCGCATCGATCTGCGGGTCGGCCAGCAGCTCTTCATAAGAGCCGTAGGCCCTGGCGATGCCCAGCTCGTCGGCGACGGAGCGGGCGCGCGCCGCATCGCGCGAGGCGATCGCCGTCACTTCGGTTCGCGCCCCGCGCATCATCGGCGGGATGACTTTCTCACGTCCGATCTTGGCCGTGCTCAATACGCCGAACCGTAGCTTCGTCATCCGTTCGTCCCGTTCCCTCGCAGTGCCGGCCCGTCGTAACCTGAACGGTCGATGTGCGCGCCGGGGTGCGAGGCGTCAAGGTTCGTGCGTGCGGTCCGACAGACGCTCGAGCGGTTCCGTCCAGAACACCTGGACGAGGATCATCGTCGCCAGCACCATCGGTACGGCCACGACGACACCGGTGAAACCGAAGAGCGCGCCGATCGCCACCGTGCCCGAGAGGGTGAGCACCGGCGGCAGTGAGACGTGTTCCTGCTGCAGCACCGGTTGCAGCACGTTCCCTTCGAGCTGGTTGACGGCGATGTAGAGACCCGTCGTCCAGAGGCCGAGCTCGAAGCTCTCGCCGAAGCCGACCAGGATGGCCGGCACGGCCGCCGCCAGAGGCCCGACGATCGGCACGAATTCGGCCAGCGCCGTGGTCACCGCGAGCAGGCCCGCCAAGGGCACGCCCAGCAGCATCAATCCGGCGAAGACCACCACGCCGACGATGGTCATGGTGACGACCTGCACCTGCAGCCAGCGGCCGAGACCGTCGCCCACGCGATCCATCGCGTCGTCGAGCTGGTCGCGCCGTTCGGCCGGAACCAGCTTTTTCAGACCCCGTCGATAGAGGCCCGGATCGAGTGCCAGATAGAGGGCGGCGAAGAGAAAGAAGATCAGCTCGAAGAAGACGTTCATGCTGCTCTGCAGGACGCTGAAGGCTTGACCCAGCACCGCCCCGATCGGTCCAGAAAGCGTCTCGACCTTGGCGTCTTCCATCGAGACGTAGCCGGCGTCCTGGGCTCTTTGGGCGATCGTGCGCACGACGTCGCTCAGACGCTGCTCCAGTTCGGCGATCTGCATGACCAGATCGTCCCAGAACGGCCAGACGATCAGGATCGGAAGACCGAGCAGGACGAGGAGGCCGAGCGGCATGAAGGGCTTGGCCGGCAGTCCGACACGCTCGGCCAGCCGCCCGAAGGTGCTGCGCAGCAGGATCGCCACGAGCACGGCGCCGAACAGGACGATCAGGAGATGGCGCACGAAGAAGACGGCGGCGGCCAGCGCCACGATCAGGAGGACGAGCAGGATGCGTCCGATCAGGTGCCGGGTGCCGATCTTCATGCGCCGCCTCGCCGATCGTCGAAGGAACTTTTTCGCAACCGCCACCACGCCCGCAGGGTTCCCCGCCGATTGCCCTTCCGAGTGCATCTCCGGGGCTGTATCGACAGGTCGTCTCAGCCCCGGCGCCGGCGGCGTCCCTCCCGCGGGGTCTGCCGCGAGGGAGCCGGCGGTGCGGCCAGCGGACCCAGCAGCCTCTCGATCGTCGTCGCATCCGGCAGCGGACCGGCCGGCTCGCGATCCAGCACCTCGCGCATGGCCTGCAGGTGCACGCCGGTGGTGCCGCAGCAGCCGCCGATGACGGCGGCCCCGGCGTCGCGCGCGAGGCGGGCATAATCCGCCATGATCGAGGGCGTGCCCGAATAGTGGATCTGGCCGTCGCGATATTCGGGAATGCCGCAATTGCCCTTCGCCACCAGCCGGTCCCCCGGCCCGGCCGCCGCCCGAAGCTCGAGCAGCGCGCCCAGCAGTTGCGCCGGACCGACGCCGCAATTGGCGCCGAACGCCGCCGGTCGGTACGGCTCCGGGCGGATCGCCACGAGCGCGTCTTTCGGGCTCACACCCATCATCGTGCGGCCGTTGGTATCGAAGCTCAAGGTGGCCACCACCGGGAGTCCGGTGGTGGCGGCACCGCGCAAGGCCGCCACCAGCTCTTCCATCGAGGAGAGGGTCTCGATCCAGAGCAGATCGACCGCGCCCGCCTCGAGCGCGGCCGCCTGCTCGGCGAAGGCCGCCTCCGCCTCGGCCGGATCGAGAGCCCCGACCGGTGCGAGGATTTCGCCGGTCGGACCCATGGAACCCGCGACCAGCACATCGCGGCCGGCGTCGTCGGCGGCGTGCCGGGCAATTCGTGCGGCGGCGCCGTTGAGCTCCGCCACCCGGTGCTGTGCGGCGTGAAGCTCGAGGCGATGGCGATTGCCGCCGAAGCTGTTGGTCAGGACGATGTCGCAGCCCGCTTCGATGAATTCACGGTGCACGTCCGCCACCCGCTCGGGATGGTCGATGTTCCAGAGCTCGGGACCGTCACCCGTCTCGAGACCGCGGCGGAACAAAGCGGTGCCCATCCCGCCATCGGCCAGCAGCACGCCTCGGGCGGCGATCGTCTCTTCCAGGACGTTCAAACGGGCGCCTTTCGCCGCCGCGGGCGGCTGTCGGCGGGGCTGGTGATGCCGGCCGCCCGCCGACGCCGGCGCAGTTCATGAACGATCGCCAGCTTCTCCTCGTTGTCGGCATAGGGCCAGCGGGCGATTTCGCGCGCGGTGCGCATGCAGCCTTCGCAACGGCCGCTCGCAGGATCGAGGCGGCAGATGCCGACGCAGGGTGTGGGTATGTCGGGCAGGTCGTTCATCGGCCGCATCTCATAGCCCAGGGCCGAAGGCGGGACAATGACGCGCCGCGGGTCAGCCGAAGGCGGCTATTCGCGCGTTCACGTCCGCGCGGAATTCCGGATCGGCGATCACGCGGTGCATGAAGTCGGAATAGGGCGTGTCGTCGCCCAGACGTTTGTGGACGTAACGCAGCACCGCCGGCTGGGTCAGCGCCGGCAGGCTCGTGCCGGCGGTCGGCAGTTCGGCCAGACGGATGGGGCGGCCCTCGTGGGTGAGCGGACCCTTGCGGCTGGTATAGAGCCCGATCGGGGTCAGCCGCTCACCCGCTTCGGTCGTCACCTCGATCTCGGCGTCGACGAAGAAATCGTTATTCACCCCCAGGTTCTCGCTCACGTGCATCTGCTCGAGCTGTGCGTCGTCCAGCCAGGTCACCGAGAGCCAGGCGATCGCCCCCGGCAGGGCGTAGAGGGTCGCCGGCAAGGCCCCGTAGGAGGCGAAGTGGGCCGAATAGACGATCGCGTGATCGCGCAGCAGGGCGGGTGTCACCGGCACCGGCGTGGCACCTCGGCCCAGCTTGCGCAGCAGTTGCGCCGGTGCGGCGTTCGAGCCCGCGGCCAGCACGGGGTGGCGGCCCTTGTGGTCGCCCTCGCCGATCACGATGTCGCCGTCGTCGAAGACGAAGGCCTCGAGCGGCCGCTCGAACGGATACAGATGACCTTCGATCGGCGGGACGCTCGCCATGTCCTTCGGCCCCTTCGTCAGCCTCTCTTGCTTCCAGTATCGAACGATAGACGTCGCGAACGTTTCGTTCAATCCGAACTTGCGGAAAAAGATCCGGTCCCGGTGCCTGCGCAGCCGATGGGGGAGCCGTTCAGACGCCGTAATAGAGCTCGAGTTCCACCGGCGTCGGCAGCCGTGCCAGATGGTCGATTTCCGCACGCTTGATTTCGAGATAGCCTTCGAGCAGCTCGTAGGCCATCACGCCGTCCCGGGTGAGAAAGTCGTGATCCGCCTCGAGCGCATTCAGTGCCTCGTCCAGTGACCGGCAGACGACGGGGATGCCCTCGAGCTCCTCCGGCCGCAGATCGTAGAGGTTGCGATCCATGGCGTCGCCGGGCTCGAGCCGCCGCTCGATCCCGTCGATCCCGGCGAGCAGGATGGCGGTCAGTGCCAGATAGGGATTGGCCGAGGGATCGGCGAAGCGGCATTCGACCCGCTTGGACTCGGGCCGGTCGGCATAGGGGATGCGAAGGGCGGCCGAGCGGTTGTGCGCGGCGTAGGCCAGAAGCGTGGGCTCGTCGTCGCCGGCCTGCAGGCGCTTGTAGCTGTTGGTCGTCGGATTGGTGAAGGCGTTCAGTGCGCGCGCGTGGTGCAGCACGCCGGCGATGAAGGCGAGGCAGGTGCCCGAAAGATCGCCATAGCCGTGGCCGGCGAAGAGCGGCTCCTCGCCGTTCCACAGGGAGAGGGCCAGATGCAGCGGCGCCCCCGGCTCCACCGCCACGGGCTTGGCCATGAAGGTGGCCGACTTGCCGTAGGACGCCGCCACCTGCCGGACCACATATTTGAGGGTCTGCAGCCGGTCGCAGGTCTGCAGCAAGCCGCCCCGGCCGATGACCAGCTTGTGCTGGCAGGGCGAGGCGCCGTGTTCGTGCCGCAGCTCGCCGATGCCCAGTCCCTGCAGCACCGTGGTGATCTCGGCCCGGATGTCGCCCTGATGATCGGCCGGAGCGAGGCTCATCGAGGCGCGGCCGGGCGGCGGCCGGTGGCCCGAATTGCCGGCAGCGTATTCGCGGTTGCCGGCATTGGCCGCCTCGCTCGAGGTGAGCCGGTAGCCGCTGGCCATCGGCCCCTGCTCGACGCGCACGTCGTCGAACAGGAAAAAGCCGACCTCCGCACTGGCGAGGATCCGGTCGATCGATTGGCCGTCGGGTGTCCGCCACTCGCGCAGCCGGGTCTCGGCATGGACCGCGGCGGCCCTGGGATCGCGCTCGTAGGCCATGCCGGCGGCGGGCTCGGCGGTCGAGCAGGTGAGCACCAGCGTCGGCTGCGCGGCGAAGGGGTCGAGATGACGGGTCTCGAGGTCGGGTTCGAGCAAAAGATCGCCTTCGGCCACGTCGCGCCAGCCGGCGATGGCGGAGCCGTCGATCAGGACGCCGCGCTCGAGCGCCCTGCGGTCGACGCTGCGTCCCTCGATCGAGGTGTGTCGCGTGCGTCCGTTGAGATCGGTGAACCGCAGATCGACGGTCCGCACACCCTCCGCCTCGATCTGCGCGATGATCTCGTCCGCCAGGACCGTTTTCGACATCTTCGAGGTTCCGCTGCTGCCGAGCTGTCGCCCGATCGTTTCTAGGTCACCACCGAAAGCGCGCCAAGCGGGAGCGCGGGCCGATAAGGTGCGAAGTCCGGGTGTCGTCAAGCTCCCGTTAACCTTGATGAGCGATGATCCCGGTCATGAGCATGGTGCGCATGAGCCTCCTCGACGATGCGACGCGGCTGCTGGCCGATCTGGTCGAGCGCAACCGTGCCGGTGCCGCCGTCGACGCGCGCGCCTTTCTCGATGCCCTGGGCCCGGACGGCGTCCCGAAGCGCCGGCGTCCCCTGGGCTTGTGGATGCCTGCCTCGCTGCACGCCCACGGATTTCCGCTGGCCGCATGGCCGGGCGATCCGGGAGCACCGCCCGCCCTGCGCGGTCTCGAGGCCTACCGCGCCCGCATGGCCGACCGGGTGCGCTACGAAGGACCGGTCTGGCCCCTCCGGCTGCAGGCCTGAGCCGTCGTCAACCTTCGATCGCGCGCCATGCCCCGACGAATGCCAGGGCGGTCGTCGCCACCTCGTCGGCCGTCATGCCGGGCTTGTAGAGGGCGGAGCCGAGACCGAAGCCGGTGGCGCCCGCCGCCCGATAATCCGCCATGTGCCCGGGCGTGATCCCGCCCACCGGCAGCAGCGCCACGGAAGCCGGCAGCACCGCCCGCCACGCCCTGACCACGACCGGCGGCAGCGCTTCGGCCGGAAAGAGCTTGAGCGCATCGGCTCCCGCCGCCAGTGCGGCGAAGGCCTCCGTCGGCGTCGCCACGCCCGGTGCCACGGCGGCACCGCGCGCTTTCGCCGCGGCGATCACCTTCGGGTCGCCGTGCGGCATCACCACGAGCCGGCCGCCGGCATCGACGACGCGGCCGGCATCGGCCGGATCGAGCACGGTGCCGGCACCCACCAGTGCGGTCGTGCCGAAGCAACGGGCCAGGGTCGCGATGGAGCGCAGCGGATCGGGCGAATTGAGCGGCACCTCGATCAGCCGGAAACCCGCATCCACCAGCACGCCGCCGATCGTCTCGGCTTCCTCGGGCCGCACACCGCGCAGGATGGCGACCAGCGGCAGTTCGGCCATCGCCGTCGCCAGATCCGTGCCGCGCGCTCCCGTCATCGTCCGATCCCCCGTGCCGCGGCCAGAAGGTGGAGACCCCGTGCCGCGGCATCGCCCGGCGCCGTCACGGTGGCGATGCCGCACTGCGCCGCCGCACGGCCGTAGTGCCCGACCAGCGCCGCGCTGCCGATCAGGGTCAGGGTCGCATCGCCGGCGGCGAAGCCGGTGCGCGCCTGGGCGATCTCGGTGCCGATCAGCAGGCCCGAGAGGAAGCCCGCGGTCTCCTTCTGCTCCAGCGCCTCGAAGAGCGGCAGCGTGCGGGCGGCGAAGAGCGCCTGCAACAGGCCGACCCGTTCCTCGAGCGCCGTCTCCACGCCGCGCGCGAAGCCCCCGGCGTCGATCGTCTCCCCCTCCATCAGCCGGCCCAGGATCGAGTGCCGGCGGAGCACCGCGAAGAGCTCGCCGGTCATGAAGGTGGCGAAGGCCTCGATGCGGCCGCCCGCCACCCGCGCCCATTTGCTGTGGGTGCCGGGCAGTACGGCCATGGCCGGTGCACCGGATCCGGCATCCTCCCCGGACGCCAGCGCGCCCAGGATCTGTACCTCCTCGCCGCGCATCACGTCGGGTGCGCCGGCGGCGTTGGTGCATGTCAGGCCGGGCACGAAGAAGATGTCGCGATCCCCGGCCCGCCGCGCGACGATGCCTTCGGCGATTTCCGCGGCTCCGGCCGGGCAGTGTGCATAGGCCACCTCGACCCAGCCCTGGCGGCTGCCGATCATGCCCGATGCGAGCACCGGCAGGCCTGCCGGTGCCTCGAGCCGCGCCAGTTGCTCGTCCAGCACCGCCTCGAAGCGGCCGGCTTCGACGTTCATGATGCCGGCGTCGGCTTCGACCTGCCGGGCGATGCGCCCGTCCTCCTCGATCAGAAAGGCGCGAAGGCTGGTGGTGCCCCAGTCGACGCCGACGAAGCGGCCGCTCACGAGCCCTGCTCCCGCCCCAGATCGGCCAGCGCCTTTTCGTGCAGCGCCCGCGAGGCGGCTCCGAAGCAGCAGAAGATCACGCGATCCGGATGCTCGTTCGCTTCGAGAAACTCGGCCGTGGTGCGCAGCGCGATCGGTGCGGCGCGTTCGGGCGGAAAGCCGTAGACGCCGGTCGAGATCGCCGGAAAGGCGATGCTCCCGAGCCCCGCGTCGCGGGCCAGCTCGAGGCTGCGGCGATAGCAGCGCGCCAGGAGCGCGTCCTCGCCGGCATCGCCGCCGCGCCAGACGGGTCCCACCGTGTGGATGACGTGGCGGGCCCGCAAGGCATGGCCGGCCGTCATCTTGGCGTCGCCGGTGGCGCAGCCGCCCAGGCCGCGGCATTCCTCGAGCAGGCCCGGTCCCGCCGCGCGATGGATGGCGCCGTCGACCCCGCCGCCGCCCAGCAGGCTCTCGTTGGCGGCGTTGACGATGGCGTCGACCGCGAGTGTGGTGATGTTATCTTCGATCACCTTCATTCGTTCGACGACCATCACACGTCCCTGCCAGATACCCTTCTGCGCCTTGCGCGGGCGGCCCGCCGGCGCACATTGAAGGCGAAACGCAGCGAGGAAGCGCCTCTTGCGCCCGATCTATGACGACAGCATGCAGCGCCGCCACCGCTGGCGCAATCGTCTGCATTCCGCCCTGCTGCTGGGCGGCATGGCGGCGCTGCTCGCCGGCTGCGGCTGGATCCTCTTCGGCGCCGGCGGAGCCTTGTGGATCCTCGTCGGCAGCATCGCCGGCTTCGCCCTCGGGCCGCAGGTGTCGCCGGCATGGCTGATGCGGGCCTATGGTGCGCGGCTGCTCGATCGCACGGCCTTTCCCGAGGGCGTGGCGCTGGTCGAGGCGCTGGCCGCACGCGCCGGCCTGCGCCGCGCCCCGAGCCTCCATTATCTGCCCAGCCGCATGCTCAACGCCTTCGCCGTCGGCCGCGGCGAGGATGCGGCGATCGCCGTCACCGACGGCATGCTGCGCACCCTCGACCGGCGCGAGCTGACCGGCGTTCTGGCGCACGAGATCGCCCATGTGCGCAACGGCGATCTCTGGATCATGGGCGTGGCCGACGCGATGAGCCGGCTCACCGGCCTGCTCTCCTATGCGGGTCTGCTGCTGGCCCTCTTCGCCCTGCCGCTGGCGCTGCTCGGCATGCCCCTGCTGCCGCTGGCCGGCGGTCTGCTGCTGATCGCCGCACCGACGATCGGCAGCCTGCTGCAGCTCGCCCTCTCGCGCTCGCGCGAATACGACGCCGACCTGGCGGCGGTGGAGCTCACCGGCGACCCGCTCGGCCTGGCCTCGGCGCTGGGCAAGCTCGAGCGGCTGCAGGGCCGCTACTGGGAGGAGATCCTGCTGCCCGGCCGCCGCATGCCCCAGCCCTCGCTGCTGCGCACCCATCCGCCGAGCGAGCAGCGCATCGCCCGGCTGATGGCGCTGGCCGGCATGGAGCGCGCCGGTCCCGCCTTGCCGCGGCAGCCCGTGGCGCCGCGCTGGCCGGTGGTGACGGCTCCGCCGCGCTTTCGCCGCTCGGGCCTCTGGTACTGAGGCCGCCCTTGGCGCAGGGCGGGTCGATCGTGCTAGACGACGGCCCCACGCCAACGACCGCGCCGAGCGCCTGGAGCGAACCCGTGCCGACCGACGACCGACCTTCGTCCGATCCCGTGCTGCTCACCGGTGCCGCGGGCTTCATCGGCTATCATCTGGCCGAGCGGCTGCTGGCCGAAGGCCGGGCCGTGGTCGGCATCGACAATCTCAATCCCTATTATTCGCCGGCGCTCAAGCATGCCCGGCTCGAGCGCCTGCGCCGTCATCCCTCGTTCCGCTTCGAGAAGCTGGATCTGGCGGACCGCGACGGCGTGGCCGCCCTCTTCGCCGAGGTGCGCCCGCCCGTCGTCGTCAACCTCGCGGCCCAGGCCGGCGTGCGCTATTCGCTCGAGAACCCGCAGGCCTATATCGACAGCAACCTCGTCGGCTTCGGCAACATCCTCGAAGGCTGCCGGCACCACGGGTGCCGTCATCTGGTGTTCGCCTCGACCAGCTCGGTCTACGGCCTCAACACCAGCATGCCGTTCGACGCGCATCGCTCGGCCGATCATCCCAAGACCATCTATGCGGCGACCAAGCGGGCCAACGAGCTGATGGCGCACAGCTATGCCGACCTCTTCGGCCTGCCGACGACCGGGCTGCGCTTCTTCACGGTCTACGGGCCGTGGGGACGGCCGGATATGGCGATGTTCCTGTTCGCCGAGGCGATCATGGCCGGCCGGCCCATTCCGGTCTTCAACGAGGGCCGCATGAAGCGCGACTTCACCTATGTCGGCGACGTGGTCGAAGGGGTGCGGCGGGTGATGGAGCGCATTCCAGGGGGCGATCCCGACTGGAACGCCGCCGACCCCGATCCGTCGAGCAGCTCGGCCCCCTTCAGGGTCTACAATATCGGCAACAACGCGCCGGTCGATCTGCTGCACATGATCGAGTGCCTGGGCCGGGCGCTCGACCGCGAGGTGCGCATGGAGCTGCTGCCGATGCAGCCGGGCGACGTGCCGGCCACCTATGCCGACGTCGGGGATCTCGTGCGTGACGTGGGCTTCAAGCCCTCGACCTCGATCGAGGAGGGCGTGCAGCGCTTCGTCGACTGGTACAGGCGCCACCACAATCTCTTGGAGCGCGACGCCCGGCCCTCCTGAGCCTCAGACCAGATCGCGCAGCTTGTACCAGAGCATGCCCAGCACCAGCAGCGGCCGGCGCAGCCGCGTGCCGCCGGGGAAGGGTGCGGGCGCCAGCTTCGCCATCAGGTCGAAGCGCTCGGCCTGGCCGGCGGTCGCCTCGGCCACCAGCCGGCCGGCCAGCGTGCCGATCGAGATGCCGTGGCCGGAAAAACCGCCCACCGCCAGGACTTCGGGTGCCAGCCGGGTGAAGCAGGGCAGCCGGCTGGTGGTGATGCCGAGCGTGCCGCCCCAGGCGTGGTCGATGCGGACGTCGGCCAGTTGCGGGAAGGTGCGCAGCACGTAGGGGCGCACGAAGGCGGCGATGTCGTCCGGAAAATCGAAGCCGTAGGTTTCGCCGCCGCCGAACAGCAGGCGCCGGTCGGCCGTCAGCCGGAAATAGTCGATGACGTGCCGGGTGTCGCACACCGCCATGTCGTCGCGGATCAGCGCCCGGGCGCGCGCCTCGCCCAGAGGCTCGGTCGCCACCACGAAATTGTTGAGGGGCAGGATGCGGGCCGCGAGCGCCGGCTCGAGATCGCCCAGATAGCCGTTGCAGGCGATCAGCGCCGACGATGCTTCCACCTCGGCACCCTCGAGCTTCAGGCGGAGCGTGGCGCCGCGCTCGACCCGCACCACCCTCGAGCCCTCGAAGAGGCGGGCACCGGCGGCACACGCAGCGTCCGCGAGGCCGCGCAGACAGGCGAGAGGGTCGAGATGAAAGGCGCCCTCGTCGACGATGCCGCCATGATAATCCGGGCTGGCCACCCGCTCGCGGAACGCCTCGCCCTCGAGGAAGGAGAGACGGGCGTAGCCGTAGCGCTCGGCCATGAATTCCACGTGCCGGCGCATCGACGGCAGATGGCGGCGCTTGTGGGCGGCTTCGATCACGCCCGGCTTCAGATCGCAGGCGATGGCGTGGCGCGCCACGCGCTCCTCGACCAGCGCCTTGGCTTCTTCGGCCAGATCCCACAAGGTGCTCGCCGTCACGGCGCCGTGCGCCGCTTCGAGCTCCTCCACCGGCCGCCTCTGGCCGGACGAGACCTGACCGCCGTTGCGCCCGGATGCGCCATAGCCGATCCGCTGGGCTTCGAGCAGGGCCACGGCGTAGCCGCGCTCGGCCAGATGCAGCGCCGCGGAGACGCCGGTGAAGCCGCCGCCGACGATCGCCACGTCCACCCGCAAGCGTCCGCGCAGCTTCGGATGACGGCGGCCGCTCGCGGCCCGGGCGGCGTACCAGGAGGGGGGATCGGCGATGGACGGCTCGGCGGATGGGGTCATCGGGTGGCGATGCCAGCGCTGCTTCGAGCGTGCAAGGCCGATGATCGGTGCGAGGTTGCGCGAGGCGTGCGGGGCTTCGGACATCGGGCCGATCGTTTGCCCGGGGCCGATGTTACCGATTGCCCACGCGGTATCGGCCGCGATCCCGGCATTTCCGGGGCGGCTCAAGAAGCTCGGCGATGATGGGCCGATGCAGGCGGCCGGGCGAGAGGATTGGGCGGGCGGGTGCGCGGCTCCA
>JAGREO010000208.1 GCA_020446525.1 Geminicoccaceae bacterium | reverse complement strand
AGCCGCTGCATCCGATGTATGCGGCCGACCGGGCCTGTATGAACACCACCCGTCAGGCGCTCGACATCTGCGATGCGCTGGCCGACGGCCCTTTGGACGGCGGAATCGGGCTGGCGCTCGATACCTATCACACCTGGTGGGATCCGGAGATCGAGGCGCAGATCGCCCGGGCCGGGGGGGCGCGGCTTCTGGGCTTTCACGTCTGCGACTGGCTGGTGCCGACCACCGACCTGCTGCTCGATCGCGGCATGCCGGGTGACGGGGTGATCGACATCCCGCGGCTGCGCGGGCTGGTCGAGGCCGAGGGCTATGCGGGTGCGGTCGAGGTGGAGATCTTCTCGGCCCACGACTGGTGGCGGCGGGACCCGGAGGAGGTGCTCACGGTGCTGGTGGAGCGCTGCGCCGCGGTGGTCTGAGGGCGTGGTCTGAGGCGGCCCGCTTCTCTAGTGCTGGTCGATCAGGGCGATTCGCCTGGGCGGCAGGGTGGCGGTGCGGTTTTCCCCGGCCAGCGCCAGCAGCGTGCGCCGGCAGGCCATCACCGCGCGGGTCTCTTCGGGGGTGAGGGCGGCGATCGCCTGATCGGGGTCGGCGGCGTCGGCGATCTTCAGCCGTGCGGTCGCCAGGTGCAGGTCGATCTCGCCCGGGCGGCGGGCGGTCACCGGATCGAGCTCCCCGAGGTGGCGCGTCAGCAATTCCGGATCGGCCAGGAGGCGGCCGATCGGGTCGCCGGCGTGCGGTGCCCTGGTGGTGAGGGCGGCGCGCAGCTCCCGGGCCCGGCGGATCACCGGGGCGGGGTCGTGATCGTCCGGTGTCGCCATCAGGCCGGCGCGGGTGAGGGCGCGGCCGACCCGGGCGCTGCCGAGCAGGGCCGAGAGCGGCACGGCGAGGATCAGGCCGATCAGCGCCGGCGACATCCACCAGAGCAGCGCCGGCGCGATCCGCCATGCGACGGCGGCCATGACGAGGCCGATGATCACGTGCCAGCGGTGGAAGCGCAGCAGCGTGCCGAAGCGCAGCCCGCCGTCGGCCCGTCTCTGGGTGCGCCAGCCGGTGTCGCGGCCGGCCAGGACCTCGATCACCGCGCGGGTCTGCAGCAGCATCGAGATGGGCGCCATGATCGCCGAGACGAGCACCTCGACGAGGAAGGCCGAGACGGTGCGCAGAACGCCGCCGGCGCGGCGCACGCCGCCGTCGATCAGGGCGCGGACGAGGCCGAACAGCTTGGGTGCGAGCAGCACGGCGAGGCTGACACCGAACAGCGCAGCCGCCCGTTCGGCATCGATCCGCGGCCAGATGGGAAAGAGCGAATAGACGCCTTCGGGGAAATAGTCGGGCGGGATGAGATAGGCCTGGAGGGCCAGCAGCAGGCCGGTGACGAGGAAGGCCAGCCAGAGCGGTGCGGCGACATAGGACATCACGCCGTGCAGCAGGTGGAAGCGGCTGAGCGGGTGCAGGCCGCGGGCGCCGATCAGGCGCAGATGCTGCAGGTTGCCCTGGCACCAGCGGCGGTCGCGCGCCGCCATCGACGGCAGATCGGGGGGGGCGCCCTCGTAGCTGCCGCCGGCCGGCAGGAGGTCCGTGGCGAGCCGCACCGCATAGCCGCCGCGGCGGACGAGGGCGGCTTCGACGAAGTCGTGGCTGAGCACGTGACCGCCCATCGGCGGCCGGCCGGACAGTTCGGGAAGGCCCGCCTGACCGGCGAAGGCCGCCATCCGGATGATGGCGTTGTGGCCCCAGTAATTGCTGGTGTCGCGGTACCAGAAGGCGAGGCCGGTCGCCAGCACCGGGCCGTAGAGCCAGGTGGCGAAGGCCTGCATGCGGCCGAGCAGCGTGCGTCCGTCGATCAGCCGCGGCACCGTCTGCAGGATGCCGAGCCGCGGATCGGCGGCCATGCGCCGGTCGAGCTCGAGCAGCACGGTGCCGTCCATCAGGCTGTCGGCGTCGAGCACGATCATGTGGGCGTAGGCGCCGCCGAAGCGGCGGCAGAAATCGGCGATGTTGCCGGCCTTGCGCGCTTCGTTGCGCAACCGGTGGCGGTAGAAGGTCCGCTCGCCGAAGCCGGGCTCGCGGCGCAGCCGGTGTGCGGCGTCCAGCTCGGCCTGCCAGACGGCGGGATCGGTGGTGTCGCTCAGCACGACCAGATCGAAGCGGTCGCCGCCGCCGGTCTCCTCCAGGCTCTCGAGCATCGCCTGTGCGGCGGCGAAGATTTGCTGCGGCTCCTCGTTGTAGGTCGGCAGCAGCAGCACCGTCCGGTGCGCCGCCGCGCCGTTCGCCGTCTCGTCGCGAAGGCCGTTCGCGGTGCGCCCGAAGCCGGCCGCGAAGCCGATCACGGCGGAGACGAAGCTCAGGCATATCCAGCCGATATTGAGGGCGAAAAGGGCCAGCATCAGCCATTCGAGCGCGGTGACGCGGCCGACTTCCAGCACCCGCCACATCTCGTAGGTGAGCAGGGCGGCGAGTGCCGTCGTGGAGAGGGTGACGAGGAGCCGGGCGGCGGTGGCCCGTCCGCCTTCGCCCTCGCGCGGCAGGTCGGCCACGTAGCGGTCGAGCCGCTGGGTGGGCATCTCCAGCGGTGCGGGCGCCGGCAGCAGCGTCGCCGCCTCGTGCGCGGTATCGGCCGTTGCGCCCTGCCTGCGCGCTAGGACGTCCATCGGTAGATCCAGGTCTCGCCGACGGGCTCGCCGTCGGCCAGCAGGTCGACGCGCAATTCGGCCGTGGGCGTGTCGCCCGGCTCGTATTCGACGTTGACGCGGGTGCCGCCGATCTCGGGGTTGGGGTGGGCGATGACGTTGAAGAGGGTTCCGTGCGTCGCATGGGCGGCGACGGTGATCTCGCCTTCGAGCGGTGCTGCGTCGGCCGGCGGGGCGAAGTCGATGATGTAGCGCCGCCAGTTCTCCTGGGTGCCGCGTCCGGTGAGCGTGTTGATCACGCGCATGCGCGCCATCCGCTCGTTGATCTGCTCGCCCCAGTACATGCGGTAGGTCAGCGTATATTCGCCGGCGGCCTTCCAGGTGCCGGACGGCCGCCAGAAGCAGACGATGTTGTCGTGGATTTCCTCGGCCGTGGGGATTTCGATCAGCACCACCGCACCGTTCTGCCAGTCGCCGATCGGCTCGATCCACAGGCTCGGCCGCTTGTGGTAGAGGGCTTCGAGATCCTCGTGCTCGCTGAACCGCCGTTCGCGCTGCATCAGCCCGAAGCCGCGCGGGCTGGTGTCGAGGAAGGCGCTGATCTGCAGTTCGCGGGGGTTGTTCAGGGGCCGCCAGATCCACTCGCCGCGGCCGTTCCATATCGACAGGCCGTCGCTGTCGTGGATCGCCGGCCGGAAATCGTCGAGCGGGCGGCCGTCCTTGGGCGAATAGAGGTACATCGAGGTGAGCGGTGCGAGCCCGACCCGCTGAATCTCCTTGCGGGTGAAGAGGGTCGCCTCGACGTCCATCACGGTATTGTCGCCCGGGCGGATGGAGAAGCGATAGGCGCCCGAGCAGCTCGGGCTGTCGAGCAGGGCGTGGACGACGAGCACGTCGCTGTCCGGCCGCTCGAGCCAGAAGCTGCGGAAGAAGGGGAACTCCTCGCCCTCGGGTTCGGCGGTGGAGATCGCCAGCCCGCGCGCGCTCAGCCCGTAATTCTGGCCGCGGCCGATGGCGCGGAAATAGCTGGCGCCGGCGAACACCAGGAACTCGTCCATCACCTCGGGGTCGTTGAGCGGTGTGCGGGCGCGAAAGCCGGCGAACTCCATCGGGTCGTCGGCGGACGGCGGGGTCATGTCCTGAAAGGTGAAGAGCTCCGGGCTGTAGACGATCTTGCGTGCCTGACCGTCCTCGACCGAGAAGATCTCGACCGGGACGTTGAAGATGAAGCCCGAATGGAAGAGGTCGATCGAGAAGCGGCCGTGCGCGTCCGTCCAGATCGCTTCGGGCGAGCGGAAGCGGATGCCCTGATAATCGGAGTAGCCGAGGTTCTTGAGCTGATCGGTCAGCGGCGGCTCGGGCCAGGCGAAATCCTGCTGGGCCAGCGCGCGCGCCCGCTCGAGCACCACCGACCGGTCGAACGCCTCGCCCTCGGCCGCCCATGCCTGCGAGGAGGCAGCCGATCCGTCGCCGCCGAAGAGCCGGTGCGGGAGCAGGCCGGCCAGAGGCGGGGCGAGCGACAGGGCCGCGAGGCCGCCGGCGGTCGAGCGTACCAGTTGGCGCCGTTTCATGCCGCGCTCCGCACGGTCGAGGGACGAAATGCCGTTCGGGCACGAACGATCGGTGCGGACCAGATCAAGAGGCATCTCCGGAACTATCAAACCTGTTGCACCGCCGGAACACGCTAGGGCGATGCCGGCTTTTCTTCAATGGGACATGTCGGGCGGCGCGTCACCTCGCGCAGCGTCACGATGTTGCAGCGCACAAGCATCGGCATGCGACATATCATCACGTGCGGTTCACCCGGCGCTCTCCCAACGTTCGAACCTACATATGGTTTCCCGTGCAATCGTCGCCATATCCCCGGTTCGTCTCGCACCCGTACGATGCAACGGAGACCTGCCCCATGTCCCTGCACCCGACGATCGCCGTCCTGCTCGCCTCGATCTCGCTCGCCGCCTGCCAGACCGGCTCCGACGGCCGGCCCACCGTCGAGCGCGGTACCGGTACCGGTGCCGCCGCCGGTGCCGTCGTGGGCGGTGTGCTGGGTGCCGTGCTCGACAAGAACGACGTGCGCGGCGTGGCCCTGGGCGGTGCCCTCGGCGGCGCCGCCGGTGCGGCCATCGGCTCGATCTTCGATCGCCAGCAGAGGGAGCTCGAGGAAACGCTGGAGGCCGAGCAGGCTGCCAATCAGGTCGAGATCGAGCGGGTGCGCGACGATCTTTTGAAGATCAGTCTCGCCAACGAGGTCTCGTTCGACCTCGACAGTGCCGCGATCAAGCCCGCCTTCGCACCGACCCTGGAAAAGCTGGCCGACGTGCTCGGCAAGTACGACCGGACCCGTGCCACCATCGTCGGCCACACCGATTCGACCGGCAGCGACGCCTACAATCAGGCGCTGAGCGAACGCCGGGCCGCGGCGGTGCGCGACGAGCTGGTACGCTACGGCATCGATCCCTACCGGCTGATCACCGAAGGCCGTGGTGAACGCGAGCCGCGCGTCGACAACGACAGTGCGGCCGGCCGCCAGCTCAACCGCCGGGTCGAGATCCTCGTGGCCCCCGAACGGGCTTGATCCCAGGGGAGAAAGACCAGCGCCTTCAGCGCGGCAGGAGGTTCGCCACCTCGAGAAAGGCGCGGGCGATGGCGTCGACATCCTCCGGTCGCTCGGTCAGGCGCAGCGCCATTTCGCGCATCACGTCGTTGTCGAGCACCCGGGCCAGATGGTCGAGCGGCTCGACGATGCCCGGAAAGCGCCGCAGCGCGTCCTCGCGCACCACCGGTGTGGCGAGATAGGGCGGATAGAAGCCGCGATCGTCCTCGAGACGCACCAGATCGAGCATGTCGGCGCGGGAGAGCACGCCGTCGCTCTCCCGCACGATGGCGGCGTTGACGTCGCCGTCGAGCAGCGCCTGGATCGGCCGTTGCGGCGGCAGCCGCACGACCCGCTCCTGCGGCCAGGTGAACTTGTAGAAGGTCTGGAGCGGCTTGAGGCCGTCGGGACGGGCGAAGAACTCGTCGTCCGTCGCCAGCGACATCTCCCATCCTTCGGCGAAGCGCGCGCCGAGATCGCTCAGTCCCTTCAGGCCGAGCGAGGTCGCCTCGGCCCGCCGCATCACCATCACGAAGCGGTTGTCGATGCGGCTGGGCTCGAGCCACACCAGACCCTCTTCGGCATCGTCCTTGCGCAGTGTGGTCAGGCTCGCCTCCGGCCCCAGCGGCGGGCGGCGCCTGTAGAAGATGGTCAGCGCCGTGCCGGTCTCTTCCCAATAGAGATCGATGTCGCCGCGCTTGAGCGC
>JAGREO010000207.1 GCA_020446525.1 Geminicoccaceae bacterium | reverse complement strand
CGCGAAAGCGCGGGCTGAGCGGGCCCTTTTCGTACGGATAGTTGAGCGTCACCTTCTTCTTGAACATGTATTTCAGCGTCAGGCTGAAGCCCGTTGCCAGTTCAGGCCAGAGGAAGGTGCGAGCGAGGCGATCCAGCATTGAAACCTCAGTTCGGCAGCTTGTCGAAATAGACGAGGAAACCCGATGTCAGCACGACCCAGACCAACGAGAGCGGAAGGAAGACCTTCCAGCCCAGACGCATGAGCTGATCGTAGCGATACCGGGGCAGGGTCGCCCTTGTGGCGATGAAGATGAACAGCACGAAGCAGATCTTGAGGATAAGCCAGACCGGCCCCGGGATGATGTTCAGCGGAAAGATGTCGAACGGTGGCAGCCAGCCGCCGAGGAACAGGATCGAGCAGATGGCGCTCATGAGGATCATGTTCATGTATTCGCCGAGGAAGAACAGCGCGAACGCCATCGACGAATATTCGACATTGTAGCCGGTCACCAGCGTCGCCTCGTCCTCGGGAAGGTCGAAGGGATGCCGGTTGGTCTCGGCGAGGATCGAGACGATGAAGATCATGAACATCGGGAAATGCGGGATCACGTACCAGAGCCCGCTCTGGGCCAGGACGATCTCCGACAGGTTCAGGGAGCCGGCGGTGATCAGCACGGAGATGATGATCAGGCCGATGGAGATCTCGTACGAGACCATCTGCGCGGAGGACCGCAGGGCGCCGAGAAACGCGTAGCGCGAGTTCGATGCCCAGCCGGCCATGATGATGCCGTAGACGCCGAGCGAGCTGATGGCCAGCAGATAGAGGATTCCGACATTGATGTCGGCCAGCACCATGCCGGCGCCGAACGGGATCACGGCCCAGCCGATCAGCGCCAGGATGAAGGTGACCATCGGCGCCAGGATGAAGACGAACTTGTTGGCGCCCGACGGGACGATCGTCTCTTTCAGGAACAGCTTCACCCCGTCGGCGATCGGCTGCAGCAGACCGAAGGGCCCGACGGTCATCGGTCCCTGGCGGAGCTGCATGGCGCCGATCACCTTGCGCTCGGCATAGGTGACGTAGGCCATGGCGATCATCAGCGGCACGGCGATGAGCAGGATGTAGAAGACGATCGTGACGATATAGAGGAGTTCATCCATCGGTGCCGGTCGCCCCCTCGTCACGCGCCGCGAAGAGAGCGCCGCATTCCTGCATCACCGTCGAGGCCCGGCTGATCGGGTTGGTCGCGTAGAAATCCTCGATCACCGGCGCGAACGGGCTCTTGAGCGTGTCGCCGGCCTTGCCGAAGGCGCCCCATTCGGCCGGTTCGATCACGTCGAACGCGGCGAGTTGCGGGGCGATCTCGAGCATCCGTGCCCGCACCTGAGCCGGCGTGTCGAGCGGCAGCGTCTTGCCGATCGCTTCGGAGAGGGCCCGAAGGATGCGCCAGTCCTCCTTGGCGTCGCCGGGCGGAAAGCAGGCGAGCTTGGCGCGTTGCGGCCGGCCCTCGGTATTGACGTAGACGCCGTGCTTTTCGGTATAGGCGGCGCCGGGCAGGATGACGTCGGCGGCATGCGCGCCGCGATCGCCGTGCGTGCCCTGAAAGATGACGAAGGTGTCGCCGAGCCGGCTCGTGTCCACCTCGTCGGCGCCGATCAGGAAGAGGGTGTCGACCTCGCCGGCCAGCATCCGCGCCGCGTCCTTGCCGCCGCGGCCCGGAACCAGCCCGAGATCGAGCCCGCCCACCCGCGAGGCTGCGGTGTGCAGCACGTTGAAGCCGTTCCAGCCTTCGCCCTCGCCAGCCTCGACGATCATGCCGTAGCGATCGGCGATGCGCGCCGCCAGGTGCAGCACCGCCGCACCGTCGGAACGCGAGAGGGCGCCCTGACCGACGATCAGCATCGGCCGCTCGGCCTTCTCCAGGATTTGGGCGAAATCGTGGCCGCCGTCGGCGAGTTCGCCCAGCGTCTGGCCGCCGCCGCCGAGCTCGGTCACGGGGTAGGTGAGATCGCGCGGCCGTCCGATCCGACCGATCGTGAACCCGCCCTTGAGCCAGCGCTTGCGCAGGCGCGCATTGATCAGGGGGGCTTCCCAGCGCGGATCGGTGCCGATCAGGAGACAGGCGTCCGCCTGCTCGATGCCGGCGATGGTGGTGTTGAAGAGATAGCTGGCGCGGCTGGACGTGTCGTACTTGGCGCCGTCCTGGCGGCAGTCGACACTGGCGGTGCCGATCGCCTGCGCCAGATCCTTGACGAGAACCATGGTCTCGCAATCGACCATGTCGCCGATGACGAAGCCGATCCTGCCCGGATCGCGGCCGTCGAGACGGTGCGCGATGGCGGCGAACGCGTCGCGCCAGGAGGCTTCCTGCAGCTTGCCGTCGCGCTTGACGTAGGGCCGGTCGAGCCGCCGGCGCTTCAGGCCGTCATAGGAGAAGCGCGCCTTGTCCGAGAGCCACTCCTCGTTGATGTCCTCGTGCAGTCTGGGGAGGATTCGCATCACCTCGTTGCCGCGGGTGTCGACACGGATGTTCGAGCCGACGGCGTCGAGCACGTCGATGCTCTCCGTCTTCTTCAGCTCCCAGGTGCGCGCCCGGTACTCGTAGGGCTTGGAATTGAGCGCACCCACCGGGCAGAGGTCGATGATGTTGCCCTGCAGCTCGGAAGTCAGCGCCGCCTCGATCCAGGTCGTGATCTCCATGTGCTCGCCGCGATGGACGGCACCCAGTTCCTCGACCCCGGCGATCTCGTTAATGAAGCGGATACAGCGCGTGCAGTGGATGCAGCGGGTCATGTGGGTGGAGATCAGCGGCCCCAGATATTTGTCGGTCACCGGGCGCTTGTTCTCGCGAAAGCGCGACTTGTCGGGACCGTAGAAGAGGGTGATGTCCTGCAGGTCGCACTCGCCCCCCTGATCGCAGATCGGACAGTCGAGCGGATGGTTGATGAGCAGCATCTCGAGCACGCCGCGCCGCGCCTTGTGCACCTGCTCGGTGCCGGTGCGGATGACCATGCCGTCGGCCGCCGGCATCGCACAGGACGCGATCGGCTTGGGCGATTTTTCCATCTCCACCAGGCACATGCGACAATTGCCGGCGATGTTCAGCCGCTGATGGAAGCAGAAGACCGGAATCTCCCGCCCGGCCGCCTCACAGGCCTGCAGCACGGTCGAGCCCGCCGGGACCTCGACTTCCTCGCCATCGATGGAGAGCTTGGGCATCAACCGTCCCTAGAGCTTGAACAGCACGAGAATGGCGATCGCGATGAACCCGCCGACCTGGGTGTAGAGGAGCCAGCGGGTCATCTCGGATCGGAACTCCGCGAAATCGCTGCGGAACTCGGCAAACCGGCGATCCAGATAGTCCTTGTTCACGAGGCCCGTCGCCGGGTCCGTCACTTCGTCGAAAATCGCTTCCGCCCACTTGGTGCGATCGTCTCCCGCCTCTTCGAGCAGGCGTCCGAGCCGTGCCGCGTTCATCTCAAGCCGCCTTCGCCGTCCGGGCCGTGTAACTCTCGATCCGCGCCTCGATCTCCGGGCGGAAGTGGCGGATCAGCCCCTGGACCGGCCAGGCCGCCGCATCGCCGAGCGCGCAGATGGTGTGGCCTTCGATCTGCTTGGTGA
>JAGREO010000206.1 GCA_020446525.1 Geminicoccaceae bacterium | reverse complement strand
GACCACTTGCCGAACAGGATGCGATCGCCCGCCTTGACATCCATCGGCGAGATCTCACCTTTGTCGTTCTTGGCGCCGGGGCCGACGGCGAGAACCTCGCCCTGCATCGGCTTTTCCTTGGCGGTGTCGGGGATGATGATGCCCCCGGACGTCTTCTGCTCTTCCTCGACGCGACGCACCAGCACGCGGTCGTGCAGCGGCCTGAATTCCATGCTCCTGCTCCCTCTCGAGACAAGTGTTGGCACTCTCGAAAGGTGAGTGCCAACGTTCGAGCCGGCACGTAGGCCCTGGCCGCGCGATCTGCAAGAGCGACCGTGAAAAAAATGTCAGCAGTCCGGAAGCAGTGCTGCCAACTAGCTGTATTATCGGACCTTTTTCGCAACGAAGCGCTTGACCGGCGGTTTCGACGATGGATCAATGACCGGGTCGTCCCTGCCGGAGGAGCAAGCGATGAACGAAGGGCGGTCGTCCCTCGAATTGCAAATGGCCGGCTACAGGCTGGCCACCGCCGAAATCCTCTATCATCTGCCGGATCATCCGGGCGTGCTGCAGAGCTTCATCTGGCAGCACTACGACATGGCACCACGCTTCCCCGAGCTCAGAAAATTCCTCGATTTCTGGATCGATCGTATCGAAGGCCGGTTGCACGCCGTCTATGTCGGTCGCCAGGCGCTGATCGCGCCGCCGCGCTACGAAAACGCGAAGGGCTACTGGAACCTGCACTGAAGCCGCGCGAAACCCGCCGGCGCGTGCTCCGGCCGGCGCTCAACCAGCGCTCAATAGGAGATCGCCGGCGCCATCTGCTTGGCCTGGGCGACCCAGCTCTCGACCATCTTGGGCGCCGGGACGCTGCGCGTCAGCTTACGGGTGGCGTTGGTCGAAGCCAGCGCCTCGGCGAGATTCGCGGCGTTTCGGTTGCGCAATTCCTTGACCGTGTCGACGCCGGCGGCTTCAAGCAGCTCGGAATACTGGGTGCCGATGCCCCTGATTCGCATCAGGTCCGCCATGTTGGCCCATTTGAGAAGGCGCGTCTCGTCGATGCCCGTCTTCTCGGCGACCGACTTGCGCCCCTTGCGATCGGCGCAGGCACTCAGCAGCGCCTTCGTCGTGCCCAGTCCCTCCGCGCGGAGCTTGACGCCGTAGCTCTTGCCGATGCCTTCGATTTCCTCGATCCGGTAGCTCACGATCTGCCTTCCCCAATAAGCACATTCGCGCCCCGCGGTCGCGGGGCCACCATGGCGCTCACCTCCGATCACGCGGGCCGATCCTTGTTTCGATCTCGCCCCGGGCCTTTCTTGCCGTTCCCGACCGGTCTGGCAAGGGAGGTGAGGTCGACGTGCCCCCACGTACCGCCGATTGGGCCCCATTCGGTCAGGACTCGATCAAAACACCATGCAGAGCCGCGTCGCGTCGTAGATCGCCGCATGGATGTTGCGCGAGGCTGTGGCGTCACCGATCCGGAAGAGCTGGAACGCACTTTGCGCATCGTGCACGACGGTCTGCGGCCGACCTTCGATCAGCGCCGCCTGATCGACCTCGCCGCGATTGCGCGCGCGCGGCTTGAGCGCGTCGTAGAGCTCGGCGTTGGGCAGCGTGCCGTGCTCGGCCACCACCTGGTCGACCTCCCGCTCCTCGGTCGTGGAGGCGTAATCGCTGCCGAGCGTCGCCAGCAGCCGATTGCCCTTGCGGCGCACCGATCTGAGCCGCGTGTTGATGGTGATCGTCACCCCGTTCTCAAGAAAACAGCGCGCATAGGCGACGTGGTTCAGACCGCCGATCTCCGGCGCGAAGAAGCGCTCGGGCGTGACGATCTCGAGCCGGCTGCCGGCCCGCGCCACATGTTCCGCCGCCTGCATGCCCGGATGCGCGCCGTTGTCATCGTAGAGCAGCACCTCCGATCCGGGGGCCGCGTCGCCGGCCAGGATGTCCCAGCTCGAGACCGTATGCTCGGCACCTTCGTCCAGGGGCGGCGGCTGCGGCAGCCCGCCGGTCGCCACGATGACGATGTCGGGCTCGCGGGCGAGCACGTCCTCCGCCTCGGCGAAGATATTGGTTTCGAGCCGCACGCCGAGCCGTGCGCATTCGGCCACCCGCCAGTCGACGATGCCGATCAGTTCCGAACGCCTGCGGCTGCGCGCCGCCAGCGCGACCTGCCCGCCCGGCCGGTCCGCCGCCTCGAGCAGCGTGACGGCGTGGCCGCGCTCGGCGCAGACCCTGGCCGCCTCGAGCCCCGCCGGGCCGGCGCCGGCGATCACCACCCGGCGGCGCGGACCGTCGCCCCGGCGCACGAGGTGCGGGATGGTGGCCTCGCGGCCGGTGGCGGCGTTGTGTATGCAGAGTGCCTCGTGACCCTCGTAGATCCGGTCCAGACAATAGGTGGCGCCGACGCAGGGCCGGATGCGCGCCTCCATGCCCGCCGCCACCTTGGCCGCGATGTGCGGGTCGGCCATGTGCGCCCTCGTCATGCCGACCATGTCGAGCTTGCCCTCGGCGATGGCGTGGCGGGCGGTCGCCACGTCGGCGATGCGCGCGGCATGGAACACCGGAAAGCCTAGTGTCCGCCGCACCTCGCCGGCGAAATCGAGATGCGGGGCCGAGCGCATGCCCTGTACCGGAATGACCTCGGCCAGAGCCGCGTCGGTGTCGATGTGGCCGCGCACGAGGTTGAGAAAATCGATCCGCCCGTCCGCCACCAGCCGCCGCGCGATCTCCACCCCGTCCTCGCGCGAGAGGCCCTTCTCCCACGCCTCGTCGGCGACCATGCGGATGCCGACGATGAAGTCCGGGCCCACCGCCTCGCGCACCGCATCGAGCACGCTCCGGGTGAAACGCAACCGGGCGTCGAGATCGCCATTGTGCTCGTCGGTCCGGTGGTTGGTGGCGGGCGACCAGAAACCGTCGAGCAGATGGCCGTAGGCCTCGATCTCGATACCGTCCAGGCCGGCCGCCTGCATCCGTGCGGCGGCCGCGGCATAGTCGCGGGCGATGCGCGCCAGATCCCAGTCCTCCGCCTCCTTCGGAAAGGAGCGATGCGCCGCCTCACGCACCGGCGAGGCCGCCAGCACCGGCAGCCACGCACCCTTGTTCCACGAGGTGCGCCGGCCGAGATGGGTGATCTGGATCATCACCGCCGCACCGTGCTCGTGACAGGCGTCGGCCAGATCGCGCAGGCCCGGAACGATCGCGTCGTCGAAAGCGTGCAGATTGCCGAAGGCGGGCGGGCTGTCGTGCGAGACCACCGCCGAGCCCGCGGTCATGGTGAGCGCGATGCCGCCTTTGGCCTTCTCCACGTGATAGAGCCTGTAGCGCTCCCCCGGCAGACCGTTCTCGGAATAGGCCGGCTCGTGCGCCGTCGACATGATCCGGTTGCGCAAGGTGAGGTGCTTGAGCCGGTAGGGCTGCAGCAGCGGATCGGTCCGTCTGGAGGAACGCGTCATCGACACCTCCGGTCTCTATCTCGCGTGCGATCTCAGAACGAGCCGTAGGCCCGCTGCCGCGGCCGGCAGGCGAGCACCAGCACGATCCCGGGCACCGCCGCCGCGAGCCATGCCGGCAGCGTCAACAGGAACCGGATCGGCGGCCAGATCAGCGGCCCGACATAGGGCATCTTCTCGACCAGCGCCTGAAAGCCCACCAGGCTGTTGGCGTTGATCGAATACCAGATCGAGCCCAGGGAGATCGGCCGGTAGGTTTCGCCGGCCGTCGCGTGCAGGAACTCGGCCACGCCCAGGGCACCCGCCAGGATCAGCAGCACGAAGCCCAGGCCGTAGAACAGGCGACGCATCAGCGGCTCGCTCCGCGCGCACCCGCCCGAACCGGCTTCCCGCCACGCGCCCCGCCACGCCAATCGTCCCGTCTGCGGCGGTTGCACCGTGTCGGCCGCATCGCTATCTTCCGCCCGCCCTCGCCCGAGGGGGCGGTTCCCGATCGGGCGGTCGGGGAGGGATGGCCGAGTGGTTTAAGGCGCACGCCTGGAAAG
>JAGREO010000205.1 GCA_020446525.1 Geminicoccaceae bacterium | reverse complement strand
AGATGGAGCCGCGCGGCCGGCTGCCCGACTGATCTCCCCGCACGTCCCATCGCTGTGTCTTTCGCTCTGCATTCGTCCCGAATGCGGAGCGGGAGGTGCTGGGCGATCGAGGCCTGTTCCGGTGTCTCCTAGCGGATCGTGATCCCGGCTTCTCCCGCGGTGCGTCGGAGCTCGGCCATGCCGATTTCGGCCATCTTCAGCGGGTCGGCCACGGCCGGATCCTGCTCGGCCTCGACGACGACCCAGCCTTCGTAGGCGATCTCCGCGAGGGTCTTCATGAATGTGGCGAAATCGATCGAGCCGTCGCCGGGCACCGTGAAGACGCCGTGCAGCACACCGTCGAGGAAGCTCCAGTCTTCTTTCCGCGAGCGCTCGAGAATATCGGCGCGGATGTCCTTGGTGTGCACATGGTTGATGCGGTGACCCCAGCGGCGGGTGGTGGCATTCACGTCGCCGCCGGCGAAGGTGAGATGGCCCGTGTCGAGCAGCAGCCCGACGGCGTCGTCGCTGTTCTCCATCAGGAGGTCGATCTCGGCCTCGGTCTCGATGATGGTGCCCATGTGGTGGTGGTAGGTCATCGGGCACTGTTCGGCTTCGAGCCATTCGGCGAAGCGGGTGAGTTTTTCGCCGTAGCGCCGGATCTCGTCGGCCTTCAGGGTCGGCCGGCGGGAGAGCGGGATATCGCGCCTGTTCTGTACCGTGCCGGTCGTCTCGGCATAGACCATGACGGGGACGTCGAGGGCCTGATAGAGCTCGAGCTGCGGACGAATGCGCTTCTTCTCCTCGTCGATCGTGGCTTCGCGAAGGCCGCCCGAGAACCAGCCCGAGACGAGCACGAGGCCGTGGTCGCGAAGGAGCGGGCCGAGGGTCGCCGGGTCCATCGGGAACTTGCCGCCCTTCTCGACGCCGGCATAGCCCGCCCGGTGCGCTTCGCTCAGGCAGCGTTCGAGCGGAATGTCGCCGCCCAGTTCCGGCAGATCGTCGTTCGACCAGCCGATCGGCGCGATGCCGAGTTGGATCGTCATGCTCGTCGTTCCCGTCAGACGCCCAGCCGCTGCTTCGTCTTGGCCTCTTCGAACGCCTTGCGCGCGGCGCGCACGGTCTCGCGCTCGCTGACCTCGGGCGTGCCGCATTCCCACCAGGCGCCGTTGCCTTCGGTCCAGTCGCGCGGCTCGACCTTGACGTGGATGAGGGTCGTGCGGTCGGCGGCCTGGGCGCGCCTGAAGGCGTCGTCGAATTCACCCATCGCACCGACGGTGATGCCGATCGCCCCCATCGCCTCGGCGTGCCTGGCGAAATCGAGGGCGGGGACCGGACCGGCGGTCTTGCAGTCCTCCAGGAGGTTGTTGAAGCTGGGCACGCCGGTGTTGCGCTGCAGCCGGTCGATGACGGCGAAGCCGCCATTGTCGCAGACGACGACGATGAGTTTGTGACCGGTGAGGACCGAGCTGTAGATGTCGCTGTTGAGCATCATGTAGCTGCCGTCGCCGACCATGACGACGACCTCGCGGTCCGGGTCGGCCATCTTCGCGCCCCACCCGCCGGCCACCTCGTAGCCCATGCAGGAAAAGCCGAACTCGCAGTCGAAGGTGTCGGGTGCGCGGGCGCGCCAGTTCATGCAGAGCTCGCCCGGCATGCCGCCCGCCGCCGTGAGCGCCAGGTCGTGGTCGCCGCAGAGCCGGTTCACCGCACCGACCACCTGGGCGTAGGAGCCGACCGCGGCGTTGGTCGGGCGGATGCGCTCGTCGATGAAGTCGTTCCACGCGGCATAGACCTTTCGGCCGCGCTCCATCCAGGCGGCGGGCGCCCGCCAGCCGGCCAGACCCGCATCCAGATCCTCGATGCAGGCGAGGGCGTCGCCGACCACCGGCAGGGACATGTGCTTGTGCGCGTCGAAACGTGCGGCGTTGACGCCGATCAGCCTGGCATCGGCGGCGAAGAGCGACCAGGAGCCGGTGGTGAAATCCTGCATGCGCGAGCCGATCGCCAGGATGACGTCGGCCTCTGCGGCGAGGGTGTTGGCGCTGGTCGAGCCGAGCCCGCCGATCGGCCCGACATTGGCGGGGTCCTCGTGGGTCAGGACGCTGCGGCCGGCGATGGTCTCGGCGACGGGAATGCGGTGCTTCGCGGCGAACTCGGCGAGCGCCTGCTCGGCCCCGCTGTAGCGCACGCCGCCGCCGGCCACGATCAGCGGACGCTCGGCCCGGCGCAGCAGGTCGATCGCCGCCTCGATCCGGCGCGTGTCCGGACGCGGGCGGGGCGGCTCGTGCACCACCTCGTCGAAGAAGCGAACGGGATAATCGAAGCCCTCGCCCTGCGCGTCCTGGGCAAGGCCCAGAAAAACCGGGCCGCACTCGGCGGGATCGAGCATCACGGCCACGGCCTGCGGCAGGCTCTGGAGGATCTGCTCGGGTCGAACGATGCGGTCCCAGTAGCGGGTGACGGCCTTGAACGCGTCGTTGACGGTGAGCGTCGGATCACCGAAATGCTCGACCTGCTGCAATACGGGGTCGGGCGCGCGGCTGGCATAGGTGTCGCCCGAGAGGATGAGGATCGGCAGGCGGTTGGTGTGGGCGACACCGGCGGCGGTGACCATGTTGAGGGCACCCGGACCGATCGAGCTCGTGGCGACCATGATCTGCCGGCGCTTCTTGGCCTTTGCGAACCCGACGGCCGCGAGCGCCATCGACTGCTCGTTCTGGCCGCGCCAGGTCGGAAATTCGTCCTTCACCACCTCCAGGGCTTCGGAGAGGCAGGTGACGTTGCCGTGGCCGAAGATGGCGAAGACGCCGGGAAACAGCGGCACCTGCCGGCCGTCGATCATCGTGCGCTGTGCCATGAGGAATCGGACCAGGGCCTGTGCCATGGTGAGCCGTACGGTCTTCAACGTGCGATCCTCCGCAAATCCCTTTCGGGTGTTATAGGCCTCTCCCGGAGGGGATCAAAGCCAGCGTCGTGCCGCCGCCTCGTCGTCCTCGCGCGCCTCGACCCAGCACTCCCCATGGTCGGTCTCTTCGCACTTCCAGAACGGCGCCCGGGTCTTGAGCCAGTCGATGAGAAAGGCGCAGGAGTCGAGGGCGGCCGCGCGATGCGCCGATGCGGTGGCGACGAGCACGATCGGTTCGCCCGGCTTCATCCGGCCGTAGCGATGGATCACCAGCACCGCATCGAGCGGCCAGCGGCGCCGGGCCTCCTGTTCGATCGCCTCGATCTCGCGTTCGGTCATGCCGGGATAATGTTCGAGCGTCATCGCCCGCACCCGCTCGCCCCGATGCGTGCCACGCACCAGCCCGACGAAGGTGGCGATCCCTCCGACATGGGTCGCACCCCAAGAGAACGCTGCGATCTCGGCGCCCACGTCGAAAGGCTCGTCCTGCACCCGTACCACGGGAGATCAGCCGCCGGTGACGGGCGGGAAGAAAGCGATCTCGTCCTCGTCGCGCACGGCGGCATCGGGTTCGACGTAAACCTGGTTGAGCGCGCAACGCACGATGCCCCGGGCCGCCAGGGCTTCGGCGAAACGAGGGTGGCGCTCGCCCAGCCATGCGGCGAGCTCGGCCACGGTGGCGATGCCGTCCGGCAGCGCGATCTCTTCCTCGCCGCAGCCGGTGCGCTGGCGCAGCCATGCGAAATAGCGGATTTTCATGGTGTTCAGCCCTGCTCGTGGAAGTGGTCGTAGATCGAGCGTGCCACGGCCTTGTTGACGCCGGGAATGCGCTCGAGATCGTGCAGCGACGCGCCCTGGATGTCGCGCACGGAGCCGAAGTGACTCAAGAGGGCCTTCTTGCGCTTGCCGCCGATGCCGGCGATCCGGTCGAGCTCGGAGGTGGCGATGGCCCGGGTTCGCTTGCCGCGATGCGCATTGATCACGAAGCGATGGACCTCGTCGCGCAGGCGCTGGAGGAAATAGAGCACCGGATCGCGCGAATCGAGCGAGACCGGCTCGGCATCCGCGACGAAGAAACGCTCGCGGCCGGCATCGCGCTCGGGGCCCTTGGCGACGCCCATGAAGGTGACGCCCTCGACCCCCAGCTCGTCGGCGACGGCCCGCGCCGAGGAGAGCTGGCCCGCCCCGCCGTCGATGACCACCAGATCGGGCCAGGTGCCGCTGCGCCGTTCGGGATCCTCCTTGATCAGCCGCGTGAAGCGGCGCCGCAGCACCTCGCGCATCATGCCGAA
>JAGREO010000204.1 GCA_020446525.1 Geminicoccaceae bacterium | reverse complement strand
GGCTGCCGGACTGATACATCCGCACATCGCATTGCTGTGTCTTTCGCTCTGCATTCCACTGGAATGCGGAGCCGGTGGTGCTGGTTGCGGGTCAGCCGGTCGGGGCCTGGGCGCGGATCTGGGTGCCGATGCCGTGCTCGGTGAAGAGCTCGAGCACCAGCGCGTGCGGTACGCGACCGTCGAGGATGGTCGCCGCCCGGGCGCCGGCCTCGACCGCCGCCAGGCAGGTCTCGACCTTGGGGATCATGCCGCCGTTGATCGTGCCGTCGGCGATCAGTGCGCGAGCCTGGTCGAGCATCAGATAGGAGAGCAGGTTCTCGTCCTTGTCGAGCACGCCCTTGACGTCGGTCAGCATCAAGAGGCGGCGCGCCGCGAGCGCACCGGCGATGGCGCCGGCCGCGGTGTCGGCGTTGATGTTCATGGTCCGGCCTTCCTCGTCGGCGCCGACCGGTGCGATGACCGGGATGATCTCGCTCTGTGCCAGCAGGTCGATCAGCGAGCGGTCGACCTGCGTCACCTCGCCGACGAAGCCGATGTCGCGGCCGGCCGGGCGCAGCCGCCGCGCGGTCAGAAGCCGGGCGTCCTTGCCGCAGATGCCGACGGCCTTGCCGCCCTCGGCCTGGATGGCGCCGACGATCTCCTTGTTGACCTTGCCGGCGAGGACCATTTCGACCACTTCGACCGTGGCGGCGTCGGTCACCCTGAGGCCGTCGACGAAATCGCTCTGGATGTCGAGCCGTCCGAGCATGGAGGCGATCTGCGGTCCGCCGCCGTGGACGATCACCGGATTGATGCCGACCTGCTTCAGGAGAACGACGTCGCGGGCGAAATCCCGGGCCAGGTGCTCGTGGCCCATGGCGTGGCCGCCATATTTGATGACGAAGATCGCGCCGCTGTGCCGACGCATATAGGGCAGCGCCTCGATCAGCGTCGCGGCGATGGCGTGCACGTCACCCGCTTTATGCGTCATGTCCGGTTCGTCTTTCGGTTGTTCATGGCGCGTCGGTCGCGGACTCGGCATGAGCCGCGAGCACGGCTCGCAGTTCCTCGAAGCCGTGATTGCGCGCGGCGCTGGTGGCGATCGGCTCGCCGATGGCGGCGGGCATGCGGCGAAGCGTGGCGGCGATGTCGTCCGCGCGTCCGGCGAGTTCGCCCGCGCCCACCAGATCGCTCTTGGTCAGCACCACGCGGTAGGGCACGGCGGCCTTGCCCAGCATCTGCATCACCTCCTCGTCGACCTTCTTGAGACCATGCCGGCCGTCGATCAGCAACAGCACCAGCCGCAGGTTCGGCCGGCCGCGCAGATAGGCGAAGACCAGCCGCTGCCAGGCGTCCACCTGGGCTTTGGGTGCCTTGGCATAGCCGTAGCCCGGCAGGTCGACCAGCCGCAGTCGGCCGTCCTGGTCGAAGAAGTTGAGCTGTTGCGTGCGGCCCGGGGTGTTGGAGGTGCGGGCGATGGCGCGATGGCCGGTCAGGGCGTTGACGAGGCTCGACTTGCCGACGTTGGAGCGTCCGGCGAAGGCGATCTCGGGCGGTCCCGCCTGCGGCAGCTGGTCGAGGTCGGCGACGGAGAGCATGAAGCGGGTCGGCCGGGCGAACAGCAGCCGGCCGGCTTCGAGATCGGCCTCCGAGGGTGAGGCGCCGTCGTCCGTTCGAGCGGCCACTGGAGCCGGCGCGGCGTCGCCCGGAATCGTCGGGGCGGAATCGGGGCGAAGCGGCACGTTTACGGATCCTTCAACTTTCGCGGGCAAACTAGCGGTGTTGGAAGACAGTTCAAGCATCGAGCGCCGGACGATCCGGCGGCTCGGGCGCAGCACGATGGAGCCGCCGACCATGGAGACGATGCCGATGAACGCGGGCCGGGCGCCCTCCACCGACGGAGTGTCGGCCGCCGAGACCAACGGGCCCGCATCGCGGCGCAGGTTCCGCCTGATCACGCGGAGCGACATGGACGGTCTCGTATGCGCGGTGCTGCTGCAGGAGCTCGATCTGGTCGACCGGATCGAGTTCGTCCATCCCAAGGACATGCAGGACGGACGGATCGAGGTCGGACCGGACGACATCACCACCAACCTGCCCTATGTGCCCGGCGTGCATCTGGCGTTCGACCACCATGCCAGTGAGGTGGAGCGGGCCGAGGTGAGCGCGGCCAACCACGTCATCGACGCGAAGGCGCCCTCGGCGGCGCGGGTGGTCTACGACTATTTCGGCGGTGCGGCGCGCTTTCCCAACGTGTCGGCAGCGATGATGCGGGCGGTCGACAAGGCGGACTCGGCCGCCTTCGAGCGGACCGACGTGCTCGATCCGAAGGGCTGGGAGCTGTTGAGCTTTCTGATGGACGCGCGCACCGGCCTCGGCCGTTTTCGTCAGTTCACCGTGTCCAACTATCAGTTGATGATGGATCTCATCGACTATTGTCGTACCAGTCCGTCGATCGAGGACATCCTGGCATTGCCCGACGTGGCGGAGCGCGTCGATCTGTTCTTCGCCCACGAGGAGCGTTTCAAGGACCAGTTGCGCCGCTGCACGACGATGCAGGGGCCGCTCGCGGTGCTCGACCTGCGCGACGAGGAGCAGATCTGGCCCGGCAACCGCTTCATGATCTATGCGCTGTTTCCGCGAGCGAAGATCTCGTGCCACGTGCTGTGGGGGCGCGAGAAGCAGAACACGGTACTGGCCCTGGGCAAATCGATCTTCGACCGCACGGCCCGGACCGACATCGGCGCGCTCTGTCTGGCCCATGGCGGCGGCGGCCACGATGCCGCCGGCACCTGCCAGATCGCCAACGAGAATGCCGATCGCGTGCTCGCCGAAATCTGCGCGCAGATCGTCGCCGAAGAAAGCGAGCCCGCGGCCCCGCCGGTCCGGGCATCGGCCGAGCCGTAACCCGGCGCCGGCGGGTTCTGCCGGGCCTTCGGGCGGCAGGGGTCGGTGGGCGGCGGGGGTCGGCGGCCGGCAGGGGATCAGCGGGCGGGGCCGAGGCGGGGGCGCAGGCGCTCTTCGACGAAGACGTTGGCGTAGAGATGGGCGATCCAGGCGCGGCCGTCCATGGTCCGCTGCAGGTGATCGAGGGCCGGTCCGATATAAGGCTCGACGCGGTTCCAGAAGAATTGCGGGTGATGCTCGGCCAGGTCGGCGGCATTGGTGTAGCCCAGAGCCTCGGCGACGCCGGTCTCGCGGAATTCGAAGAAGAGCGCCGAGAGCTTGCGCGGATAATCGGGGTCCGCCAGTTGGCCGATCAGGTCGGCGGCGCGCACCAGCCCGGCCTCGCTGGCGGTCTCGTCGTGGGCGCCGTCGTCGGGCGGCGGAAAACGGGTCATTTCGATCGCGGCGGCGATCCGGTCGGAATCGAGATAGCTGCGATGGGCGAGCCGCTGGCGTACGGCGATCTTGCCGCGGTCGACGTGCCAGGGAGCGAGAAAGGCGTCGGTGGCGCCGCGCGGCGCCTTCACCCGGCCGCCCTTCTCGTCGATGACGTAGGATCCGTCGCCGTCGCCGGCACAGACGCCGCGGATGTAGCCGATGTCGTGCAGCAGTGTGGCGGCGGTGAAGTGCAGCCAGTCGCCGGGGCCGAGCGGCTCCATGATCATCCGCCCGCGCATGATCGCCTGGCCGGTGTCGACGACGGCCAGGGTGTGCATCATGTCGTGATAGGCGGCGTCGGTGCCGGCGATGCGGTCCAGCGCCAGCCGGGCGATCGCCTCGATGGCGTGCGCGTGGTCCGGCTCGAGATGCGAGAAGAGCTGGCGGTAATTGGCCAGGAGGCGCGCCACCATGGCCTCGATGACGGCTTCGAACGGTCTGAACACGCGGATCGTCCCCCATGCCGAAGCGCCGCCGGCGGCGCTTCTCCGATGCTAACGCGATCGGCCGCGCGAATCCAACGCTCGTGGCCGCCGGCGTCCCTCGCTACGGCAATCCCGGCACCTCGGCGATCGGGCACCGGCGCTTCGAGAGCCACCGCCAGCGCGGGCGCCCGCGGAACATCCGGCCATGCGCGTGCGCGATGATCGGGAGCCGGTGTGCGAACCTGCCGCTGGCGCGTGCTCGATCATCCGGAGCTGCATGGCCGCACGTGCGGCCGGCGGGCGCGCTCTTGGACAGGGGCGCTGCATGGCGTTATCTCCGGTGCCACGGTGTCGGGATCAGCCCGGCGCGCCCGATCGACGAGCATCCCGCCCTTGTTGCAAAACGCCTACGTGCTGCTGGTGTTCACCACTGTCTGCTGGGCCGGCAACGCGGTCGCCGGTCAGTTGGCGGTGGGCGAGGTGGCGCCGCTGACGCTGGTCTTCCTGCGCTGGTTTCTGGTGGCGGCCGGCATGGGTTGGCTCTTGCGGCACGAATTGCGCCGCAGTTGGCCGGTGGCGCGCAACCACCTGGGCACACTGGCGGTGATGGCCGTCGTCGGCTTCACCGGCTTCAACGCGCTCTTCTACGTCGCTTCGGTGCGCACCAGCGGCATCAATATCGGCATCATCCAGGGATCGATACCGATGATCGTGCTGGCGGGGTCGGTGATCGCCTACCGCACCCGCATCGGCGCGGCACAGATCGTCGGCGTCGGCCTGACGCTCTCGGGTGTCGTCACCGTCGCGGCCCGGGGCAGCCTCGAGCGTCTCCTGGGTCTGGAGTTCAATCCGGGCGACCTGATCATGCTGTTCGCCTGTCTGCTCTATGGCGGCTACACGGTCGCACTCAAATCGCGCCCGGGCCTGCCGGCGCTGGTGTTCTTCACCTGGCTGGCGCTCTTGGCCGTGCTCGCGACCCTGCCGCTGCTGGCGTTCGAGGCGGCGACGAGCGGCCTGGTGTGGCCCTCCGCCCGAGGCTGGGCCGTCACCTTCTACGTCGCGATCTTTCCATCCTGCCTGGCGCAGATCTCCTTCATTCGCGGGGTCGAACTGATCGGTCCCGAACGTGCCGGCATCTTCGTCAACCTCGTGCCGATCTTCGCCGCCCTGCTGTCGGTGGTGATCCTGCAGCAGTCCTTCGAGCAGCATCATGCGGCGGCCCTGGCGCTGGTGCTGGGCGGTATCGCCGTCGCCGAACGTCACAAGACGCACGACGCCCAGGCGAAGCGCCCCTGAAAGCCCTGGTGCCCGGCAGCGCCGCTCAGCGCAAGCGTTCGGTCAGATCGTGCCGCCGGACCAGCTCGTCGGCCATCGATGCGATCACGCCGTAGGGCAGATGCTTGCCGGAGATCACGCCGATGCAGCGATCCTCCCGCATGACCGGCATGTAACGGTAGCTGCACTCGTCCATCCGCCGGACCGCATCGGCGACCGGCGCCTCGGCATCGATCGTCTCCGGATCGCGGGTCATGACCGCGCGGACCTCGGTCGTGCGCGGATCGAGCGCTTCTGCGACCACCCGGGTCGCGAGATCCCGCTCGGTGAAGATTCCGACGAGCCGGTGGCCGTCGACCACCACCACGCTGCCGCAACGATGCTTCGCCATCGACCGCACCGCGTCCTGGACGCTGGCGTCCGGTGCGACCGCGACGATGTGGTCACGCTCGATGACTTCGGCCGCGAGACGCGTCGCCATGATCGTTCCTCCGTTGGTTCTCCGCATTTCCCAACACCGCGAACGCCCCGCGTGCCATGACATGGATCAAGCGCGAGGGCCCAAATCGAGCGCGGGCGATCGGCGTGTCGTCCGGTGAAAGCGCACGACCAGCAACAGCGCCACCACCGCCAGCCCGAGTGCCAGGCCGGTCCACACACCGCGTCCCTCGAGCGGCGTGTGCATCGCCAGAAGGTAGCCCACCGGCAAACCCACGCCCCAGAAACCGAAACCGGCGATCCACATCGGTGCGGTGGTGTCCTGCAGGCCGCGCAGCGCATGGGCCGCCGCCACCTGCAGGCCGTCGGCGATCTGAAAGGCGGCGGCCAGCGCCAGATAGCCGACGGCGAACTCGAGCACGACCGGGGCCGCCTCGCTGCCGTCGAGAAAGGGCCGCACCAGCGGCGCCGGGGTGAGCCAGAAGACGAGGCCGCAGAGCGCCATGAAGGATCCGGCCAGCGCCATGCCCGCCCATCCGGCCAGCGCCACGCCGTCGCGGTCGCCGCGGCCGTGCGCCTGGCCGACCCGGGCCGTCACCGCCATGCCGACGCCCAGCGGCACCATGAAGGTGATCGAGGCGAGTTGCAGGGCGATCTGGTGCGCCGCCAGTTGCAGCGTGCCGATCCATCCCATGATCTGCGCCGAGGCCCCGAAGATGGTGACCTCGAGCAGGATCGAGAGCCCGATCGGGATGCCGATCCGGTGGATGCGGCGAAAGACGCTCCAGTCGGATCGCCAGAAACGGCCGAAGATGGCGTGCCGGCGGAACGGCGCCCGTCGGGCGACCACCCGGACCATGGCCAGAGCCATCGCCGCCTGGGTGATGGCGGAGCCCAGACCCGCGCCGAAGACGCCGAGTTCGGGCAGGCCGAAGCGGCCGAAGATCAAGGCGTAGTTGACGAGCGCGTTGAGGGGCACGGCTGCCATCGTGATCAGCAGGATCACGCCGGTCCGCTCGAGCGCGGTGACGTAGGATCGCAGCACGTTGAAGACGAGAATGGCGAAGAGCCCGCCCATCGCCCCGTGCAGATAGGATTGCGCCTGCCCGGCCAGGGCGGGTTCCTGGCCGACCGCCACCAGGAGCGGCTCGGCCAGAACGAAGACCGGCAGGGCAAGGGCGGTGAAGGGCACGGCGGCCCACAATCCCTGGCGTACCACACGGCGCATCTCGCGCACCCGCCGGCCGGCGATGGCCGAGGCGGCGAGCGGCGTGATCGCCGTGCCGATGCCTACGCCCAGCAGCATGACGGGGTTGAACAGGCTGAGCGCCAGTGCCGACGCCGCCAGCGCCTCCGGTCCGTACCAGCCGAGCATCAGCATGTCGGTGGTGCCGATCGCCAACTGACCGACGAAGGCGGCCGCCAGCGGTGCGGCCAGACGCAGCAGCAGGCCGCATTCCACCACCAGCCGCCGCAAGCTCGCGGCATCGGCCGCGGGCGAAGCCGAAAGCGTGGTCGACATGTTCGTCCAGCAAGAGCGTGACGCCCGCAGCACGGCCAGGGGCGAAGACCGACGGGTGCGGCCCGCGCCGACCGCACGATCCGAGCCTTTGCGCCGCAGGCGCCGCCGCTGTCAACCCGTGGCAGTGGCCATGGCCGGCGCGCCGGAAAGGCCCGTCCGGCGCTTTGCCGCGGTCGGCCGCGGCGCTATGATCGAGTGATCGAATGCCGAGTCGCCGGGAGCGCCGTCACATGTCCCATTCCGCCGGAAGCCGACCGAGCCTGACCGTTCGCCTGAACGCCGCCGACAATGTGGTGGTGGCGCGCCTCGCGATCGTCGAAGGCACCGAACTGCCGGGCGAGAACGTCCGCACCTCCGCCACCATTCCCGCCGGCCACAAGGTGGCGACCAGGCCGATCGCCCGGGGCGAGCCGGTGCGCCGCTACGGCCAGATCATCGGTTTCGCCTCGAAGGACGTGGCCCCGGGGGAGCACGTCCACGTGCACAATGTCGAGATGCGGGAATTCGAGCGCGACTATGCCATCGGCGCCGAAGCCAAGCCGCTCGCCATGGTGCCCGAGGCCGAGCGCGACACCTTCGAGGGCTTCGTCCGTCGGAACGGCCGGGTGGGCACGCGCAACTATATCGGCGTGCTCTCCTCGGTGAACTGCTCCGCCTCCGTGTGCAAGTTCGTCCAGCAGACGTTCCCTTCCGAGGTGCTGGCGAATTATCCGGGCGTCGACGGCGTGGTCGCGCTGACCCATTCGACCGGCTGCGGCATGGCCGATCGCGGCGAAGGGTTCTCGGCGCTGCAACGCGTGCTCTGGGGCTATGCGCGGCATCCGAATTTCGCCGGCGTGCTGATGATCGGGCTGGGCTGCGAGGTCAACCAGATCGACTTTCTGCTCGAAGCGTACGGCATCAGGCGCGGCGAGCTGTTCCAGCACATGACGATGCAGGAGACCGGCGGCACCCGCAAGACGGTGGCGCGAGCGGTCGGCATGATCCAGGAGATGCTGCCGCATGCCGCAGAGGCGCGCCGCCAGACCGTCTCGGCGTCCGAACTGTCCGTGGCGCTGCAGTGCGGCGGCTCCGACGCCTGGTCGGGCATCACCGCCAACCCGGCGCTCGGCCACGCGACCGACCTGCTCTCGGCGCAGGGCGGCACCGGCATCCTCGCGGAAACGCCGGAAATCTATGGTGCCGAGCATCTCCTGACGCGCCGGGCCGCCAAACCGGAGGTGGCGGAAAAGCTGATCGAACGGATCAAGTGGTGGGAGCACTACACCGCCTCGAACGGCGGAGAGATGAACAACAATCCTTCGCCCGGCAACAAGGCGGGCGGCCTCACCACCATCCTCGAAAAGTCACTGGGTGCCGCGGCCAAGGGCGGCACCACCAACCTCAACCAAGTGCTCAAATATGCGGAGCCGGCGACCGAGCGGGGGTTCCTCTTCATGGACAGCCCGGGCTACGATCCCGCATCGGTGACGGGGCAGGTCGCCTCGGGCGCCAACATCGTCGCGTTTACCACCGGCCGCGGTTCGTGCTTCGGCTACAAGCCGGCCCCCTCGATCAAGCTCGCCACCAACACCGCCATGTACGAGCAGATGAGCGAGGACATGGACATCAATTGCGGCGACATCCTCACCGGCGCGGCGACCATCGAAACCAAAGGCCGCGAGATTCTCGACAGGCTCCTGGCGGTGGCTTCGGGCGAGAAGAGCAAATCGGAGGAATTGGGCATCGGCGACCACGAGTTCATCCCGTGGCAGATCGGCGCCGTCATGTGAGCGGCCTCAACGGCGGGCGATGATCCAGATCGCATGGACGATGCCCGGGATGTAGCCGAGCAGGGTGAGCAGGATGTTGAGCCAGAAATGCAGACCCAGCCCCACCTGCAGGAAGACGCCCAGCGGCGGCAAGAGGATGGCCAAGATGATGCGCAGGACATCCATGCGGTAACTCCCTCATGACGACGGGTGGCGAGAGGCCACCCGTCGTCGCTCGTTCTCGAGATGATCAGACCAGTTGGGCGTCGAGCGTAATGTCCGCGCCCGCCAGGACCTTGGAGACCGGACAGCCGTTCTTGGCCTTGCCGGCGATTTCCTGGAACTTGCCCTGATCGATACCCGGCACCTTGGCGCGCGTCGCGAGCTCGATCTTCGGGATGGCGAAACCATCGCCCTCTTTCTCGATGTGGACCGTGGCTCTGGTCTCTACGCTGTCGGGCTTGTGCCCTTCGGAACTCAGCATGTGCGAGAGGGCCATCGAAAAGCAGCCGGCATGCGCTGCGGCGATCAGTTCCTCGGGGTTGGTGCCGCTGCCGTCCTCGAACCGCGAGGGTGCGGAGAACTTGCCGCTCCAGGCACCACTGCCCAGCGACATCTCGCCGCTGCCGCTCTTGAGATCGCCCTGCCATTGGGCGTTGGACGTGCGCGAAGGCATGGCCTCGCTCCCTATTTGATGTGTCGTCTCGTCCCAACGCCCGCGCCGCTCCAGGGTTCCGGGCCGTGCGGCCGAACTGCCTCGTCGCAGGAGCGCCGGCGCGTTAGGCTTTTCTCAACCATCGTCGTGGATACTCCGGGCCATCAACCGCCCGCAGGGACCACAGCGTCTTCGGGCACAGCCTGGGAGACGATGTGCATGTGGTCGACGATCGCGGCGACGCTGGTGCTCGCGCAAGTGGCTCTCATCGCCGGCGCCAAGGCCGGATTGCTGCCGGCGCTGGTACACCTGCCCATGCCGTTCTGACGCGCGGGTCGCCCTGCTTGCATCCGAAGGCTCAACGCAAGGTGTGGATCAGTGGCATCGACGGCGGCGGCGTGTCGCCGACCCGTATCGCCGCACGGATGCGTGCCGCCGCCGCTTCGGCCGCGGCATGGTCGGTCGCATGGATGAGCGCAAGTGGTCGGCCCGGGCCGACGGGATCGCCCGGGCCGGCGACTTCGCTCAGGCCGACCCTCGGGTCGATCGGCTCGCCCGGCAAACGGCGTCCGCCGCCGAGCTCGACCACCACCAGCCCGAGTGCCCGCGTGTCCATTGCCTGAACAATGCCCACGCGTTCGGCGACCACGTCGAGAATGACGGGGGCACGGGGCAATGTGCCCGCCCGGAAGGGATCACCGCCGCCGAGCCCCGCCACCATGCGGGCGAAACGTTCGGCGGCCGCACCCGAGTCGAGCGCCTCGTCGATCGCACGTTCCGCTTCTCCGGCATCGCGTCCGGCGGCGGTCAAGAGCGACGCAGCCAGGGTGCGGGTGAGGGTGGAGAGCCGCGCGTCGCACCGCTCGCGTGTGAGGAACGCCACCGCCTCGCCCGCTTCCAGCGCATTGCCCGCGGTGTGGCCGAGACACCGGTACATGTCGGTGACGAAGGCGCGGGTCGGCAGACCCGCCTGGTGCGCCGTCGAGACCAGCATGTCGGCCAGCGCCCGCGCCTCGTCTGCCGTCTTCATGAACGCGCCGTTGCCGACCTTGACGTCCATCACCAGCCGGTCGATGCCGGCGGCGAGTTTCTTGGAGAGGATCGACGCGGTGATCAGGGCCGTGCTCTCGACCGTCGCGGTCACGTCACGGACGGCGTAGAGCCGTGCGTCGGCCGGCGCCAGTTCGGGCCCGGCGGCGATGATGGCACAGCCGGCGTCGGTCATGACGCGCCGCAGCTTCGCCTCGTCGGGCGCGACGTCGTAGCCGGTGAAGCTCTCGAGCTTGTCCAGGGTGCCGCCGGTATGGCCCAGCCCGCGGCCGGAGATCATCGGCACGTAGCAGCCGCAGGCGGCCAGCAGGGGGGCGAGGATCAGGCTGACCTTGTCGCCGACGCCGCCGGTCGAATGCTTGTCGAGTACCGGACCCGGCAGGTCGGACCAGTCCAGCAGCCGGCCGCTGTCGCGCATCGCCAGCGTCAGGGCCGCGGTTTCGGCCGCGTCCATGCCGCGGATCGTCACCGCCATGGCGAAGGCCGCGGCTTGGCCCTCGCTGACCGTTCCATCGGCGATTCCGCGGGCGAAGACGGCGATTTCCTCGGCCGTCAACGCGACGCCGTCCCGCTTGCGGCCGATGGTCTCCTGCGGCAGCAAGACTCAGACCTGCTTGAGCAGATCGTCGAGCAGGGAGGAGGCACCGAAGCGGAAGCGCTCGGGTGTGATCCAGTCCCGACCCATCACGTCCGCCGCCAGGGCCAGATAGAGCGCGGCATCTTCGGCGGTGCGGATGCCACCCGACACCTTTAGGCCGACCCGGCCGCCGGCTTCGGCGATCACCTGCAACAGGACGAGCGTCGCATCCGGCGTCGCACCGACGGCCGACTTGCCCGTCGAGGTCTTGAGGAAGTCGACGCCCGCCATGATCGCCGATCGGGCGACGGCGGTGATCGTGTCCGGCTGCTGCAGCACGCCCGTCTCAAGAATGAGCTTGATGGCGACGGCCGGTCCCGCCGCCTCCCGGCAGGCCGTCACCAGCTCGCCGACGAGGCCGATGTCACCTTCGCGGATGGCGCCCAGCGGTGCCACCACGTCGATCTCCGCGGCTCCGGCGGCGACGGCGACGCGCGCTTCCCCGGCGGCGAGAGCGATGTCGTCGCCGCCGTCCGGAAAGGCCACGACGGTCGCCAGCCGCACGTTGGAACGAGCCAGCGCGGACCGGGCGACCGGCAGCAGATCGGGGTAGATGCAGACCGCGGCGACACCGTGGGTGACGGCCTTGCGGCAGAGCTCTTCGATGTCCCGTGCCGTCTCCGAGCCCGTGAGGCTGGTGAGATCGATCAGCGAGACCGCGCGAGCCGGCAATTCCGGATCAGGGGGTGCCGCCCGAGCCGCGGCGATGCGTTCCTCCATACCCGTCATCGACCGTCCTTCCCCTCGTTCGCCAAGCGGCGGCAGAAAGCTTCGATCAGGGCCGCCAGTCGGGGCGCGGCCCGATCTCCTTCGGCCAGTGTGTGCGCATGGGTCAAGGTGCCGCCGCCGGCACCGGCCGCACGATTGACCACGATGGCCAGTGCCGCCGTGCGCAGGCCGCAGCGAGCGGCGGCGATCGTCTCGGCGACCGTCGACATGCCGACCACGTCGCCACCCAGCCGCCGCAGCATGGCGATTTCGGCAGGTGTCTCGAAGGAGGGGCCGAGCACGCCGGCGAACACCCCGTGCGCCACGTCGAGGCCGGCATCCCGGGCGGACCGGTCCAGCACCTCACGAAGAAGGGGATCGTAGGCCGCCGTCATGTCGGGAAAGCGCCGGTCGGGATCGTCGTCGGCGCCGACCAGCGGGTTTTGGCCGGTCAGGTTGAGATGATCGTCGACCACGACGATGGCACCCGGCTCCAGATCGTCGCGGATGCCGCCCACCGCACTCGTCACCAAAAGGGTTTCGCAGCCCAAATCGTGCAGCAGGCGGACCAGCCGCAGCGGTGCCGCGGCGTCGCCTTCGTAGAGATGCACCCGGCCCTCGAGGCAGGCGACCGGCAGCCCGGCGATCGTGCCGGTGTGCAGCCGCCGGGCGTGGCCCTCGACCGAAGGCGGCGGCAGGCCCGCCGGGCCGGACGGATCGATCGTCCGCCGATCCTCGATCGCGGCGATCACCGCGGCCAGCCCCGAGCCGAGCACGATGCCGAGCCTCGGGCCGGTCGCCCGCGTCCGCTCGAATGGATCGTTCTCCTGCGCGTGGACCCGTGACGGGGCGCCGTCCAGATCCGCCGGTCCGAAGGCGAAGGGCAGAAGCTCCGCCATGGTCGCGCTGCGCGTTTCGACACCCCGTCCCGCCATGTGGATCGGCACATCGGCCGCAGCAAATTCCGAGAGCATCTGGCGACAGCCGCCGCAGGGTGCGCAGGGCGCATCGCCCGAGCCGACGACGGCCACCTCGGCGATGCGGGTTTCGCCCGCGGCGATCATCGCCAAGAGCGCGCTGCGCTCGGCGCAATGACCGAGCGGATAGGCGGCATTCTCGACATTGGCACCGACGAAGATGCGGCCGCCCGAGCCGCGGAGGGCGCAGCCGACCCGAAAGCCCGAATAGGGCGCATAGGCCTGTCGTTGCACCCGCCGTGCCGCTTCGATCAGCACGCTCATCGTTCCTTGACGTAAGGCTGGCCGATCGCTCGGGGCGCCACGGCGCGTCCGACGAAACCGGCCAGCAGGAGAATGGTCAAGAGATAGGGCAGGGCCTGGATCGCCTGGGTCGGTATGGTGCCGACGACCGGCAGGTCGACCCCCTGAAGGCGCGCCTGCAGCGCATCGGTGAAGGCGAACAGCAGGCAGGCGAAGAGCGTCGGCAGGGGTTTCCATTTGCCGAAGATCAGGGCGGCCAGGGCCAGATAGCCCTTGCCGGCGGTCATGTCGCGGATGAAGCCGACGTTCTGGGCGATCGAGAGATAGGCGCCGGCGATGCCGCACAGCACGCCGGTCACCAGCAGCGCCCGGTAGCGCATCGCCGTCACCGAAATGCCCGCGGTGTCGACCGCCGCCGGGTTCTCGCCGACCGCCCGCAACCGGAGGCCGAAGCGCGTGCGGTAGACCACCCACGCCACCAGCGGTACCGCCGCCGCCGCGACATAGACGAGGATGTTGTGACCGCTGATGGCCTCGACATAGAGGGGACCGATGATCGGCACGTCGTGCAGGGCCTGTGTGAACGGCAGCTCGATCGGCGCGAAGCGCGTGCCGTCACCCGTCACCGGCACCCGTCCGGCCTGATGGAACCACGCATCCGCCAGTGTCGGTCCGAGTCCGGCCACGGCGATGTTGATCGCCATGCCCGCGACGACCTGGTCGCCGCGATGGGTGATCGAGGCGAAGCCGTGCACCATGGCCAGTCCGAGCGAAACGCCGATGGCCATGCCCAGGCCCGCCCAGGCCGAGCCGAAGGTCTGCGCCGCAGCGGCGGCGGCGAAGGCCGCACCCAGCATCTTGCCTTCGAGACCGATGTCGACGACGCCGCTGCGCTCGGAGAACAAGCCGGCCAGCGCCGCCAGAACCAGAGGGGTCGCCAGACGCAGCGTGCTGTCGAGCATCAGGAGGCCGGAGAGATAGAGCTCCATCAGCCGATCGCCGGAGCGGGCCGGGCGAACAGCCGCTCGAGACCCGGTCGGAACATGTGCTCGAGCGCGCCGGCGAAGAGGATCACCAGTCCCTGGATGACCACGACCATGTCACGATTGACCGCCGGCATGTCGAAGGAGAGCTCCGAGCCGCCCTGATAGAGCGCGCCGAACAAGAGCGCCGCCACCACCACGCCGAGCGGATGGTTGCGGCCCATCAGCGCC
>JAGREO010000203.1 GCA_020446525.1 Geminicoccaceae bacterium | reverse complement strand
GTCGCCGACGGCACCGGCGGCCACGCCTTCGCCGAGACCCTGGCGGAGCACAACCGCAACGTCGCCAAGTGGCGCAAGATCAAGAAGGACGGGTGAGCTCGCAGTCCTGGTCGGTGATGTTCTCCGCGGCTCGTCATTCCTTGGCACCCCCGCGTGCCGCGGTGCGGGCCAGCATCGCGTGCACGAGTCCCGTCGGCAGCACTTCCAGAAGACGGACCAGCAGATAGAGGCGGCGCGGGAAGGCGATCCGTGCACGGCGTCGTCGCAGCCCGGGCAGGATGCGGATCGCCGCTTCGTCCGCCGACGTCAGCAGCGGCATGGCGAACGGGTTCGCGGCGGTCAGCGGCGTTTCGACGAAGCCCGGACAGATGACGCTCACCGCCACGCCGCGATGGCGCAGGCGCGCGTCGAGCGCTTCGCCATAGCTGCGCACCGCGGCCTTGCTGGCGCAATAGAGCGGGGCGTTGGGCATCGCCTTGAAGCCGGCGAGCGAGCTCATGACGGCGACGTGGCCGAAACCGCGGGCGAGCATGCGCGGCACGAGCGGCTCGACCGTGTCGACCACGCCCTGCAGGTTGATCGCCAGCAGGTCGCGGCCGCCGTCCTTCGCCGTGCCGCCCGAGACGCCCGCATTGGCGATCAGCAGATCGACCGGTTCCCCGTCGTCGGCGTCGAGCACGACGTGATTCAGGGCTGCCCGGTCGCGCACGTCGACATACTGCGCCCGCACCGTGCCGCCGGCTTTCGCGCAGGCGTCGACGACACCGGAGAGCCGGCTCCGGTCACGACCGAGCAGCGTCAGTCGGGTGCCGTCGCCGGCCAGGGCTTCGGCCAGGGCGCGGCCGATGCCGCTGCTGGCACCGGTGATCAGTGCGTGCCGTGGCGGCCAGTGCGATCCTTTCACGTCCGCATCGGCGACAAACGGGTATCGGGCGCGCTATAGACGCCGCGACGCGCCGGGTCCCGCCCCGGCCCCCCGTTCTCCAGCGACGAAAGACGCATGAGTCTCGTATCCCTCAACAAGCTGATCCCCGGCAGGCGGCGTGGCCTGATGCTGGTCATGTCCTCGCCATCCGGCGCTGGCAAGACCTCCATAAGCCGTGCCGTGCTCGAGCGCGAGGACGAGCTCGAGCTGTCCGTCTCGGTGACGACGCGGCCCAGGCGGCCGGGTGAGGTCGAGGGGCGCGATTATCATTTCGTCGGCCGCGAGACCTTCGATGCGATGGTGGCGGCCGATGCGCTGCTCGAGCACGCGACGGTCTACGGCCACGCCTACGGCACGCCGCGTCAGGCGGTGTTCGATGCGATGGCCGCGGGCAAGGACGTGCTGTTCGACATCGACTGGCAGGGTGCCCAGCAGATGCGCGAGGCGGCCGGTGTCGACATGGTGGGCGTGTTCATCCTGCCGCCCTCGACCGAGGAGCTGGCGCGCCGCCTGCGCAGCCGCGCACAGGACAGCGAGGAGGTGGTGCGCTACCGGCTGGCGCAGATCGCCAACGACGTCACCCACTGGCCCGAATACGACTATGTGCTGATCAACAACGATCTCGAGGAGAGCGTGCGCACGGTCCGCGCCATCCTCACCGCCGAACGCGTCCGCCGCAAGCGCCAGCCGGCCCTGACCGAATTCGTCCAGCAGTTCCGCGCGGCCCGATAAACGGATCAGGATTCATTTGCGGCCGACATTGCCGCCGAGCTCTTCGACATGCTCGCGGTCGACGAGGTTCCAGGCGAGCCCCGCATGGCGGAAGAGGCGCTTCTTGCGGCGGGGATAGTCGGCGACGTCGTGGGGCAGCCGTTCGCCGACGACGATACAGCGCAGCGGCTCTGGACCGGTGTTGCGGATCGAGTGCGCCAGTCCGCCCTTGCGGTAGCCGATGAAATCGCCCGGGCCGATCTCGTGCTCCTCCTCGCCGATGGTGGCGGTCGCCCGACCGGAAAGGACGTAGACGCATTCGTCCTCGAAGTGATGGCGATGGTGCTCGGTCGTCTCGCAGCCGGGCTCGACCTCGATGACGTGAAAGCCGAGGCCGGTCAGCCCGGTGAGATCGCCCAGGGACCTGTTCGTCCGTCTGGCGTCGGGGTTGAGGAAGTGTGTCTTCTTCGTGCCTTCCATCGAGGCGATCTCGTCGCCGCGAACGAGGTAGCGATCTTGCGTCATGGGTGCGTTCCTCGATGTGGTCGCCTCGCCGCCGGAGGCGTGCCGGACCTTGGCATGCATCGCCTCCGCGATCGAGAGCCGAGCGCGATCCGGCCCTGTCTCAGGCGGCGGCTTCCTGTTCGACGCAGATCCGCTCGCCGTCCTCGACCGAGAGCGGTTCGTTCAGGAGGTTGCAGAGGTGCGGCGCGCCGCGATCGTGGTTCGGGCGAAAGTGCATACAGCTCCGGCAGGCTCCGAAGGGGCGACCGCCCCGGCGCGCGAGCATCGCCTTGAGAACCGCCTCGAGTGACGCTCCGAGTGCCTCGCGCGCCTCCCGCGGCAGGCCGGCGACAGCAGCGTCCAGATCGCCCATGGGATCGTCCGCGAGCAGGCGATCGCCGGCTTCGGTCAGATCGAGCCTCACGCCGCGCCGGTCACCAGGCGCCGGCCGCTTCTCGATCAGACCCTTGCGCTCGAGCGCCTGAAGCGTCTGCGATACGGTGCCCTTGGTCACGCCGAGCCAGGCCGTCAGCGCACCGGGGCTGCGGGAGAAGCGGTTGGCCGCGGCGAGATAACGCAGCGCCTCCCACTGGGCCGGCTTGAGGCCGTGCTTGTGGGCGTCGTTCTGCAGAACGCGCGCAAGGCGCTCGATCAATCTCGTCGCGGCTTCGACCATGACGCATGGTATCGAGTAAAAACTGTTCTTGCAAATCCCACAGCGACCGCTTACGGCGTAAAGTATCGACTCGATACCAAATGACGGGAGCCAAGCCGTGAACCATCTCAGCCTCGCCCTTCTTCTCACCACCGGTCTCGCCGGTTCCGTGCAGGCCCATTCGATCACCAGCCCCAGGGATGCGAAGACGCCGCCGGCGTTCGACATCACCCGCGCCGAAGCGGCGACGGACGGCCGGCTTCTCACCTTCGCCATGGAGGTCGCGGGTATCGCCGGAAGCGTGAAGCCGGTGCCGATCGGCCGGCTCGAGGGGGCGCGGGTGGAAGCCTATGTCTGGCCGACCAGCATGGACCCGGGCACGGTCGGGTTCGATCCCGAGTCCGGGACGCTCGCTCTCGCGATCACCGCCCATCCGGATTTCGACGACACGCCGCTCTTCGACGAGAACGGCGACGGCGATCCGGCCAATGACGGCGCCGACTGGCATTCCCACTGGGTGGTGCTGGCCGAGGACGCGGCCTGCGGCGCCGGTCTCAAGGTGCGCGACGTCTCGCCGGGCCAGGATCTTCTGCCGGCCACCGCCCCCCTCTTGCCGATCGCCCTCGACAGCCCGGGCATGAGCCCGATCCTCGACGGTGGGACGGCACGGATCACCGTGTCGGTCGCCGGTGCGGCGGAGGTGAGCTTCGACGCGGTCACCGCCGAACTTGCGGTCGATGAGAAGGGCGAAGCGCCGCTGCTCTGCGTCACCGGCGTGCACGACGTCGCTTCGGGCGATCTTTCCCTGCCGGGCCGCGTCGTGCCCGGCAAAGTCGGGGTCGAATGACGGATGGCGCCCGGCCGCAGCGCGGTCAGTCGGCGCGCAGGAGGGCCTGATCGATCTCGGTGGCTTCGCTGCTGTCGGCGAAGACCGCGTCCCTGATCAGTGTCTCGGTTACTTCGGCCAGATAGCGGCGCAACTCGGTGTCGAGCGCCTCGAACTCGGGCCAGAGGATCTGCTCGCAGAAGGAAGTCGGGATCCGGACCATCACCGTGGTGTGACGCTGACGGCGGAGACGATAGGGCTCGAGCCCGTAGCGGCGGCAGAGTGCGAGAAAGAGGCGCCGCGACCATTCGTCGACGAGGGAGAAGCGGAACTCGATCGCGGGCTCGGCCGCCTGCCGTTCGGCCAGCCGGGCCCGCAGGCGCGCGAGTGCCGCCTCCGCCGCATTGCGCTCGCCGGGCGTGCCCGCACCGGCGAAGAGCGCCTCGATCTTCCGCAGCTTGTCCTGGAGCAACGCGCTCGAAATCATTCTTCACCTCGCTCGTTTCGTTGAAATCGTCTCAGAGGTTGCCGCGCGCAGCTCGATCAGTCGCTGCGCCATCCTGAGGAAGGTGGCGACGTCCAGAGTCTCGGCCCTTGCCGTGGGCGCGATGCCGAGGGGACCGAGCAGTTGCTCCACCGGCACGCCCATCCCCTTGAGGCTCGAGCGCAGCATCTTGCGCCGCTGCTGGAAGGCGGCGGCGGTCACCCGTTGCAGGGCTTCGATAAGGGGGTCGTCCGGGCGCTCCGCAAAGGGCTCGAGGCTCACCAGGCTCGAATGCACGCGTGGCGGGGGTGAGAAGGCGCCGGGCGGCAGGTCGAGCGTGCGGCGCACGTCGCACAAGGTCCGGGCCAGTACCGTGAGCCGGCCATAGGCGGCGGTGCCGGCTTCGGCCGTCAGCCGCAGCGCCACCTCGCGCTGGAACATCAGATGCATGGCGGTGACGCGCCTGGCGTCGAGCAGCCAGCGCAACAGGAGCTCGGTGCCGATATTGTAGGGCAGATTGGCGACGATCGCATAAGACCCGCCCTCCATCAGCCGGTCGGGTTCGAGCGCGAGCGCGTCCGCCTCGACCAGCCGCAGGCGACCACATGCTGCGTGAAGCAGCGGCTCGAGCGCACGGATCGCCCGCGGGTCGCGCTCGACGGCGGTGACCCGGGCACCGGCCGCCAGCAGCGCCCGGGTGAGGCCGCCGGGGCCGGGACCGATTTCAAGCACCGGCCGGCCGGAGAGATCGCCCGCCGCACGCACGATCGCCGCCAGAATCTGCGGGTCGAGCAGGAAGTGCTGGCCGAGCCTGCGGTCGGGAACGAGGCCGGCGGCCCGGACGGTATCGGCCAGACGCGGCAGCGAGGTGAGATCGGGCAGATCAGAACTGCACACGGACGTCGATGAAGGCGTCCTTGCGCAGATCCCGCAGATAGCGGTTGGCGAGCCTTTGAACCTGCTCGTTCTCGATCGCCTCGCGCAGTTGCGCACGCCTCGCGGCGTCGTTGTCGTCGCCGCCTTCGGCGCAGACCATCAGGAGGTGGATGCCGGCCGGACTGCGCACCGGACGGCTGATCTCGTTGATTTTCAGATTGCCGACGATCGCCGCCAGATCGGGTGGCAGTTCGTCGGGCCGCAACCAGCCGAGATTACCCGAGCTGGGAGCGCCCACCTGTTCGGCCAAAGCGTCGACGTCGGCGCAGGACGCCAGTCTCGGGCGCACCGCCTCGGCCTGGGCGGTGGCTTGTGCGACCACGGCCTGCGGTGCGTCGGACGGCAGCGGGAAGAAGAGCTGCGAGAGCTGTCGCGCATCGGTGTCGCCGGCGATCCCGTCGCCGATGCGCCGGTCGCGCACGAGATAGAGATGGACGCCGGCGGGTGAGCGCACGGGATCGGAGAGCTGGCCCGGTTGCAGCCCGTCGATCGCCGCGCGCATGTTGGGGGTGATGCCGTTGGTCGCGACCCAGCCGAGATCACCGCCTTCGTCGGCCGCGGCACCGACCGAGACTTCGCGCGCCAGCTTGGCGAAATCCGCACCCTCGCGGATCGCCTCCATCAGCGAGCGCGCTTCGGCGACCACTTCCCGTTCGGCCTCGGGGTCGTAGACCGGCAGGATGATCTCGGAGAGCAGCAACTCCTCCTGACCGCCACCGGCCTGGGCATCGAGCGCCAGATCGAGCTGCTGGTCGGTGACGACCACTCTGGGCGCCAGTTGCCGGCGCACCAGCTTGAGCCAGGAAAGCTCGGCCCGCACCTGCTCCTCGAGCCGTGCGGCGGGAATGCCGTTGCGTTCCACGGCCTGGCGCAACTGGTCCGCGGTCATGTCGTTGTTCGAGCCCAGACTGGCGATCGCCCGCTCGACCTCCTCGGCACCGGCAACCTGGTTCAGGCGCCGCGCCTCCTGCATCTGCAGCCGTTCGTCGATCATCCGCCGGAACACCTGTGGCGCCAGCCGCCGGCGCGTCGCGTCGTCGGCCGGCAGCCCGGAGAACAGGATCGCCATATCGATGCGTTCCGCCAGCTCCCGGGCCGAGACGATGTCGTCGTTGACGACGGCGGCGATCCGGTCCTGGGCCAGGGCCGCGGTGCCGGTGAAGGTAAGGAGCAGCGCGAGCAACGGCGCGATCAGGCGTCCGGCCGAACGGCGGATGGGCGGCAAGGGCATGAACATGTCCTAAAAAATGAAGCTGCCGGCGTCGACGTCGCCAAGCGTGCGGAAGGTGACACGCAAGGAGAAGCGCGTCTCGTCCTGCAGCTCCCCTTTCTCCGTGAAGTTCTGTTCGAGCCCTGCCAGTACCACCAGACAGGGATTGGTGTACAGCAGGCCGAAGCTGTTGGTCACCTGCTGGTCACGGGTCAGATCGCGGCGGAACTGGGCGCCGACCGCCAGGCTGTCGAGCACCTGCAAGCGCACGCCGGCGAGCAGTTCCTGCCGCTTGGAGATCGTGCTCTGCGGCAGATTTTCGCTGAGCTCGAGGAACTGCAGGTTCAGGCGCAAGCGCGGCGGCCCGAGCAGCAGGCTCAGATCGCTGCGGCGCACGGTCAGTTCGTCCTTGGCCAGCCGGAAGCGATAGCTCAAGTCCAAAAGAGGGCCCGGTTGCACGTCGATCCGGCCGACGATGTCCGAGACGCTGTCGTTGAGGCCCGATCCGGCCGGAAGCGTGCCGTCCGGCCCCTCGCGGACGCTCTGGCCGATCAGTCCGCTCACCCGCCAGGCGCTCGGACCCACCGAATCGAAGCCGAGCCCGTAGCTCAGCTTGGCACCGGTCTCGACCCGATCGATGCCGGTGAAGCGGTCGGCCTCGAAGAGGTTGGTCTCGTCGAACTCGAAGACCAGGCTGTCCTCGTTGGGGATGGCATCGTCGTTGGCGTTCCCGCCGATCCAGGTGGCCGAGAGGATGGGCTCGATCAGGTGCTGCCAATCGCCGAGGTCACCCCAGGAGGTCTCGCCGACCAGCGGCCAGCGCAGGTCCAGCGTCGCCTGCGGCACCAGGCGTGTCTCCACCGTCCGGCCGCTGCCGTCGGTCCGGTCCTCGGGATCGCCGGCGATCGAGTAGACGTCGCCGCGCAAACTGGTGCTCAACTCCAGCAGTTCGCCGAAGCGGCCGACCGCCGGAAGGCGCCAGCCGATCCTGCCCGAGCCGCGGCCGACGTCGCGGCCCTCGATGCGGGTCAGCGAGAGCAGGCTGGCGTCGCCGCTGAAATAGGAGCCCCCCCAGCCCCGATCGCCCACCACCCGCGTTCGGGCGAACGGCAGGGCGAACGGGATGAGTCCCTGATCGTCGTCCTCCCGCAGGCCCTGAAAGGCGTAGCCGTCGAGTCCGAAGAAGCTGCGACCGGCATAGTGCTCCCAATAGACCCGGTTCTCCAGCACGTCCTCGTTGGAGAAATCGTAGCGGTCGAGATAGGTGTTGTCGCTGGCGACGGCGAGATCGAAGCCGGCGCGATCGTCGGGCGCGGGAACGTAGCGGCCGGCACCCTCGAGATGGCCGCGCACCGTGAGGCGTTCGTCGTCGCTCTGGTTGCGCTGGTAGCCCGTGGTGTAGGCCAGGCTGCCGCCCAGTTCGGTCGCCCCGAAGGGCTGGAGGTCGCGCGTCTCGATGGCGACGAGGGCACCTTCCTTGGAGGTCAGCAAGGGCGTCAGCGTGACGTCGCGATTGGGCGCGAGCTCGACGAAGAACGGGGTCTCCAGCGTCAGGCCCAGCGTCGTATCGGTACCCGCCCGCGGCGCCAGAAAGCCGGTGCGCCGGTCGACCGTCGGATCGGGGTGGGTGAAGTAGGGTGTGTAAGCGACCGCCAGGCCGAAGATTTCGAGCGTCGCGTCACGGTAGGTGACGGTTCGCTCGCGCTGGTCGTGGACCACCCGTGCGGCCCGGATCTGCCATAAGGGGGCGCCGCCCCCGGCACAGATTTCGCACGGGCTGTAGACCGCCTCGTCGAGTGTCGTGTAGCGGCCGTCGCTGCGTGTCGCCTGGGCTGCCGCGACGCGCGAGCGATCGGCCAGCAGCATCCCCACCTGCCGGACGAAGCCGTCCTGCAGCTCATCGTCGAGGTCCATCACGTCGGCGAAGACCGCGTTGCCGCGCTCGTCGACCAACACGATGTTGCCGCTGGCACGCACGCGCCCGAGCGCCCTGTCATAGTCGACCCGATCGGCCAGCAGCCGTCGCCCCGCCTGCTCGAAGGCGACGTCGCCGCGGGCGATGATCGTTTCGCTGTCGGCGAGGTAGACGATCTCGTCGGCCGAGAAGAGCACGGGGCTGCGCAGCTCGTCCTCGGCCGTGGCCGAGGTGGTGCTCAGGGCGAAGAGCAGGACCACGGCCATGCCACCATAGCGAAGCCGCGCGACGAGGCCGGGTTCCCGTCGGCCGAACGGATCGGTCGGGCGGATCACCGGCCGGCTCGGGCAACGGGCTTGCGTCGGGTGGCACTCTCGATCATCTGAACTTCGCCGTTGGGGCCGGCCGCATCTGGCGGCGGTGCGGGCGGCAAGCTACAAGCGCGGCCGGCGGCGTTCAAGCCGACCGCACCGCCGCGGCCGTGCGTTCGAGACCGTGCCCGTGACAAAAGGAGAAGCTGTGTGATCGAAGTCCGGACCTTCCGTGGCGAGCGCCCCGATGTTCGTGTCGTCGTCGTCATCGTCGATCACGAGGGGCGGATGAGCGACGCCGCGCGCGCCTTGGACGAGGCGAGCGGAGGGCGTGTCGGACGCGCGATCGGTCTCGGGGCGAAACTCGAGCACGGCGACACCATCGACGTCGTGGCGCCGAAGGAAGGGCTCGACCGCGCCGTGGTCCTGGTGCTGGGCAAGCCCGCGGGCATCGAGCGCCTGCAGATCGAAGAGGCCGGTGCGTCGCTGGCGGTGCGGCTGAAGGCACTCAAGGTGAGCCGGGCCGTCGTCGCTTCGTGCAAGGGACTTGACCTCGACGAGGACGACGTGGCGGCGGCACTCGCCTCGGGCGCCATGCTCCGCAGTTACGACTTCGACACCTACAAGTCGGCCGGGGACGAAGCGAAGCCGAAGCTCGAGCGGCTCGATTTCGAGACGATCGCCGAGGATGCGCTCGATCGGGCCACCGGCGTCGCCCGAGGCGTCGCCCGTACCCGCGATCTGGTCAGCGAGCCCGCCAACGTGCTCTATCCCGAGAGTTTCGCCGAACGCTGCCGCGATCTCGAGGCGCTCGGTATCGAGGTCGAGATTCTCGGGCCCGAAGCCTTGGCCGAGCTGAAGATGGGCGCGCTCCTGGGTGTGGGTCAGGGCAGCGTCCGCCCGCCCTGCGTGGTCGTGATGCGCTGGCGGGGCGGAGACGCTTCGCCGGCCGAGGCGCAGGCACCGCTGGCGCTCGTCGGCAAGGGCGTGTGCTTCGACACCGGCGGCATCTCGATCAAGCCCGCGGCCGGCATGGAGGAGATGAAGTGGGACATGGGCGGTGCCGGTGCCGTCGTCGGCGCGATGCACGCGATCGCCGCGCGCAGGTCCGGGGCGCATGTCGTGGGCGTGATCGGGCTCGCCGAGAACATGCCCTCGGGCACGGCGCAGCGGCCGGGGGACGTCGTCACCTCGATGTCCGGCACGACCATCGAAGTCATCAACACCGATGCGGAAGGTCGCCTGCTGCTGGCCGACGTGCTGCATTACACCCGTGAGCGCTTCGCACCTTCGGCAATCGTCGATCTGGCGACCCTGACCGGTGCGGTGATCGTAGCGCTGGGACACGAGAATGCCGGTCTCTTCGCCAATCGGGACGAGCTGGCGCAGCAATTGACCGAAGCCGGCGCGGCGGTGGGCGAGGGGCTCTGGCGCCTGCCCCTGGGTGCGGCCTACGACAAGCACATCAAGTCGCAGATCGCCGACATCAAGAACGTGGGGCGGGCGCGCGAGGCCGGTGCCACGGCGGGTGCCGTCTTTCTGCAGCGTTTCGTCGGCGAGACGCCCTGGGCGCATCTCGACATCGCCGGAACCGCATGGACCAGCCGCGATCTTCCGCTCGCTGGCAAGGGGGCCACGGGCTTCGGCGTTCGTCTGCTCGATCGCTTCGTCGCCGACCATTGGGAGAACGGCCCGCAGCCGAGCCGCTCCGAAGCGTGACGACGTTCGGCTTCTATCATCTCACCCGCCTCTCGCTCGAGGACGCACTGGCGAAGCTGCTGGTCAAGACCGTGCAGAGCGGTGAGCGCGCGCTGGTGCGTCTCGGGCCGAACGTCGACATGGAAGGGCTGGACCGAGCGCTCTGGACGTTCGACGATGCGAGCTTCCTGCCGCACGGTAAGGCGGCGGACGCAAGGGCGCCCCGCCAGCCGGTCCTGCTGGCGAAGGCGGACGCGTGTGCCTGCGGCGAGAACCCCAACGGGGCCGGCATGCTCTTTCTCGTCGACGATCCCCCCGTGGACGACGCCGGCATCTTCGCGCGCTGCTTTTATCTCTTCGACGGACGTGATCCGGATGCGGTGGAGGCGGCACGCCGCCGCTGGCGGGACGTCGGTGTTCGCGGATGGCAGCGTCGCTATTGGCAGCAGGACGAGAACGGCCGCTGGTGCGCCCGGGACGATGCGTGAAGACCCTGCCGTGGCGCGCTCGTACCGGTGCGGCCCGAGAACCGGTGCGAGGGGTTGCGCGCCGTTCCCGGAGGTCTATAAGGCCTGCCGTCGCCACGCGAGGAAGAGCACCCCGGGCACTTCCGTGCCGCCGGCCGCCGACCGTGTCCGCCGCTCCGGCGGATGACCCAGCAGAGATCTCCAGGAGATGTCCATGACCGCCGAGCGCACGCTCTCGATCATCAAGCCGGACGCCACGCGGCGCAACCTCACGGGCGCGATCGTCAAGCGCTTCGAGGAGGCGGGGCTCCGGGTGGTGGCACAAAAGCGCATGCGGCTGTCCGAAGAGCAGGCCGGTGCCTTCTACGCGGTGCACAAGGAGCGTCCGTTCTACGAGAGCCTGTGTGCCTTCATGACCTCGGGGCCGATCGTCGTGCAGGTGCTCGAAGGCGAGAACGCGGTCGCCCGGAACCGCGAGGTGATGGGTGCCACCAATCCCTCGCAGGCGGCCGAGGGCACCATCCGCAAGGATTTCGCCGAGAGCATCGAAGCCAATTCGGTGCACGGCTCCGACTCGCCCGAGAATGCCGCGACCGAGATCGCCTTCTTCTTCGCCGGTACCGACATCGTCGGCTGATCGCCCGATCAGGTCTTCCCGGCGGGCGCCCTCAGCAGTGGATGCACGACGAGGCGGTCGAGGGCGGCGCTGTCGGGCGCTTCGCGAGTCAGACGCAGCGCCGTGGGCCAGCAGCGATGCTCGACTTCGAGCACCCGCCTCGCCAGCGAGCGTGCGTCGTCCCGAGGCAGAACCGGGACGATGCCCTGCACCAGGATCGGCCCGTCGTCGAGCTCGGGGCGGACGAGATGGATCGTGCAGCCGTGCACCGCAACGCCGGCGGCGAGTGCGCGCTCGTGGGTGCGAAGGCCGGGAAAGGACGGCAGCAGGGAAGGGTGGATGTTGATCATGCGCCCTTCCCAGCGGCGGACGAGGTCGGCACCCAGCACGCGCATGAAGCCTGCGAGGCAGACGAAGTCGATACCGTGGCGCAGGAGCAGGTCGTTGATGGCCTTCTCGAAGGCCGATCGCGCATCGTAGTCGCGGTGATCGACCAGCGCGGCTTCGATGCCGGCGCGTGCCGCCCGCTCCAGGCCATAGGCGCCCGGGGCGTTGGCGACGACGAGGCCGATCTCGTCCCGATCGCTGCCCCGGACGGTCTCGATCAGCGCCTGCAGATTGCTGCCGCCGCCGGAGATCAGGACGGCGATGCGGCGCACGGCCAGTGCTCGTCGCAGTTCACGAGGGCCACACTCGGTCGTGCCGCCGCATCGTCGGCCGGTTCGATGACGCCCAGGCGAAACACCGTCTCGCCCTGGTCGCGCAGAACTCGCGCCACCGCATCGGCGTCGCCGGGTGCCGTCACCAGCATCATGCCGACACCGCAATTGAAGGTGCGCGCCAGCTCGCGGTGACCGAGCCCGCCGGCGCGGGCGAGCCAGCCGAACACCTCCGGTAGCGGCCAGGTGGCCGTGTCGATCCGGGCGATCTGGCCCGCGGCCATTACCCGCGGCAGGTTCTCCAGCAAGCCACCGCCGGTGACGTGCGCCATCGCCTTGACGTGCCCTGTGGCGATCGCGGCCAGACACGAGCGGACATAGATGCGCGTCGGTGCCAGCCAATCGAGGTCCGGTAGCGCAGCATCGCCCCTTTCGTGCCCGGCGAGAATCGAGCGAACGAGAGAGAAACCGTTGGCGTGCACGCCCGACGAGGCCAGTCCCAGCACGACGTCGCCGACCGTAAGCGGGCGCGGCAAGACGGCATCACGTTCGACCGCACCCACGGCGAAGCCGGCGAGATCGAACTCGCCCGGCCGGTAGAGGCCCGGCATCTCGGCGGTCTCGCCGCCGATCAGCGCGCAGCCGGCTTCCCTGCAGCCGCGCGCGATTCCCTCGATCACCGCCAGCGCACGGTGGTGATCCAGCTTGGCACTGGCGAAATAGTCGAGAAAGAAGAGCGGTGTCGCCCCCTGGACCACGAGATCGTTGACGCACATGGCGACCAGGTCGGTGCCGAGCCCGTCCAGACGGTTCTGTTCGATCGCCAGCACCAGCTTGGTGCCGACGCCGTCGGTCGCGGCGACCAGCACCGGATCGGCGAACTCGCAGGCGGCCAGATCGAACAGTCCGCCGAATCCGCCGAGATCGGGCGTGCTGCCGGTCCGCGCGGTGCCCCGCGCCAGGGGCTTGATTGCGTCGACGAGGTTGTTGCCCGCAGCGATGTCGACACCCGCACGGGCATAAGCGTCACGCTCGGCCGCCGCTTCTCCCGGCCGGCGAGCACGATCGGCGTCAGAAGCTTGTTTCACGATCTCGTCCACAGGTAGTAGAAGGACCCGGCGCGGGAGAAGCCCGACGCGCGACGGAGCTTAGGGGAAACGATGAGCTTTGCAATGCTGCGTGCGCGATCCGGCGGTTCGAAGCGGCGCTCCTTTGGTCGTCCCCGGGTCCGGTGGTCGCCCTTGGCGCGGCTGCTGCCGGTGGCGGTGTTGCTGCTCGCTTTGGTGCCGGGGCGCGCCCATGCCGTCGACATCTTCTCGGTCGGCGGTGTGGAGGTCGACGTCGTCGCCGAGAGCGCCGTTCGGGCCCGGGAAGAAGCGATCCGCGAGGGCCAGCGGCTGGCGCTGCGCCGGGTGCTCGAACGGCTGACGACACCGGCCAACTACGACAGGCTGCCCTCGATCGAGGACGCGGACATGACGTCTCTCGTGCGCAGCTTCGAGATCGAGCGCGAGCAGATGGCGGCGACACGCTACGTCGCCTCGATGTTCGTGGCCTTCGACGGTGATGCCGTCCGTCGGCTGCTGCGTCCGTCGGGCGTGCCGATCGTGCTCGAGCCTTCCGAGCCCCTGCTGGTGGTGCCGGCGGTCGAACGCGCCGGCCGGCTCGATATCTGGGACGCGACGGGGCCGTGGCGGGATGCATGGTCGCAGGAGGCCGAGCGCAACACGCTGCTCGATCTGCGCCTGCCGTTGGGCGATCTGCCGGACATGGCGGCCCTGCCGCAGGATCTGCCTACCGGGCAGGTCGGTGAGGCACTGGCGGCGCTGGCGGCACGTTATGGTGCGGCGGGCGCCGTGCTGGTGGTCGCCCGCCCGGCGTCCGCCACGCCACCGGATGCTGCCGGAGCCGGTGAGGTCTCCTCTCTCGACGTCGAGATCCTGGCGCGGCACGACTGGCCCGACGCCATGCCCGGTCGCCGCCGCGTCGCCGCCGGCGACGCGGAGAGCGTGTCGATCTGGCGACACGGTGTGCGCGCGGTGATGCAAGCACTGGAGGATGACTGGAAGCGGGATCGACTTGTCACCTTCGGCGAAGTGGCGGATCTCTTCGTACGCGTGCCGCTCGGCGAACTCGCGGACTGGGTGTCGATCAGCCGCACGCTGCACGAGGTTCCGGAGGTGCAAACGGTCTCGATCGAGACCATCTCCCAGAGCGAGGCCACGGTCGATCTCGGCTATGTCGGCGGGCGCACGCGTCTGGATCGGGCTCTCGGGGATCGTGGTCTGGAGCTGACGAGGGCGCCACCGAGGCGGCCGGAAATGGAGAGCGGGCAATCGACGACAGGCGCAGGGGCTCGGGCGATCCGACGATCGGGGCCGGAACGGGAAGAATGGCTGCTGCGACCGCTCGCCTCCGGCGGCCGGCGCTGAGCCGATGGGCGTCTGTGGCGCACGTCTTGCCGCTGCGGCATGCGGCCAACCTGGTCACCGCCGCACGGCTTGGCGCGGCCGTGCCGCTCGTCCTTCTGATCGAGCGGCACGCCTTCGACTGGGCGTTCCTCCTCTTTCTGGTGGCGGCGGCGAGCGACGCGGTCGACGGCGTCCTCGCTCGTCTGACCGGGTCCACCTCCACTCTTGGCGCCGCACTCGATCCGATCGCCGACAAGACGCTGATCGCCCTGGCGCTGCTTTCGCTCTGGTGGGTCGCCCTGGTGCCGACCTGGTTCATCCTCCTCTTGATGTTCCGCGATGTGGCGATCGTCGCAAGCTCGGTGGCTCTCTACCTTCGAAGGCGGGCGTTGCGCGTCGAACCCCTGGCCGTGGGCAAGCTGGCGACGGCGCTGCAACTCGTCCTCGTCGGCTTCGTTCTGCTCGAGCAGGCCTTCGATCTGCCGCTGGCCGAGCTGGTGGGGATCGGCTTTCCCGCGGTCGCCGGGGTGGCCTGGGCGGCGCTCGCTCTGACCGCTTACGACGCCTGGCAGCCCGACCGGTCGCCGACGGCGCGCCCGGCCGGATCGTCCGGGGCGTCTGCCGTCTGACACCGGCTCACCGGCTGCCCGGGATCGGCACCTGCCGATGATGCGGCTCGAGCCTCATCTCCGGCAGTTGCTGCTCGATCTGCCGATCGTCGAGGGGGCGACCTTCGAGGACTTTCTCCGCGATGCGTCCAACGCCGCCGCCCTCGATGCCGTGCTCGCCTGGCCGGACTGGCCGTCGACGGCACTGATCGTCGACGGCCCGTCCGGTTGCGGCAAGAGCCACCTCGGGCGGATCTGGGCGCAGCGGACCGACGCCCTCTGGTTGCCGGCCGCGGCGGTCTTCGCCCAGGCGCAGCCGATCGAGCGGCTCGCACCCGGCGCCTCCTGCGTGATCGACGACGTCGATCTGGTCGAGGACGACGTGCTGCTGCTGCAACTCTACAATACGATCAGGGAAGGCGGCGGCCATCTTCTGGCGACCGCTTCGGCACCGCTCGGCGCATGGCTGCCGCGGCTGCCCGATCTCGCCTCGCGCCTGCGGACCGCGTGGACCGTGCACGTCAGCGCACCCCGCGACGAGCTGCTCGCAGCCGTCCTCGTCAAGCAGTTCCGCGACCGCCAGATCGACCTGCCGGCCGACGTGCTCGCCTACCTTCTCGCCCGCATGGAGCGATCCTTCGCCGCGGCGCGGGCGATCGTCCGGGCGCTGGATCACGCATCGCTGCACGCCAAGAGGCCGATCACGGTGCCGCTCGCCAGGCGTGTGCTGGAGCTGTCCGAGACCGACGCCGAAGCCTGAGGCCCTACGAACGCCCGAAACTTTAAGACTGGAGGAAGAGCGCCATGGATCTGGGTATCGCCGGCCGCAAGGCCATCGTCTGCGCCGCGAGCAAGGGGTTGGGCCGGGGCTGTGCCATGTCGCTGGCGGCCGCCGGTGTGGACCTCGTGATCAATGCCAGGGGCGAGGAGGCTCTCGAGGCGACCGCCCGGGACATTCGCGACGCCACCGGCGTGACGGTGACGGCGGTGGCCTGCGACATCACCACTGCGGAGGGACGCGAAAAGGTGCTGGCGGCGTGCGGCGAGCCGGACATCCTGGTGAACAATGCGGGCGGTCCGCCGCCGGGTGATTTTCGCGACTGGGACGCCGCCGACTGGCGCAAGGCCGTCGAGGCCAACATGATTACACCGATCGAGCTCATCCGTGCGGTCGTCGACGGCATGGGGCGCCGCGGTTTCGGCCGGATCGTCAACATCACCTCGAGCGCGGTCAAGGCACCGATCGCCGAGCTCGGTCTCTCCAACGGTGCCCGGGCCGGCCTGACGGGCTTCGTCGCCGGGACGTCGCGCGCCGTGGCCTCCACCGGTGTGACGATCAACAACATCCTGCCCGGGCGCTTCGACACCGACCGGTTGCGCTCGGGCTTCGCCTTCAAGGCACAGAAGAGCGGTCAGCCGGCGGAAGAGATCGCACGCGCGGCCGCCCGGTCGATCCCCGCCAATCGCTTCGGCGATCCGCACGAATTCGGTGAGCTCTGCGCCTATCTCTGCTCGGTCCAGGCCGGCTACATCACCGGGCAGAACCTGCTGATCGACGGCGGCAACTATCCGGGCACGCTTTGAGGTACTCCTTGCGGTGACGACGACGCCCTTGCGGCACCTGCAGCGATTGAGCGAATGCCCGACCCTGACCGTCGCCGGCCTGATGAGCGGCACGTCGATGGACGGTCTCGACGTCGCCCTGTGCCGCATCGGCCGGGGCGGCCGGCCGCTCGAATTCCTGGCCGGCCGCACCCTGCCGATGCCCGCCGACCTCAAGGCGATGATCGAGGAGGCGCAGGCCGGCAGCCTGCCGGCGGCGGCCCGGGCCGACATGGCGCTCGGTCGCTGGTTCGCCGAGGCGACGGCGGCGTTCGCCGAAGAGACGGGAATCGCGATCGATCTGGTGGGCTCGCACGGTCAGACGGTCTGCCACGAGCACGGCGTCACCACCTTGCAGATCGGCGAAGCCTCGTACATCGCCGCACGGCTCGACTGTCCCGTCGTGGCCGATTTCCGTCGCGCCGACATCGCGCAAGGCGGTTGTGGCGCACCCCTGGTGCCGATTTTCGACGAGATCGTCTTCGGCCGGCGGGAGGAGGCGGTTCTGGCGATCAACATCGGCGGCATCGCCAATCTGACCTTCATACCGGCGCGGGCACACAGCAATGCGGCGCCGACGGCGTTCGACTGCGGGCCCGGCAACATGGTGATCGACCGTCTGGCCTCCGTGCGCTCCCGGGGCGCGCGCACCTATGACGAGAACGGCGCGATGGCCGCCGCCGGGCGCGTCGAGGATGCGTTGCTCGAGCGCTTGATGGAGCACCCGTTCTTCGCCGGCGACGGGCCGCGCTCGGCCGGTCGGGAGCAGTTCGGCCACGCCTTCACCGACGAGTTGATCGAACGGGTGGCGCCGGCGGACGATCGCAGCTGGTGCGATCTGATCGCCACGGCGACCGCATGGACGGCTCGTGCCATCGCCCTGTCCATCGACCGGGCCGACCCCGCCGGAGGGGCGCGGATCGCCCATGTCGCGGGTGGCGGCGTGCACAATGCGACCCTGATGGCGGCGCTCGCGGCCGAGCGGCCCGGCATCGTCTTCAGGGACACGGCGTCGGTCGGCATCGATCCCGATTTCAAGGAGGCGATGGCCTTCGCCCTGCTGGCGCGCCTCTACGTCGACGGCGAGCCGGGCAACGTGCCCTCGGCGACCGGTGCCGTGGCGGCGACGCTGCTCGGGCGTCTGACCCTGCCGTGAAGCGGGGCGGGGAGCCGGGCGCTCGATTGATGGCGATGCCGATTCGACGTTAACGATATCTTCACCGAGGACTGGCATTGTCGGTGGGAGTGTCGCACCTGCCGGAGAGCTGTTCGATGAAACGGGTCGTTGCCGAAGGGCGGCTTTCGCCGACGCTGCTGCTGCTCTGCGGTCTGGCGCTCGGCGGATGCGCGCAAAGTCTGGACAAGCAGCCCTATTCGGGCGAGCCGCGGGTGGAGCGCTTGCTGCGCATGGGCACCGATGCGGCCAGCGGCGGTGATCCGATGACCGCCGGCGCCCTCTATCAGCAGGCCGTGCAGATCGAGCCCAACAATGCGGAGGCGCTGCGCGGACTGGGTGCCACCATGCAGCGTCTGGACAAGCCGCGCGAAGCCGGCGAGGCGTTCGCCGCCGTGCTGCGGATGAACCCGGACGATCTCGAAGCCGGCGTCGGCTACGCCAAGGCGATGATCGCGATCGGCCGGCCGGAGGCCGCGGCGGTACATCTCGAACCTCTGGTCGAGATGTACGGCGACGATGCGCGCGTGCTCAACCTGGCGGGTGTGATCCAAGATCTGCAGGCGCGCCACGACGAAGCCGCGCAGCTCTACCGGCGCGGGCTCGCCGTGGCACCCGACGATCTCAATCTGCGCAACAATCTGGGTCTGTCGCTCGCCCTGGCCGGCCGGCACGAAGCCGCCTTGAGCATGCTTGAGCCGCTCACCCGCGGACCGACCTCGAACGTGCGCACCCGGCAGAACCTGGCTCTGGCCTATGGTCTCGCCGGTGATTACGGTGCGGCCGAACGGGTCGCCCTGCTCGATCTGGACGAGAGCGCGGTCGCCAACAACCTCGCCTACTATGCCGCCCTGCGCGAAATGGAGCCGAGCCGCGCACGCAGCGCGGCGCTGCGTCCCGATATCGCCTCCGCCTCTTCGGCGACGAATGACAAGGGCGCCGACCTGATCCTGGGTCTGACGCTCGCCGGCGACTCCTTGAGTCTCGGCATGCCGCCGGTCGGCAGCTGGTTCGTCGATCTGGGCGGCTTCGCCACGGCCGAACATGCCGACGCCCGATGGACGAAGCTGCGGCGTGAAGCAGGTCCGGCGCTGCACGGACACACGCGACTCGGCACGGCCGCCGATTCCAAGACGTCGCTGATCATCGGTCCGTTTCTCGACAAGACCGATGCGGGTCGCTTCTGCACCGACCTCGACATCGATCCCTGCGATCCGACGCGTCTTTGACCGTCCGCCGCTTCGAGGAGCGCTCGAGAGCGTCGAAGGTCGCGCGGCCTTCGGCGCCCCGGCGCTTCTGGCCTCGCCCACGGATGCGCTCATGGTGGAACTTCGGGGTGCGGGTCGGCGTTCGATCGGTCGCATGAGATCCATCGCTTGCCGGCGAACCTCCGGAACGAGAGGCGCACATGGCCGCACCGCGTGCTTACTGGTCGGGCAATCTGAGATTGTCGCTCGTGTCGATACCCGTGCAGTTGTACGCGGCGACTCGCTCGGCGGCGCGGCCGACGCTCAACCAGATCCATCGGCCGACCGGCAAGCGCATCCGCTATCAGAAGGTGGCGCCGGGCGAAGGGGCGGTGGAGAGCGACGACATCGTCAAGGGATACGAGTACGAGAAGGGCTCCTACGTCCTCCTGAGCGACGAGGAACTGGACGCGCTCAGGCTGTCGTCGCGCAACACGATCGATCTGGTCCAGTTCGTCGAGCATTGCGAGATCGACCCGCTCTATTTCGAACGCCCCTATTACCTGACGCCGCGCGGCGAGGATGCCGAAGAAGGGTTCCGTGTCATTCGCGACGCGTTGCGCCAGATGTCGAAGGTGGCGCTGGGGCAACTCACGATGCGTGGCCGAGAGCATCTGGTGGCGGTCAAGCCCTGCGGCAACGGTCTTCTGGTCGAGACCTTGCGCTACGAGGCGGAGGTGCGCCAGGCGGACACGGTCTTCGACGATATCGGCGGCGCCAGTGCACCCGGCGAAATGCTCGATCTTGCCAAGGAGCTGATCGAGCGCAAATCCGCCCCCTTCGATGCCGGGCGTTTCAAGGATCACTATGCCCAGGCGCTGCGTGAGCTCGTGCAGGCCAAGGTGAAGAGTGAAGGCGGCGTGGCCGTCGACGAGAGCGGCGGGCCGGATTACGGGGGCAAGGTCGTCGACCTGATGGAGGCGCTCAAGAAGTCCGTCGCCGGGAGCGGAACGCGCAAGGCGTCGGGCAAGGCTGGCGGAACCTCCGGCAGCGCCGGGCGCAAGGCATCGTCCAAAGCCGCATCCGGTCGGCGCAAATCGGCCTGATCCGTGGCACGGCGGGCGGACGATCTCGACACCTACCGCCGCAAGCGAGACTTTGCGCGCACGCCCGAGCCCAGTGGCGAAGGTGTGACTGGTCGGTCGGGAGGCGATCTCTTCGTCGTGCAGAAGCACTGGGCCACGCGCACGCACTACGACTTCCGGCTCGAGCTGGACGGTGTGCTCAAGAGCTGGGCAGTGACGGTCGGGCCGAGCCTCGATCCGACCATCAAACGTTTCGCGGTGCGTACCGAAGATCACCCGCTGGCCTATGGAGCGTTCGAGGGGGTGATCGAGAAGGGCAATTACGGCGCCGGCACGGTGATGATCTGGGATCGCGGCCGCTGGACGCCCCGGGACGACCCGCACGAAGGATTGAAGAAGGGCAAGCTCCGCTTCCTGCTCGAAGGAGAACGGCTCGCCGGGAACTTCGCCCTGGTGCGGATGAAGCCTGAGGCAAAGGACCGCGGGCGTGAGAACTGGCTGCTGATCAAGGAGCGCGACGAACGGGCGGGTGACGGGGTCGATGTTCTTCGCCAGCATCTCACCAGTGTCGTCAGCGGCCGCGACAAGGCCGCGATCGAGGCGCGGGAGAACCCGGACCGGCCCGTTGGGGGAGCGAACCCGGGCGGAGCGACGCCGAAAGAGGCGATGCGCGGTGAGGACGGGAAAGTCGCATGGCCGCGCTTCCTGCCGCCGCAACTGGCGACCCTGGTCGACGCACCGCCGGCGGGCGACGGCTGGATCGCCGAGGTCAAGCTCGACGGCTATCGGGTGCAGCTCGCCAAGGCTGGCGACGCGGTACGCCTGTGGACCCGCACCGGCAAGGACTGGACCGACCGGTTTCCCGCCGTCGCCGAGGCCGCGCTGGGCTTCGAGCCGCGCCGGCTCCTGCTGGACGGCGAGATCGCGGTGGCCGACGCGAGCGGACGCACATCCTTCGCAGGCCTGCAGCAATCGCTCGACGAGGCGGGCAGGGGTGCCGCCTATTTCGCCTTCGATCTGCTCGAACTCGAGGGCGAGCGCTGGACCGCCCGCCCGCTTCTCGAGCGCAAGGCGGCGCTCGAACCGCTGATCGGGGGGCTCGCCGCCCAGGTGATCCATTTCAGCGATCATGTCGAAGGCCACGGCGCGCGCTTTCATCGTTTCGCCTGCGATCACGCTCTCGAAGGGATCGTCGTCAAACGCGCCGATGCGCCTTATGCGAGCGGGCGCAACCGGGATTGGCTGAAGATCAAGTGCACGAAGCGGCGAGAGTTCGTGCTCGGTGGTTATCGCAGATCGGACAAGGGCCGGCCTTTCGCGTCACTGCTGGTCGGCACCTTCGAGAAGGGCGTGCTGATCTATCGCGGGCGGGTCGGCACCGGCTTCGATGCCGCGACCGCGCGCCGGCTCGGATCCCGCATGCGACCCCTGGTGCGGCCGACGGCGGCCTTCGCCGGCGTGCCGGCGGAGGTGGCGGCCGACGCGGTCTGGCTCGAGCCCGATCTGGTGGCGGAGATCGATTTTTCCGAGACGACCGAGGCGGGCCTCTTGCGCCATGCGTCCTTCGTGGCCCTGCGCGAAGACAAACCCGCGGCCGAAATCAGCATGGATGACGAGCGCCCGGCGAAGGCGCCATCCCGCTCACGGTGTCCGCCCGGAGCGCCGGCGGCCCGAAAGTTGGCGGTCTCGACGCCTGAATCCGGCGTCACGGGGGAGGCGCAGGTGAGCCCCGAGACGATCGCAGGCGTGGCCTTGAGCCACCCCGGCAAGGTGCTCTATCCCGCCCAGGGCCTCACCAAGCGTGATCTCGCCCTCTACTGGCAGACCGTGGCGTCCTGGATCCTGCCCCACCTGAAGGACAGGCCGGTGAGCTTCGTCCGATGTCCCGAAGGGCGGGACGGGGGCTGCTTTTTCCAGAGGCATCCGGCCAAGGGCGGGCCGAAGAGCTGGCACACGATCGATTTCGCCGACGGCGACGGCGCCGCGACCGCCTATGTCCATATCGGCGATGTGCGCGGTCTGATCGATGCCGCGCAGCTCGGTATTCTCGAGCTGCACATTTGGGGCGCGCGGGTCGATCGGATCGACCGGCCCGATCGGCTGGTCTTCGATCTCGATCCCGCCGACGACGTGCCGTTCGCCGCGGTCGGGGACGCGGCGCGCGAGGTCCGCGACGTTCTGGCAGCGGCGGGCTTGCGCAGCTTCCTCCTGACGAGCGGCGGCAAGGGCCTGCACGTGGTCGTGCCGATCGACCGGCGTCACGACTGGCGCGACGCCAAGGCCTTCGCCAAGGCGCTGGCGGAGAGTCTCGCCACGGCCGCACCCGAGCGCTACACGGCGTCGATCTCCAGGGCCCGGCGGCATGGGCGAATCTTCGTCGACTATCTGCGCAACGACCGCGGCGCCACGGCGATCTGCCCCTATTCGCCGCGCGCTCGCGCCGGCGCTCCGGTGGCCGTTCCCCTGAACTGGGACGAGTTGAGCGGCTTGCGGAGTTCCGCGGCGTTCGACGTCACGACACTGCCCGCACGGCTGGCGACGATGCCGACGGACGTCTGGACCGGGTTCACCACTCTCCGGCAGTCGCTCACCCGGCGCACCTTCGCGGCACTGGAGGCATTCTCCACCTCCGCACGCCGACGGGGAGGCAAGGCGGGTCGTGAGTCAGGGTGACGCTTTGGAGATGGGCCGAAAGAAGCAGGTCGTCATGCCGCCCGCATAATCGTCCAGCAGGGGCAGAGGGGCGTCGGTCGCGGCGTTCATCGCCCGGCGCAAATCGGCCGCGGCGGCGCTCTCGGGAAAGCGCGCCTGATAGGGTTCGAGCCACGCCATGTAGTGCCGGTCGTGGCCGCGCTCGGTAAGGAAGCTCAGATCCTGGACCTCGTCGGTATAGGTTCGCACGATGGCCGGGTCGATCACGCCCCGCGCGAGAAAGGCCACCATGTCGTGCAGGTCGCCACCGGCGGCGTTCTCGAGGGCGTAGAGGTCGTACCCCTGATGTGCCGCGATCTCGGCGATGGTGACGAGCGATCCGATCGCGTGCCGCTGGTAGAACAGCGCCATGGCGCCGCGGTCGGTCTCGAGCGGCAGGCTGCCGTCCGGGCGCATCTGCTCCAGCGCCAGGCGAAAGCGGCGGACGCCGTCACGAAACAGCGCCTGATCGCCGGTCAGGGCGCCCCATGCCATCGTCACGCTGTCGCGGAGATAGCGATGATTGTTGCGGCTGCTCACGCGGCTCTCGTCGACCACCCGCTCCGGCCCGCGCTTGCGCACCAGACGATCCAGCCACGATTCGACGACCCGCCTCTCGTCCGGTGCCAGCAGCGGGTCGTCGCGGACGATGCCATAGGCGACGATGGTCGGCAGCAGCGTCCGGTCGAGATTGTAGAAACTGTTGGCGTCGATCGCGCCCTTGAAACGGGTGAAGGCGCCCTTCTTTGCGAAACGGCGCAGATTGTCGATGATCGCCTTGCGCGCCGATCGGGCGTCGTAGGCCAGCGCCACCGCACCCGCCTGCATCATGGTCAAAGCGAAGGTCGCCGCCGGTTGCTCTTCGGCCGTCACGTTGCGCACCACGCCATGATGCGGCCAGCCGCCGCCGCGTTCGACGCCGCAGTAGCGCGCCCGCGCATCGTCGGTGAGACCGGCCAAGAGCCGGCGTCGCTCGCCCGGGTCGAAGAAGATGTCGCCCGGCCTCGCCAGCGGATAGAGCTCGGGCGTCGACCACGGCGCCTCGCTCCGGCCGAACGACGCCGTCGTGCCGGTGACGAGAAGCAGGAGGCCGAGAAGGATCGTCGCCGCTCGCCGCCACGGCCCGCGCACGAAAGGCGTGCTCAAGCGGCGTCGACGACGGGCAGCGGCTCGCCGGTCTCGAAGGGCGCCTGCACGCCTCGCCCGGCGCACCCTTCGAGCAGCACCTTCTCGAGCTGCAGCACCAGGCTGCGCAGCGCTCGCGACAAGGCGTCGGCGCCCGCGGTGAGGCGATGGGTCCGTTCGTCCATGAACAGATCCCGCCGCAATTCGATCTGCAACGCCGAGCGACCAATCGCGGGCCTGCCGTGGCGTTCGGTGATGTGCCCACCGGCATAGGGATCGTTGAGTGCCACACGCAAGCCGAGATCACGCAGGACAGCCGCCGCACGCGCGGTCAGGCCCGGTGCGGCGGACCGGCCGTGCAGGTCGCCCAGCACCGCGTCGATGCGACGGTGCGGCGGTCCGGCCACCGCAGACGGCATGGAGTGGCAGTCGAGCAGCAGACTTTGGCCGTGCGTTGCGACGTTCGCCGCCGCACACTCCTCCAATGCCGCATGGAACGGCGCGTGGATGTGGTCGCGACGCCATGCGACCTCGGCATCGCTCAGACGCCGCGCATAGATGTCGACGCCGCCGACCCGGGTTGGAATGAGACCCAGGCCGGCGCGCACCTTGGGGCTGACATCGAGGCCGCGCTTTTCGGGCGACTGCAACAGCGCCGGAAACAATTCGCTCGCACGCCGATTGAGGTCGATCACCGCACGGCCGTATACGCCGGTCACCAGGGTGATGCCGTCCTCACGCGCGAAACCGAGCAGCCGGTCGACCGGGCCGTCAGACAAGGCATGCAGCTGGGCGGCCTCGACGCGCACGGTCGCCAGGAAGCGGGCCGGCAGAAGCGTGCCGCTGTGGGCGGAGGACAGGACGAGCGGCGAGCGGCGATGCCCCGCACACCAGCACCGGTGCCCGGCGGGCAGATCGCCGTCCGGCCCGACCGCCCGGTCGCCCGCCTCCGCGCCACCCTCCTCCGCATCGCCCGCCCGATAGGCCGGCGTTCCCCTCACGTCCATGCGAGCCCCTCGATCGTGGATGGGTTCTCACCCGCCGGTTTCGCGCCCATCGTAATGTGATACGGACGATTGCGCCAGCGCGCGCGGCACGACGGAACCCACGAGGCGCCGCTGTCGATGGACGGGATCGCCGAGACCCCTGTCGCGTGCACCGCCGTCGCGGAACGTCCGGCGGTCGCCGATGTTCCCGCGGCGTCGCAGACGCGCGTCCTCACCGCTCGAGGGGTATGCCGAAGACGCGGTGCGGGCACCACCGTCGAGGAGGCTCACGTCTCGGCCGGCATCGGTACGGCGGCGCCGCGCGCGGGCACGTCGTAGCCCTTGCGCACGGCCGGCCTCTTGGCGATGTCGCGATACCAGCGCCGGACGTGCGGGAAATCCGCCATGTCCAGCCGATGCCACTCGAAGCGCGCGATCCAGGGCCATGTGGCGATGTCGGCGATCGAATAATCGGCCCCGGCCAGATAGGCGTGGTCCTTCAGCCGGCGGTCCATGACGCCGTAGAGCCGCTTCGCCTCCTTCTCGTAGCGCTCCTCCGCATAAGGCGCCTTGCCGGGATTGAACTGGCTGAAATGGTGAACCTGCCCCAGCATCGGGCCGACGCCGCCCATCTGGAACATCAGCCATTCGAGGGTGGCGATGCGGGCGGCGGCCTCCCGCGCCATGAACCGGCCGCTCTTCTCTGCGAGATAGATGAGGATGGCACCGGACTCGAATACGCTCTGCCCGTTCTCACGATCGACGATCGCCGGAATCTTGTTGTTCGGACTGATCTTCAGGAAGTCCCGATCGAACTGCTGGTCCTTGCCGATGTCGATCTCGTGCACCACATATTCGATGCCGCACTCCTCCAGCATGATGGAGACCTTCCGCCCGTTCGGCGTGCTCCAGGTGTAGAGATCGATCATCGGGGTCCATCCTCGTCGTGGTCTCGGCCCGGGACATTCCCGACCTTTTCCGTCAAGGGTTTCGTAACCTTTGGCGTGTACAAGGTCGATAGGCGCCCTTGCAAAAAGAGCGCTGGACATGGGTGGCCGCATCCATCATAAGCGCGGCCTCGCTATCAGTAAGCCTATGCACTGCGGCACGCGCGGCGGCGGTAATCTGATCTACTTGACTCTAACGGGTTGGGGGGTCGTGATGATCCAGTCCCTTGGCGGCGCGGCAGCGCTGCTCTTCGCGTCCGAGATCGACGGGCCGGTGGTCGGTATCCGTCGTCATACGCTCATCGAGCGTGCTCGGCATACCGTCGCCATCTTTCCGGGCGACGTGCTCTACGCGGTCAAATGCAACGCGCACCCGGCCATTCTCGAGGCCCTGTACGAAGGTGGCGTCCGGCATTTCGACACCGCGTCGATCGCCGAGATCAGGCTGGTCCGACGGACCCTGCCCGAGGCGCAGTGCCACTTCATGCATCCGGTGAAGAGCCGTGCTGCCATCGCCGAGGCCTATTTCGACCACGGCGTGCGCCGTTTCGTGCTCGATCATCCGACCGAACTCGACAAGATCCTCGACGTCTGCGGCGGCGGCGAGGATCTCGAGCTGTTCGTCCGTCTGGCGGTGCCGGGCGAAGGGGCCGTCTTGAGCCTGACGGGCAAGTTCGGCGCAGGCATGGACGAGGCGGCGGTGCTGCTGCGTCGCGCCCGCGCCGTCGCCAGGGCCACCGGCATCACCTTCCATGTCGGCTCGCAGTCGCTGCAGCCCCAGGCGTTCGTCCAGGCCATTCGCATGGCCGCCGAGGTCGCGCAGCGCGCGGGCGGCATCGATCATCTCGATGTCGGCGGCGGTTTTCCCGCCCGCTATCTGGGCAACGAACCGGCCTTCGAGACCTTCGTCGAGGCGATCGTGAGCGCAGTTGCGGAGACCGGCCTCGACTGCGCGCTGCAGTGCGAGCCCGGCCGCTATCTCGTGGCCGACGGCGCCTCGGTCTTCGCCCGGGTCGAGATGCGGCGCGGCAACGCGCTCTTCATCAATGACGGCGTCTACGGCAATCTCGCCGAGATGAAGTGGGTCGGTCCGCAGTTTCCGGTGCGCCGCTGGAGCCGTGGCGAGGCACCGGAGCAGGGCGGCCACGCCTTCGATCTCTTCGGGCCGACCTGCGACAGCATCGACAGCATGCCGGGTCCGCACTGGCTGCCGGCCGACATCGCCGAAGGCGACTGGATCGAGGTGGGCATGATGGGCGCCTACTCCAATTCGCTGGCGACCGACTTCAACGGCATGGGCGCCACCCGCACCATCCACCTCGCCTGCAACGCCTGGTACAACGAGCCGGCACCGGCCAACGAGAGCGAGCGCCGGATCGCCGCCGCCGCCTGAACCCGACTTCGCGACGGACCGGCCCGATGCTGCATGCACCGGGTCGGTCCGGTTCGCCACAGCCGATACCCGGCCTCATCGACCGGTCGTCAGGATGATCTTGCCGATGTGCGCACTGCTCTCCATCATGGCGTGCGCGTCGGCGGCGCGTGCCAGCGAAAATGTCGCGTGAACGATCGGCCGGACCTTGCCCGCTTCGATCAGCGGCCAGACTTCCTTTTCGACCGCTCGCGCGATCCGGCCCTTCTCTTCGACCGCTCGTGAGCGCAGGGTGCTGCCGGTCCAGGTCAGACGCTTGAGCATCAAGGGCGCGAAATTGGCGGTGACCTTCGGACTTTCGAGCCAGGCGATCTGCACCAGCCGGCCCATGGGTGCGAGCGCCTTGAGGTTTTTCTCGACATAGGAGCCGCCGACCATGTCGAGGATCAGATCGACGCCGGTGCCGTCCTTTTCCTTCCTGGCGACTGCGACGAAATCCTCGCTCTTGTAGTCGATCGCCACATCGGCGCCGAGTTCGCGACAAAAGCGCGCTTTTTCGGCGGTGCCCACCGTCGTCAGCACGCGCGCACCGCGCGCCTTGGCGAGCTGGATCGCCGTCGTGCCGATGCCCGACGACCCGCCGTGGATGAGCGCTGTCTCACCGGCCACCAGACGGCCGCTGTCGAAGACGTTGGTCCAGACGGTGAAGACGGTCTCGGGCACCCCCGCCGCCTCGGTGAGCGAAAGAGGCCCGGGCACCGGCAGGACCTGAACCTCGGGCGCCGTGCAGTATTCGGCATAGCCGCCGCCGCTCAGCAGCGCGCAGACCTCGTCGCCCGAGGCGTAGCGGGTGCAGCCATCGCCCAGGGCGGCGATCCTTCCTGCCACCTCGAGACCGGGGATCGGACTGGCGCCGGGCGGTGGCGGATAGCCGCCCGAACGCTGCAGCACGTCCGGCCGGTTCACCCCGGCGGCCACGACCTCGATCAGCACCTCGCCGGCGCCGGGTGAGGGCACCGGTCCCCGCACCGCTTCGAGCACCTCAGGGCCGCCCGGCTCGCGAATGGCGACATGGTTCATCTGGCGCGGCAAATCTCTCACACGTTCCTCCTGCGTTGGGACCTGCTCGGCCCGGCCCCCGGTGATGCTGCCCTGTCTACAACAGACAGAACAGCCCGTAACAGCGGCCGAGCACGTGCGTGAAGAACAAATAGAGGAGGAGGTCGGCCAGCCCGAGCACGGCCACCAGCGGCAGGCCCAGATAGACCAGCGCGTAGATCAGCGCCCAACGGGTCGGTCGGGGTGTCGGCGCGGAGACACCGGCGACGGAACGAACGCGTGCCATGCGATCCTGTTTGTATTCTATCTATGGTTGAAATACTAACCAGCACGACAAGCCAGAGCAAGATGGAGGTGGTCATCGCGCTGGAATTTCGCTGGGATGCCGTCGGCGTCCTCACATGGCAGCGTCTCCTGCAACGGGCCGACGGGTGCAGCCTGCAACAGGCATGGAGCTACGGCCGTGCGGTCGCGGCCCAGGGCCACGAGGTGCGGCGGCTGCTGGTCGAGGAGAATGGTGAGGCGGTGGCCCTCGTTCAGGTCGCTCTCAGGCGCCTGGCCGCCCGCCTGTCGCTCGCTCTGGTGATGCGCGGTCCCGTCTGGCTGGTGCGCGAGGCCGCGCGGCACGAGGCGGACGTGCTGGCCGAGCTGCGCCGCGAATTGCGCGGTGCGGTGCTGCTCTGGTCGCCCGACGACACCAACGCTGCCGCCCGCCGCAGCACGCATCGCCGGGTGATGACCGGTTATTCGACCATTCGCCTCGATCTGCGGCGACCACCGGCGGCGCTCCGCTCGGGTCTCGACGGCAAATGGCGCAACATGCTGGTGCGCGCCGAAGCGAGCGGTCTCGAGATACGCGCCGTGGGCGGCGGGCATCTGTTGCACTGGCTGATCGACCACAACGAGGCCTACCGGGCGAAGATCGGCTATCGCGGCCCGTCGCCCGCTTTCGTGCGCGATCTGGGCGAGGCGCAACCGCCGGGCCATCGGCTGGTGCTGGTGGCGCTCGAAAAACGGGAGCCGGTGGCCGGTGTGATCGTCGATCGGCACGGTGCCGCCGCCACCTATTATGCCGGATGCACCACCGAGCGCGGCCGCGCCCTGCGGGCCCACCATCTGCTCTTGTGGCAGGCGGTGGAGCGGCTGGCATCGAGCGGGGTCGGCATGCTCGATCTCGGCGGCATCGACACCGACAAGGCAGCCGGCGTGGCGCGCTTCAAGCTGGGCATGGGCGGAACGCCCATGATGCTCGCCGGCACCTATCTCGTGGCGCCCTGGTTCGGCGCGGCGAGCGAGCGAAAGGGGCCGCAGTCGCCCGCGGCCCCTTTCCTGGCGTCACTCGAACGGTAGGACCGATCAGAAGTCCATGCCGCCCATGCCACCCATGCCGCCCATGCCGCCGCCCGGCATTGCGGGGGCGTCTTTCTTCGGCACTTCGGCGACCATCGCCTCGGTGGTGATGAGCAGACCTGCGACGGAAGCCGCATCCTGCAGCGCCGTACGCACGACCTTCGTCGGGTCGATGATGCCGGCGGCGACGAGGTCCTTGTAGTCCTCGTTCTGCGCGTCGAAGCCCATCGTGTCGCCCTTCATGTCGGCCAGCTTGCCAACGACGATCGAGCCTTCGACACCGGCGTTCTCGGCGATCTGGCGGATCGGGGCCTCAAGCGCCTTCAGCACGATGTTGATGCCGGCCTGGATGTCGGCATTGTCGCTGGAGAGCTTCAGAACGGCCTTCTTGGCGCGCAGCAGCGCGGTGCCGCCGCCCGGAACGATGCCTTCCTCGACCGCGGCGCGGGTTGCATTGAGCGCGTCATCGACGCGGTCCTTGCG
>JAGREO010000202.1 GCA_020446525.1 Geminicoccaceae bacterium | reverse complement strand
GCCTTCCAGTTCGTCGGCGACATCATGGGCGGCTACGACACGCCCTGGCAGCAATATGCCTGGTTCTACAATGGCGGCGAGGAAGTCGCCAATCAGCTCTACAACGAATATGGCATGCAGCTCATCGGCTGGTGGGTTTACGGCCAGGAATCGCTGACCTCGACCAAGCCGCTCGAGGGCATCGCCTCGCTCAAGGACTGGAAGTTCCGCTCGCCGCCCGGCCTCGAGACCGAGATCTTCGCCGAGCTCGGCGCCAGCCCGGTTGTCATGGACTTCACCGAGATCTTCACGGCTCTCGAGACCGGCATCATCGACGGCGCGGACGCTTCGGGTCTGGCCAACAATGTCGGCCTCGGCCTCTACGATCTGGCCAAGCACACGACCTATCCGGGCTTCCATTCCATGCCGTCGGACCATCTGGCGATCCGCAAGGACATGTGGGACAGCCTGCCCGAGGACATCCAGCGCATCTTCGACGTCGCCATGCAGAAGCTGGCCTTCCAGACGGCGCTCAGCTTCGAGGTGGAGAACAACAAGGCCGCGGCCGAGCTGCCCGAGAAGGGCGTGACGCTCTACGACTGGTCCGAGGAGGACCGGGGGGCGTTCCGCAAGGCGGCACAGAAGAACTGGGAGAACTGGGCCGAGAAGACCCCCGAGGCGCGGGCCCTGGTCGACAGCCACGTCGCCTTCATGAAGACGCTCGGCCTGATCGCCGAGTAGGTCGGGAGCGGGGAAGGGCGCAGCGGGTGCCCTTCCCCTTCCCTTCGGGCCCCTTCCCTTCGGGCTCTTTATCTCCAGGCCTTTCTCCATCGGGGAGAAGACGCGATGGTCGAGCATCCGGTGACGGGTTGGATGGATCGGGTCAGCCTCGCCATCAGCCGCGTGGCGATGTTCGTGGTCGCCTTCATCGTCGTGATCATCTGCTACGAGGTGGTCATGCGCTATCTGTTCGCGAAGCCGACCTTGTGGGTCAACGAGATGTCGCTCTGGCTCGGCGGCACGGTCTATCTCCTGGCCGGCATCTATGTGATGCAACAGCGCGGTCACATCCGCATCTTCATCATCTACGACATGATGCCCCGCTCCCTGCAGCGGGCGTGCGACGTGCTCTCGACGGTCTTCCTGTGCGTCTTCTCCGCCACCGTCATCTATGGCGGGTTCGGTGAGGCCTGGACCAAACTGATGCGCTGGGAGACCTTCGGCACGGCCTGGGATCCGCCGATCCCGGCGGTGATGAAGCCGCTCATCCTGATCACCGTCCTGCTCCTGGCGGTGCAGGCGGTCTCCAACCTGATTCACGACTGGCACAAGGACAAGGAAGTCCACGAGCCGGTCGAGGAAGTGATCTATCCCGTCGAGGAACCGGCGGGCCGACAGAACTAGAAGAACTGGCCGCGGTGCGCCGCGGCGGAGTTTGGGGGAACGGCCTTGGACGTCGGCACGATCTCGATCCTCTTGCTGCTCGGCATGCTGTTCCTCTTGATGATCGGCATGCCGCTCGGCTTCGCCTCGGGCTTCCTCGCCTTCGGCGTGCTGCTCTTGAAGTTCGGTCCGGACCTGCTCTTTCGCAGCTTCGGCACCGGCCCGCTCAACATCCTCGCCCAGCGCATGTACGGGCTGACCACCGATTACGTGCTGATCTCCGTACCGCTCTTCATCTTCATGGCCTGTCTGCTCGAACGCTCGGGCATCGCCCGGGACATGTACAACAGCCTCAACACCTTCATGAGCCGCACCCGCGGCGGCATCGCCATCGTCACCGCGATCATGGCGATCATCATGGCCGCCATGTCCGGCATCATCGGCGGCGAGGTCGTGCTGCTCGGTCTGATCGCCCTGCCGCAGATGCTCCGCCTGGGCTACGACCAGAACCTGGCGATCGGCACGATCTGCGCCTCGGGCTCGCTCGGCACCATGATCCCGCCCTCGATCGTGCTCATCATCTACGGCCTGATCACCGAGACCTCGATCCACGCCCTCTTCAAGGCGGCGTTCCTGCCGGGCTTCATCCTGGCCGGCTGCTACATCCTCTACATCATCGTCCGCACCCGCCTCAATCCGGCGCTCGCACCGCTGCCCGAGGGCGGCGCCGACGTCACCGGCGCCGACAAGCTCAAGGCCCTGCCCGGGCTGATCGCCCCGCTGCTGATTGTCGGCGTGGTGCTGGGCTCGATCTATGGCGGCATCACCGGCATCACCGAGGCGGCCGGCATGGGATGCGCCGCGGTCTTCCTCCTGATCGTCATCCGCGGCGAACTCTCCTGGGATCTCGTGCGCGAGTCGCTGATGCGCACCTTCAAGTCGACCGGCACCATCCTGTGGGTGACCTTCGGCGCCACGGCGCTCGCCGGCGCCTATTCGATCGCCGGCGGACCGGCCTATGTCGCCAACATGATCGTCGGAGCGGAGATGTCGACCTTCGTCATCCTCCTGACGATGATGGTGATCTTCCTCTTCCTCGGCGCCTTCATGGACTGGGTCGGCATCGTGCTGCTGGTGATGCCCGTCTTCCTGCCGATCGTCCTTCGCCTGCCGATCGAGGAACTGGCCGTTTTCGGCTCGATCGATCCGGTGCACGTCTCGGTCTGGTTCGGCATCCTCTTCTGCGTCAACATGCAGGTGAGCTTCCTCTCGCCCCCCTTCGGTCCCGCCGCCTTCTACCTCAAATCGGTCTGTCCGCCGGAGATCTCGCTCACCGACATCTTCAAGGGCTTCCTGCCGTTCATCGGTATCCAGCTCCTGATCCTGATGCTGATCCTGCTGTTCCCGGCGATCACCACCGTCTTCCTTTGACGGTCCCGGCGCGAGCAGGCGACCGGCCGTGCGCCGCGCTTGCCCCCCTGCGCCGTGCTTGCCAAGCCGCAGGCTTGCTGCTTCAACCGCGCCCATGTCCGGACGACGGGCGCGAGATCAGCGGAGGATGTCGATCATGAAGAGACGTGCGTTCGTGTCGAGCGCGGGCCTGGGCGGCGTCGCCGCCGGTGCGGGAGTGGTGGCGTCCGGCTTTCCCAGGCCGGCCATCGCCCAGGAGCGGATCGAGATGAACATTGTATCCACCTGGCCGCGCGACTTCCCCGGTCTCGGCACCGGCGCCCAGCGTCTGGCCAGGAACATCGCCGATCTGTCCGAAGGCCGCATCCAGGTGCAGTATTTCGCCGCCGGTGAGCGGGTCGGTGCGTTCGACGCCTTCGACGAGGTCGCCTCGGGGAACGCGCAGGCCTATCACGGCGCCGATTACTACTGGAAGGGCAAGCATCCGGCCTTCTCCTATTTCACCACGGTGCCGATGGGCCTCACCTACACCGAAGCCGCCTCCTGGCTTCACTTCATGGGCGGTCAGGAACTCTGGGACGAACTGGCCGGCGAATTCGGCCTCAAGAACCTCTCGGCCGGCAACAGCGGCGTGCAGATGGGCGGCTGGTTCAACAAGGAGATGGAGAGCCCGGACGATTTCAAGGGCCTCAAGATGCGCATTCCCGGTCTCGGCGGCGACGTGATCTCCAAGCTCGGCGGCTCGCCGGTCTCGCTGCCGGGCGGCCAGATCTACGAGAATCTGGTCTCCGGCGCGCTCGACGCGACCGAATGGGTCGGCCCCTGGAACGACTACTTCCTCAAGTTCTACGAAGCGGCGAAATACTACTACTGGCCCGGCATGCACGAGCCCGGAAGCATCCTCTCGTTCGGCATGAACAAGGCCTTCTGGGACGGTCTCTCGGCGAACGACCAGATGCTGATCCGCGCCTGCTGCAGCATCGAGAACGATTTCGGCATGGCCGAATTCAATGCCAACAACGGCGTCTATCTCGACAAGCTGATCAACGAGCACGGCGTCGCGCTGCGCGAGTTCAACGACGACATCTACGAAGCCTTCGCCGCCGCCGCGGAGGAGGTGTTCGAGGAGACCCGTCAGCACGGCGATCTCACCAACCGCGTGCACGAGAGCTTCCTCGCGGCGCGCAAGGGTGTGGGCGGCTGGATGAAGCTCGCCGACGTCGGCTACTCGGTCAAGCGCAACCGCGGCCTCGGGCTCTAGGCGAGAGCGGGCGCGGCGCCGCGCCGCCGCGCCCGCCGGCATCACGCGAGCGAGGGGGGACGCGTGAGGGACCATCCGCCCGCCTGCGGCCGACCGGTGCGCCTGTTCGCCTGGACGGTGGTCGGCTGCACCTTCGTCTTCCTGCTGAACACCTATCTCACCCACGGGCGCGGCTGGCCGGGTGCGGCGGCAACGCTCACCGGCACCGGGGACGGCTGGAGCTTCGCCCTGCTGCAGGCCCTGCTCTATGCGGCGGCGCTCGCGGCCGCGGTCGTGCTGGTCCGCCCGGGCGACGGGTGCGAACTGCGCGCGGACGCGGCCCGGCTTTCCGCCGTCGCCGCCTTCGTCACGCGTGCGGCCTTCTGGGCCGTGCTGCTGGTCGGGCTCGCCGATTATGCCGTTTCCTTCCTGCGGGCGGAGGAGTTCCTGCCGGCCCTGGTCGGCGACGGGCTGACCCGGGACCTGGGGCGGCCGGACTATCGCGGCACCCGGCTGCACGTGCCGCTCATTGCAGCGGCGGTGGTGATCGCCGCCTTCACCCGCGGTCCGGGTTTCACCTGGCTGACGCTGCTCGTCGTGGCGGCCGAATTGCAGATCGTCATCTCGCGCTTCGTCTTCTCCTACGAGCAGGCCTTCATGGCCGATCTGGTGCGCTTCTGGTACGGCGCGCTCTTTCTCTTCGCCAGCGCCCACACGCTGATGGAGGAGGGCCATGTGCGGGTCGACGTGATCTATGCCGGGCTCTCCACGCGCACCAGGGGCATGGTCAACGCGATCGGGGCGGTGCTGTTCGGCATGAGCCTCTGCACGGTCATCCTCACGCTCGGCATGTGGGACAAGACCAACGTGATCGTGAGCCCGCTCTTGGCCTTCGAGATCACCCAGTCGGGCTTCGGCATGTACGTCAAATATCTGATGGCCGGTTTTCTCGCCGTCTTCGCCACCTCGATGATGGTGCAGTTCGCCGCCATGCTGCTCGACGGCTATGCAGACTGGAAGGAGGTGCCGGGCGGCCGCACCGGCCCTGCATCCGGCGAAGGGCCGGCCGAGCGGGCGCCCGCCCGTTGAGCCCGCTCGACACGATGACCGGGTGGATCGCGTAGGGCAATGGAAGTCCTTCTCCTTCTGATCCTGCTCCTGACGATGATGGCGGCGCTGGGCTCGGGCTTTCCCGTCGCCTTCGCCCTGCCCGGCTCGGCCATCCTGACCATCGGCCTGGGCGCGCTCCTGGGCCTGCTCATGGCCGGCGATACCGGCGCCTATTTCGCCCATGGCGGGCCGCTGCAATGGCTGACCGCCGGCGTCACCAACTTTCGCGGTGTCTATTGGGAGCCCGATCGCGACACGCTGATCGCCATCCCGCTCTTCATCTTCATGGGCCTGATGCTGCAGCGCTCGAAGATCGCCGAGGATCTGCTGATCGCCATGGCGCAGCTCTTCGGACCGGTGCCGGGCGGGCTCGGCATCTCCGTCGTCTTCGTCGGTGCCCTCCTGGCGGCCACGACCGGCATCGTCGGCGCCACCGTTGTCGCCATGGGCCTGATCTCGCTGCCGGCGATGCTGCGCAACGGCTACGACACGCCGCTTGCGACGGGAGCGATCGCCGCCTCGGGCACGCTCGGCCAGATCATCCCGCCCTCGATCGTGCTGATCATCCTGGCCGACCAGCTCTCGAGCGCCGTCGATCAGGCCTCGACCGCCCGCACCGCACTCTACAGGGAGGCCACCGGCGAGTTCGCCATGCCGTCCGAGTTCGCCGTCGCCTCGACCAGTGCCGGCGACATGTTCATGGGCGCCTTCGTCCCCGGCCTCGTCCTGGTCGGCCTCTACATGGCGTTCATCTTCGGCGTGGCGCTGGTCCGTCCGCGGGCGGCGCCGGCGGTGGGCCGCGAGGGCCGCTTCGACCTGCGCTTCCTGGGTCGCATCCTGATCATCCTCGTACCGCCGCTCACCCTCATCTTTCTGGTGCTGGGCTCGATCGTCGCCGGTGTCGCCACGGTCAACCAGGCCGGTGCCATCGG
>JAGREO010000201.1 GCA_020446525.1 Geminicoccaceae bacterium | reverse complement strand
CCAGCGCGAAGCGCGCGCAGGCGGACGGGAGTGCTTCGGGTGGGGCGGCGTGATGGTGGGTCATGGGGTGGATTATAGACCAAGGTTTTAACCTGTGTCAATGCTTTTTTTCTTAGCATCTGGACCGCTGTTTGTCCGCCCTGTCAGGGCGAGGCGATCGGGCCACCTCGCCGGCTCATGGGCGCATCAGGGCCGAATCGGCTTCGGGCCTCGTGGAGACGGCGGGCCGCCGGGCGAGCCGCCGTGGGATCTCGAACGGGAGATGGCCGCTCCCGTGCCGCGCGATCGGGAGACCGGCATTCTCCGGGTCGACCCCGTCATTCCCGCTTCGACGCGGCGTGTCCGCTACCTGCCGGATCCCGACCGGCGGATCGTCGAGCGTTCGAGCCCGGCGCACGCGCGACGGGACCTTGATCCGGCGATTTCTCGGCTCGTTCGTCCGGATGATGCCGACGACGTCGTGCGCGGGCGGTTCTCAGCGACTGAGGCTGTCGTAGACGTCGATGACCGCGGGGCCGGCCAAGACGATGAACAGGGTCGGCAGGATGAAGACGATCATCGGCACCGTGAGCGTCGCCGGCAGTCTCGCCGCCTTTTCCTCGGCCGCCAGCATTCTCTGCTCGCGCAGTTCGGCCGACAGCACACGCATCGACTGGGCCAGCGGCGTGCCGTATTTCTCCGACTGGATCAGCGTGCCGACCAGGCTGCGGATGGTGGGCAGACCGGTGCGCGTCCCGAGATTCTCGAGAGCGAGCTTGCGGCTCGGCAGAAAGTTCAGTTCCAGGGCCGTGATCGAAAGCTCGTCGCTCAGGGCCGATGCCGCCTCCCCGAGTTCGTTGGCGACGCGCTCGAGCGCATTGTCGAGACTGAGCCCCGCCTCCGCACAGATCACCAGAAGATCGAGAGCGTCGGGCAGCGCGTCCTGCAACTGCTCGCGACGGCTCGCGGTCGCCCGCGCGACGACGAAATCCGGCAGCGCCGCGCCGATGATCGCCGCGAGCAGGAGCTCGCCGGCCAGCAGGATCGGCTTGCCCTGCGCCAGATCGAACGACAGCACGAGGACATAGGCCGCGGCGGTCACCACGCACGGCGCGACGACCCGCGAGAGGACGTAGACCGGCAGCGCGTCGGCATGGTTGAAGCCGGCCTGATGCAGCTTCTGTTCGATCGCCTTGGCCTGCGTGTCCTTCGACAGACGGAAGCGGTCGAGCAGTTCCCGCCCGAGCGCCCCCGATCGGGGCGACCGCTTGCCTCGTTCCTGACGCGCCGCGTCTCGCTTGAGCTTGCCGCGCCGGCGCCGGAGCATTTCGCGCCGGGTGGCGACGCTGCGTCGCGCGTGAATGCCGCGCCAGAGATAGACGATGCTCACGAAGGTCAGCAGGAAGAACAGGCCCGCCGCCAGCAGATCGACGTTCTCGGCGAAAATGGACGCTGGAGCCATCTGCCTCATATCTTGAACCTCACCATGCGGGCGATGACGAAAATTCCCGTCGACATGCTGCAGCCCGCCATGGTCAGGGCGATCGTCCCGCGCGGGTCGGTGAACAGCGTCATGATGTAATCGGGGTTCACGACGAAGATCACGCCGGTCATGATGAAGGGCAGCGATCCGATGATCATCGCCGACGCCCGCGCCTCCGACGACATCGCCTTGATCTTGAGCTGGACCTGCTCTCTCCGGCGGATCATCGTCGCCAGATTGCGCAGGATTTCCGACATGTTGCCGCCGGTCTCCTGCTGGATCACCAGGCTGATGACGAAGAACTTGAACTCGGGAATGCTCTCTTTTCGAGCGGCCATCCAGAGGGCTTCCGGCAGCGAGATGCCGATCCGCAGATTGTGCGAAATCCCGTCGAAGACCGGTCCGATGGGCTCGGCGACTTCCTGGCCGATGGCATGGATCGCTTCGGTGACCGGCAGGCCCGACTTCACGCTGCGGGTGATCAGATCGATGGCGTCGGGAAAGAGCTTGACGAAGGCGTTGCGCCGTTTGGCCATGCGCCGGTTCAACACGAAGCCGGGCCCGTGAAAGCCGGCGAGCAGGCCGATACCCAGGCACAGCAGGGGATTGATGGCGAAATACAGCCAGGTCGCCAGGGCGATGGCCGCGGCGATCAGCAGGCAGATGAGAACGTAGTCGCCCGCACCGAGCGAAACCGAGGCGCGATGGAGCTTGTCCTCGATGTTGCGGCCGTTGGGGACGAACGTCTTGAGACGGCTGCCGACGTCACCGAAGATCGTGCGCTGATGCTGGCGCCGCGCATTGGCCAGAACGTCGGCACTCGCCTTGGGACCGGCACGGCTCGCACCGAGCGACGTCACGCGTCGGCCGATGCGCTTCTTCGCTTCCACGCCGTCGGCGACACGGCTGCCGACGAGCCAGGTGACGCCGCCGACGAGGGCGAACGACAGGGCCCAGACCATCGTCGGGTCGGGCTGGTCGAAGAGATGGAGGAGCGTCTCGAGCATGGCGGTCACTTTCAAGGCAGATCCGGCCCGGAGCAGGTCACCTTCGGACGGGACCGGAAGCCTGCTCCGGATCCTCGTTCCGTCGCGTTCCCCGATCGACCCGCCGGTTCCATCCGATCGGAGGGCGCTCTAATCGAACGCCGCCGCCAGGGCGCGTTCGAGGCCGAAATAGGCGGCGCGCTTGCTGAAGTGCGGGCGCGCACTCGCCGGGCGGAACTCGCCCATCAGCGTGCCGTCGCGATTCTCGCCCTGGAAGTCGTAGGTGAACAGGTCCTGCAGCGTGATGATCTCGCCCTCCATGCCGACGATCTCGGTGACGTGGGTGACCCGGCGCACGCCGTCACGCATGCGCGACACCTGAACGATCAGGTTGGCCGCGCCGGCGATCTGCGTGCGGATCGCCTTGGGCGGCAGATTGGCCGAAGCCATCATGATCATGTTCTCGAGCCGGGTGATGGCCTCGCGCGGATTGTTGGCGTGCAGCGTGCACATCGAGCCGTCGTGGCCGGTGTNNGTGTTCATCGCCTGCAGCATGTCCATGGCCTCGGGCCCGCGCACCTCGCCGCAGATGATCCGGTCGGGACGCATGCGCAGCGCGTTCTTGACCAGCTCGCGCATGCTGATCTCGCCCTGGCCCTCGAGATTGGCCGGCCGGGTCTCCAGCCGCACGACGTGCGGCTGCTGCAGCTGCAGTTCGGCGGCGTCCTCGATGGTGACGATCCGCTCGCCCGGGTCGATCAGTTGCGAGAGCGCGTTGAGCATCGTCGTCTTGCCCGAGCCGGTTCCACCGGAGATGACGACGTTGAGCCTGCAGGCCGAGGCGATCTTGAGCACCTTGGCCAGCCCGTCGCTGATGTTCTTCTGCCGCGCCATCACGTCGAGCGTGATCGACTTCTTGGAGAATTTGCGGATCGAGATGGAACAGCCGTCGATCGCCAGCGGCGGGGCGATCACGTTGACGCGGCTGCCGTCCTCGAGCCTCGCGTCGCAGATCGGCGAGGTCTCGTCGACCCGCCGGCCGATACGGGTGACGATGCGCTGGGCGACGTTCATGACGTGCTGGGCGTTGCGGAACTGGACGTCGGTCAGTTCCAGTTTGCCGCGGCGTTCGACATAGGTCTGATCCGGACCGTTGACCATGATGTCGGTCACCGTCTCGTCGGCCAGCAGCGGCTCGAGCGGCCCCAGCCCCAGCATGTCGTTGACGATGTTCCGGGCGAACGCTTCCTGTTCCCTGCTGGTCAGCGAGAGACGCTGCTCCACCACGATGTCGCCGATCATCTCGCTGATCTGACGAAAGAGCTCGTCTTTGGGCAGCCGGGCCGCACTCGCCGCGTCGATCTGCTCGTAGAGTGCGGCTTCGATGCGGCGCGTGTTCTCGCCGCCGGCCTGGACGGTGCGGGGACGCGGCGCCGGGCGGGCCACGGCCACGTCCTGCGGCTCCGCCTCGACCGGAACGGACGCGGCCGGCGTGACCGGCGCTTCGGCTCTCTCGGGCGGCGAGGGCCGCGGCGCCTCGGTCCGGCTGTCGGTGCGACGACCGAACATCTCAGCGACCCCTCTGGCCGAGGACCTTCGCCAGCAGGCCCTTCTTCGGCCGGCTGGTGAGACCGCAGAGCGCCTCGGAGAGTTGTGCGATGGCGCCGCAGAGCGAGGACGAGGTCGACAGGAGGGGCTGCCCCACATTGACCGCACCGGCGACGTTCCTGGCGTCGAAGGGCATGGTGATGTCGATCTTGCGACCGACGCCCTTCTCGAACTCGGCCGGCGGAATCTCGCCCTGGCGGTTCTCGCCGACGCGGTTCATCAAGAGGGTGACGCTGCAGGCGGCGTTGATCGTCGGCAGCCACTGGCAGATGCGCAGCGTGTCGCGCATGCTCGCCAGCGACGGATCGGCGACGAGGACCACGTCGGACGCCTCGCGCAGCAGCTTGGCCGAAGCGCCGGCGAACGGCCTCGGCGTGTCGACGAAGACATAGTGGAACTTGCTGCGCAACTCGTGCATCAGGTGATCGACCGCTTCGGGATCGATGGCGATCTCTTCGTCGAGGCCCTCTTCGGCACTCAGCACGAAGAGCGTGTCCGAATAGCGCGACATCGTCCGCTCGACATAGAGACTGTCGATCCGGCTGGCGGTCTCGAGGGCCTCGCTGAAGCCGTGGCTCGGCTCGAGATCGAGGGCCAGGGCGGCGGTGCCGAACTGCAGGTCGAAATCGACCAGGGCCACCCGCCGCCTTCGCACCTCGGCCACGTGATGGGCGGTGTTGGTGGCGACCGTGGTGGCGCCGACGCCGCCGCGCGCGCCGACAACGACGACCAGACGGCCGAGCTTGTTGGTCTGACGCGCCCGGGTTTCGCTGTCGACCGTCGAGAGCAGCGACTTCTGCAGCAGTGCGGGCGTGATCGGCTTGACCAGATAGTCGCTCACGCCGCTGTTCATCAGCTCGCGGAACAGGCCCACGTCGTTGCGGTCGCCGACCGCCACCACCGTGACCCCCGGCTCGCACACTTCGGCGAGCTCGTTGATGTGTGAGAGCGGCAGATCCGACTGGCTCAGATCGACCAGCAGCATGCGCGGCGAACGATGCTCGCTCAGAAACTCGATGGCCCCTGCGATCCCGCCCTTGTGCACCGCCGAATGCGGGATGACCAGATCACGGATGACCTGATCGACCACGCCGCGCGTCTCGTCGTCGCTGATGAAGGCGCGGAACTGCGCGCGGTCTTCCTGGGTCTGTCGACCCGTCGCCAGATCACGGACACTCATTTCTCGTCACCACTTGCGGCGAGTTTCTTGACCTTGTCGGTGCGATAGCGCTCGAGCGCGCCCATCTCGCGCCGCGGATCGGGCGCACCCTCGCTCTCCCGCGGCCCCGGGCCCCGCGCGAGATCGGCCGGATCGGCCACCATCGCCGCCAGATTGGCGGCATTGGCGCATCCCAGATCGCTCAAGCCGGCATTGGCGGTATTGGCCGTCCCGTTCAGCTGCACGGCGCCACAGGCGGGCACCGAGAGGCTGTAGGTCACGGCCACCACCTCGACCCGCCGGTTGGCCTGCCAGCTCCGCTCGTTCGAGCCCGGCACCGCCGGCACCCGCTCGCCGAAGGCCGAGACCTGCACACCCGAGCCCCTGGCCGCCGCCCGCTCGACCAGTTCGGCCACCGCCATCGCGCGCTCGAGCGACAGGTCGACATTGTAGGCGTCGCTCGCCCGCTCGTCGGCGTGACCGAAAATCCTGTAGTCGGCGCCGGTGGGTGCCGTCGCCTCGACGAAGGCCGCCAGCGCCGCCCGCTCCCCCTCGGCGATGCGCGCCTCGTCCGTGGCGAAATAGACCGCATGACGCAGCGCGATCTTCTCGGCCCGCACCTCGGGCACGACGTAACCCTGCTCGGGCAGGACGATCGTCGTCGGCTGGCACGCCGCCAGGGCAAGGACACCCCAGACGAGGTGGCGGCGCCCCGATCGCCCGCGGCCGGGCAGGACGGTTCCGCCCGCGGTCGCACCAGGGGCTCGGCTCGTGTTCCTCGTGCTCGACGAATGCATGGTCTGATCCCTCGAAATGCGGGCGGCTGGTGAAGGGCGGTCCGGGTGCGGCTGCTCGGTCAATCCAGGGCGAATCCGGCGGCACCGAGCAGCTTGGTTCCGGCGACGCGCGGCGCATCGACACCGGGCGTCAGCCGCGGCTTGGTGAGCCGACCCTCGAGAATGCGCTCGAGATCGTTCGGCGGCACATAGTCGTCGGTGGGCGAGCGAAGCTCGGCGAGACGCGTGGGCTTGACGAGATAGGGCGTGACGATGATCACCAGCTCGCTCTGGCTGCGCTGGAAGTTGGTCGAGCGGAAGAGCGTGCCGAGGATCGGCAGATCGCCCAAGCCCGGGAACTTCTCGACATTGTTCTGCGAGGTGTTGGAGATGAGACCGCCGATCGCGAAGCTCTGGCCGCTGCCGAGTTCGATCGTGGTCTCGGCCCGACGGGTCTTGAGTGCCGGGATCAGCGTGTCGGCGAGCTCGATGGCGTTGGCGAAGTCGAGATCGCTGACCTCGGGCTTGACCTGCAGGCTGATGCGCTCTGAGTTCAGCACCGTCGGCGTGAACGACAGGCGCACACCGAACTCCTTGAATTCGATGGTGATCTCGTCGTCCTTGCGACCGACCGGCACCGGAAATTCGCCGCCGGCGAGAAAGCTCGCCGTCTCGCCCGA
>JAGREO010000022.1:8644-8803 GCA_020446525.1 Geminicoccaceae bacterium | reverse complement strand
CAGCTTCGACTATCAGCTCGACGGCTATGCCGAGAGCGACCTCGTCAAGCTCTCGGTGCTGGTCAACGGTGATCCGGTCGACAGTCTGGCCCTGATCGTGCACCGCTCGATGGCGGAGAAGCGCGGCCGCGCCCTGTGCGAGAAGCTCAAGGAGCTGAT
>JAGREO010000022.1:0-8507 GCA_020446525.1 Geminicoccaceae bacterium | reverse complement strand
CAGAAGGCCGGCAAGAAGCGCATGCGCAACATCGGCAATGTCGAGATCCCCCAGGAGGCCTTCCTGGCGGCCCTCAAGATGGATCAGTAGCCACGAACCGCACGCTGGATCCGCGCCGCCCCGCTCCCCATGTCTCCTGCAGCAGACACACGCACGCGAGGAGCCGTCGCAAATGAGCAAAGGCAGCCGGATCGTTCCCACCCTGCGCTATCGTGACACGAAGGAGGCGGTGGACTGGCTCTGCCGCGCCTTCGGTTTCGAGCGTCACAAGATCGCCGAGAAGGACGACGGATCGATCGAGCATGCCGAACTCGGTTACGGCGACGCCCTCGTCATGCTCGGCGACATCAAGGACGGTGGCTCGGTGCCGCAGGAGGACGTCAAGGGCACGGCACGCTCGATCTATGTCGTCGTCGACGACGTCGAGAAGCATCACGAGCGGGCCATGGCCGCCGGTGCGACGATCGCGCGGGCGCCGGAGGATACGAGCTACGGCAGTCGCGAATATTCCGTCCGCGACCCCGAAGGCTACATCTGGCATTTCGGCAGCTACGACCCCTGGGCCAAGGCGCCGGGCCGGATCGACTACGAGGAGGACGATGCGACCGGTGTGGTGGAGATCCGGGTGGCGGGACGGGTCACCTCGTCGGGCTTCGAGCCGGTCAAGAAGAAGCTCGAAGCGTTTCTCGCCCGCCATGAGAAGGTGCGGCTGATCGAGGTGATCGAGAGCTTCGAGGGGATGGAGCTCTCGATGCTGTTCGAGGATCTCTTCTTCAGTCTGCGCCACATGCGCCGCTTCAGTCACGTCGCCGTCGTCACCGATCTGCGCTGGGTCGAGCGGATGGCCAACGCCTCGGCCGTGGTCCTGCCCGCACGCCTGCGCGTCTTCCCGCAGGACGCGCTGGAGGAGGCGCGCGGCTGGGTTCGCCGAGCGGCCTGAGCCGACCGGGCCCGCGGGCCGCGCGAACGTGATTTCGGCGACCGGGCGAGTCGTGGCAAGACACCCGCCGACGTCCATTTGCGGGATCCCGACATGCCCACGACGACCCGGCCCGGTTTCGACCTGCCGACCCTGCTGCTCGCCGGCGCCGCGGCGACGGTCGCGTTCGACTTCTTCGGCCAGAGCCTGAGCCCGGCGCTGGGCTTCGCCAAACTGGCGCCGGTCCCGCTGGCGAACCAGGTCATCCAGACCTTCACCGGCGCCGGCTTCGAGCCCGGCGCGCATGCGCTGCACTACATGGCCGGGCTGATCGCCTATCCGCTCGGCTGGATGCTGATCGCCCGGCCGCTGGCGGCGCGGCTGACCCCGGCTTTGCCCTGGTGGTTCGTGGCCATCCTCTACGGCGTGGCGCTCTGGATCTTCGCGCTCTACGTGATGGCCCATCTGATCGCCGGCAATCCGGCCTTTCTCGGCTTCACCCAGATCACCTGGGTGGCGCTGATCGGCCACGTGCTCTTCGCCCTGATCGCCGCCATGGTCGTTCGCTGGCGGCAGGGATGACGCTCCCGGCGGGTTTGGCCGCAAGAAGCGGAGTGCGGCTTCGACCGTGAATGCACAGGATGCGTGGAAAGAAACACGCACCGGAACCTCGCATGAACGCCGCCACCGCCAACCGCTCGATGACCGGCCTGGAATGGGCGCTGCTGCTGACACTCTCGGTCCTTTGGGGCGGATCGTTCTTCTTCGTCGGGATCGCGGTGGGCGAGCTGCCGCCGCTGACCATCGTGGCCCTGCGCGTGTCGCTGGCGGCGATCACGCTCTTCCTCGTGCTGCGTCTCGCGGGCCGGAGCATGCCGCGCGAGCCCCGCTTGTGGCTGGCGTTCGGCGCCATGGGCCTGCTCAACAATGCCGTGCCCTTCACCCTGATCGTCTGGGGCCAGACCCACATCGCCAGCGGCGTGGCGGCGATCCTCAACGCCACCACGCCGCTGTTCACCGTCGTCGTCGCTCACGCCCTGACGACCGACGAGAAGCTGACGGCCGGGCGCATCGCCGGCGTCGTGCTCGGTCTGACCGGCGTGGCGGTCATGATCGGCGGCGCCGCGCTGGGCACGCTCGGCGTGCAGGTCACGGCACAATTCGCGGTGCTGGCGGGTGCCTTGTCCTATGCGCTGGCGGGTGTGTACGGTCGCCGTTTCAAGAAGATGGGCGCGCCGCCGCTGGTGACCGCGACCGGGCAGGTCACCGCATCCTCGCTCATGCTCGTGCCGATCGCGCTGATGGTCGATCGGCCGTGGGATCTGCCGATGCCGTCCGCCACGGCCATCACGGCGATCCTCGCTCTGGCGGTGTTCTCGACCGCGCTCGCCTACATCCTCTATTTCCGCATCCTGGCCACGGCCGGTGCCACCAATCTGCTGCTGGTCACGTTCCTGATCCCGGTGAGCGCCATCGTACTGGGGGTCCTCGTGCTGGGCGAAACGCTTCTGGCGCGGCATCTGGCCGGTATGGCGCTGATCGCCTCGGGCTTGGCGGCGATCGACGGCCGCCCGTGGCGCATGGGGCAAGCCGCGTTCGCCCGCTCACGATCCGCCGTCGACATCCGACGGGCTCGCTCCCGATGAAATCCCTCAGACGCCGAGAAAGCGATCGCGCAGCTCCGGTGTCCATTCGTGCGGCGCGCCGTGCCAGACCGACCGGCCTTTTTCCAGCACCGCCAGCCGGTCGGCCAGCGGCAGCAGATCCTGCAGGCTCTTGTCGACGACGAGCAGCGACAGGCCTTCGCGCTTGAGGCGGTCGAGAGCGGCCCAGATCTCCGCCCGGATCGTCGGTGCCAGACCCTCCGTCGCTTCGTCGAGGACGAGGAGCCGGGGGTTGGTCGTGAGAGCCCGGCCGATGGCGAGCATCTGCTGCTCACCGCCGGAGAGCGTCCCGGCCGACTGGCCCGCTCTCTCGGCGAGGCGCGGAAAGAGCCGGCGGACGAAGGCGCGATCGAACGGGCCGGGGCGGGCGGTCGCCGCCAGATTCTCGTCCACGGTGAGCCGGGCGAAGCAGCGCCGGCCTTCGGGCACGAGGCCGATGCCCAGCCGCGCGATGCGGAACGGCGGCAGGCCGCGAAGGTCGCGACCGGCGAGTTCGATCACACCCGCGTCGGGCGGCGTGAGACCGAAAATGGCGCGAATGGTGGTGGTCTTGCCCATGCCGTTGCGGCCGAGAAGGGCGGTGGCCCCGCCCTGGTCGACGCGAAGATCGACACCGAAGAGGGCCTGGATCGCCCCGTAGCGGCTCTCGATGCCGTGCAGTTTCAGCATGGGGCCTCGTCACCCAGATAGGCCTCGCGCACCGCCGGATCGGCGCGGATGACGGCGGGCGGGCCCTGGGCGATCCGCCGGCCCCTGACCAGAACCGTCACCCGGTCGGCCAGACGGAAGACCGCGTCCATGTCGTGCTCGACCAGCAGGATCGGAACCTCTTCGGTGAGCGTGGCGAGCAGAGCGGCGAGGCCGGCACCGGAGGCCGGGTCGAGGCCGGCCAGCGGCTCGTCGAGCAGCAGAACCCTGGGCCGCAGCGCCAGGGCGCAGGCGATTTCGACCAGCCGGCGCTCGCCGTGCGAGAGTGTTCCGACCGCGATGTCGGCGCGCCGTTCGAGGCCGACACGTGCGAGGATCCGCATCGTCTCGTCCTGCAACACGCGATCGCTGCGGCAGGCACGCCAGAAGCGAAAGCACGAACCGCGCGCGGCTGCCACCGGCAGCATGACGTTGCGGCGGACGGAGAGTGGTGCCGCGAGACGCGGGACCTGAAAGCTGCGGGCGAGACCGCGCGCCGCCCTCTCGGCGGGCGAAAGCCGGGTGATGTCGCGTCCGTCCAGCACCACGCGCCCGCGATCGGGGGTGATGGTGCCGCAGAGCAGGCCGATGAGCGTCGACTTGCCGGCGCCGTTGGGGCCGATCAGCGCGTGGATTTCGGCGTGCGCGAGGTCGAGGTCGAGATCGTCCACCGCGCGCAGGCCGCCGAAGGTCCGGGCCAGGCCCCGCGCCCGCAGCATCGGCTCAGTCATGGCGGGCCGGACCGGCGAGCAGACCGACGAGGCCGCCTTTGGCGAAGAGAACGACGGCGAGCAGGACGAGGCCGAGATAGAACTGCCAATAGTCGGTCCAGCCGCCGAGCACGGTCTCCGCCAGAACGAACAGGATGGCACCCGCGACCGGTCCCATCAGGCGGCCGACGCCGCCCAGAATGACCACGACCATGAGCTCGCCCGAGCGGTGCCAGGAGAGCATGGCGGGTGAGACGAAGCCGGCGAGATCGGCGAAGAGCGCGCCGGCCCAGCCGGTGATCATGGCGGAGAGCGTGAAGGCGACGAGGCGCACGGTGCGGGGCTCGACGCCGGCCGCGGCGAGGCGCACCGGATCGAGCCGGGCCATGGTCAGCGCGGCGCCGAAGCGTGCGGCCATCACTCGCGAGGTGACGAGGAGGGCCACCAGGAGTGCGGAAAAGCTGATGGCGAAGAAGGTCGCCGGATCGAAGGTGTCGAGGCCGAAGAGGCCGTTGCGGACATAGATCGAAAGCCCGTCCTCACCGCCATAGGCCGGCCAGGAAACGGCGAAGTAGTAGATCATCTGGGCGAAGGCCAGGGTGATCATGATGAAATACACGCCCGAGGTGCGCAGCGAGATCGCGCCGATGGCGAGGGCCGCAGCACCGGACACCAGCACCGCGGCGATCCAGATGGCGGGCATGTGATCGCTGCCGGGCAGCAGGCCCAGAACGGCCGTGCCGTCGAAGGCGTGGGTCGCAGAGATGCCGGCGACGTAGCCGCCCAGGCCGAAGAAGGCCGCGTGACCGAAGCTGACCATGCCGCCCATGCCCAGCGCGAGATTGAGGCCCGAGGCGGCCATGGCGACGATGGTCAGGCGCGATGCGAGATTGACGTAATAGGGCTCGCCCAGCGCCCAGGCGATCAGCGGAAAGGCGAGCAGGGCCGTCAGCAGCAGGGCGCCCAGGACGGTCTCGCGATCGATGGTGCCGGTGACTTCAGCCATCGACCGGAAAGAGACCCCGCGGCCGCACCGCCAGCACCAGCGCCATGAGCAGGTAGATGAGCATGGAGGCGATCGCGGCGCCGGTGCCGCTGGCCGAGGAGGCGTCCATGAAGGGGGCGAACGCCATCGGCAGGAAGACCCGACCGCTCGTGTCCACCACGCCCACCAGCAGGGCGCCGATCAGCGCCCCCTTGATCGAGCCGATGCCGCCGATGACGATCACCACGAAAGCCAGGATCAGAACGGGCTCGCCCATGCCGACCTGGACCGACTGCAGGGCGCCGACCAGCCCGCCCGCCAGGCCCGCGAGCGCGGCACCCAGCGCGAAGACGACGGTATAGAGCGTGCGGATGTCGACACCCAGGGCCTCGATCATCTCGCGGTCGGTCTCGCCGGCACGGATGCGCATCCCCAGCCGGGTGCGGCCGACCAGCAGATAGAGGAAGAGAGCGACGGCCAGTCCGACGCCGATGATCACCAGCCGGAAGACAGGATAGGGTGCACCACCGGGCAGGGTTACGGCCCCCGCCAGTGCCGGCGGAACGTCGAGCCAGAGCGGCCGTCCGCCGAAGAGATAGCGGGCACCTTCGGTGAAGATCAGGATCAGCGCGAAGGTCGCCAGCACCTGATCCAGATGGTCACGCGCGTAGAGGCGGCGGATGACGGCGAGCTCGACCAAGGCACCCACGGCCGCCGCGGCCGCCGTGCCGGCAAGGAGGCCCAGAGCGAAGGAGCCGGTCGCGGTGGTCACGGCCGCGGTGACGAAGGCGCCCGTCATGAAGAGCGAGCCGTGCGCCAGATTGATCAGACCCATGACGCCGAAGACCAGGGTGAGCCCCGCCGCCATCAAAAAGAGCGTGACGCCCAACTGCATGCCGTTGAGCAGTTGCTCGACCAGCAGTGTCCCGGTCATGGATCCGAAGGGTCAGGCGATCACATGGCACATTCGGCGGCGAACGCGTCGGCGTGATCCTCGATCGCCACGCCGACGAGCCGGTTGGTCGGCTTGCCGTCGCCCGCCACCACCTCGCGGATATAGATGTCCTGGATCGGGTGGTGGTTGGTGTTGAAGCGGAACGCGCCGCGCACCGAGGCGAAATCGGCTTTCTCCAGCGCCTGGCGGAAGGCGTCTTCATCCTCCGGCTTTGCCTGGTCGAGGGCGGAGAGGATCAGGTTGGCCGCATCGAAGCCCTGCGACGCATAGAGGGTGGGCGTGCGCCCATATTTCTCACCAAAGCTCTCGACGAACTTGCGGTTGGTCTCGTTGTCCAGATCATGGGCCCATTGCGAGCTGTTCCTGACGCCCAGAGCGGCGTCGCCGACGGCGCCCAGGATGATCTCGTCGAAGCTGAAGGCGGGACCGAAGACCGGCAGGCCGACGCCCGAGGCGGCATATTGCTTGAGGAAGGCGATGCCCATGCCGCCCGGCAGGAAGAAGAAGACGCTGTCGGCATCGGAAGCACGGATCTGCGCGATCTCGGCGGCGTAGTCGGTCTGGCCCAGCTGGGTGAAGATCTCGCCCGCCACCTGCGCGCCATATTCGCTCTTGAAGCCGGTGAGCGCGTCCGTCCCGGCGGGATAGTTGGGGGCCAAGATGAACGGCGCCTTCAGCCCTTCCGTCTTCATGTAGGCGCCCATCGCAGCGTGCAGATCGTTGTTCTGCCAGGCGACGTTGAAATAGCGCGGATCGCACATCCTGCCCGCGAGCTGACTCGGGCCGGCATTGGGCGAGATGTAGAACACGCCCTGGCGCACGACGGCCGGTACCACCGCCATGGCGAGGTTGGACCAGATGATGCCGGTGAGGATTTTCACCCCGTCCCGCTGGACGAACTTGTCGGCGATGGCCTTGGCGGTCTCCGGTTGCTGCGCGTCGTCCTCGACCAGCAGTTCCACGTCGTCGCGTCCGGCCTGCTCGAGCGCCAGTGCGAAGCCGTCACGCACGTCCACGCCCAGATGCGCACCGCCGCCCGAGAGCGTGGTGATCATGCCGATCTTCGTCGGTTGCTGCGCCACCGCCGGACCGGCCGCGAGGGCCGCCGCAAGCACCGCCGTCGCCAGCTTCTTCATCGTTCCGCTCCCGTCGAACGGCCGAGACCGCCCGTCTCGCCTGGCCAGAGCGGTAGCCGCTCACGAACGAAGCGTCCAGAGCGAAGCCGCTGCGGGCGCACGCCGTTCCGCACCCGGGGGCGCATGGAAGAGCGTGGGCGCGGGGCAGCGCGAACCGGCAGATCGGGCTCATCGCGAAGAATTGAACACGTGTCCAAATGACCGCGATATCGATAACTGCAACCAGCGATAATCACGACGATGCGCGAGATCGCTCGAGTTCGGCTCCGTCTCGCCGTATTTCTTTTCAGGAGGGGTCGACAAAGGTTCGATGCGCAGTATTTCGTTTTCTTGTGACGGGAGTTGCGTCGTCGATCGATTGCGGACGGCAATGCCCGCGCTGTCGCGTGGAACGAGGAAACGGATAAGGAAGAAGCGATGCAATCCAGGGAGTTCTCCTTTTCGGCCGTCGAGCAGGCGCTTCGCGCGGCGGATACCGTCTATGCCGTCGGTCTGACGCCGCTCAACAATTCGGGCGCCGACGTATCGGCATTCCTCGCCGTTCAGGGTGATATGCTGACGGTGGCCACCGTCGCCGACGGCGTGACGCCAAGTCAGCTGCACGTGCAGCACGTCCACGGCCGGTTCGACGCCGACGGCAATCCGATCGATTCCGTGGCGCCGACCATCGCCGCCGACGCCGACGGCGACGGTTTCGTCGAGGTGGCCGAGGGCCTGCCTTCCTATGGCGACATCATCCTGCCGCTCGAGGAGCAGACCGACGGCTTGAGCAACGGACCGGTCGCCGATGCCGGCGGCTCGATCCGTTTCCTCGCCGATTACGATCTGACGGACGACAGCCTGTTCCTCAATCCGCTGAGCGGCACGCAATATGAGGGGTCCGATCTCTTCCCGCTGGAGGCGCGCGAGGTCGTGATGCACGGCCTCGAGGTGAACGAGGCGGGCGTCGGCGCCGGCACCGCGGGGGAGGTCGACGGCACGACCGGTTACAAGATCACCCTGCCGATCGCCGCGGGCGAGATCGAGCAGGTCGATCTGGACGAGGCGCTGGCCATGCTCGCCGACGCGCAGGGCACCGGCTTCGACGGTACCGCGAGCGGTGTCGGTGCGATCGCCCTCGGCGACGCCTCTTCGGCCACGGGCGTCGACGCGCTGGCGATCGGTGACGAAGCCTTCGCTTCGGGCAATTCGACGACGGCCGTGGGTGGCGAGAGCGTCGCCGACGGCATCGCCGCGACCGCCTTCGGCTGGCGTGCCGACGCGGAGGGCGAGCGCGCACACGCTTTCGGTCACATCTCCGAGGCCGATGGTGATTTCGCGCTGGCGGTGGGCGAGGCGGCCAAGGCCGGTTCGGCCAATGCGACGGCGATCGGCAACGGCGCTTCGGCGACGGGTGTGGATGCCCTGGCGATCGGCGACATGGCTGCGGCCTCGGGCAACTCGACCACGGC
>JAGREO010000200.1:2122-5678 GCA_020446525.1 Geminicoccaceae bacterium | reverse complement strand
TTGCGCTTGTGCGGCATCGCCGAGCTGCCCTTCTGGCCGGCATGGAAGAACTCCTCCGCTTCGCGCACCTCGCTGCGCTGCAGATGCCGCACCTCGGTGGCCAGCCGCTCGATCGAGCCCGCCAGTTGCGCCAGCGCGCACATGAAGGCGGCGTGCCGGTCGCGCGGGATCACCTGGGTCGAGACCGGCTCGACCCGCAGGTCCAGCCTCGCCGCCACCGCCGCCTCGATGCGCGGGTCGATGGCGGCGAAGGTGCCGACGGCCCCCGAGATCGCACAAGTGGCGACCTCGTCGATCGCCGCCTCGAGCCGCGCCTTCTGCCGGTCGAACTCGGCGAAGAAGCCGGCCAGCTTGAGGCCGAAGGTGGTCGGCTCGGCGTGGATTCCGTGGCTGCGGCCGATGGTCAGCGTCGTGGCGTGCTCGCGCGCGCGCCGCCCGAGCACGCCGAGGAGCGCCTCGAGGTCGGCCACGAGCAGGGCACCCGCCCGCTGCAACTGGACGGCGAGGGTGGTGTCGAGCAGATCGGAGGAGGTCATGCCCAGATGCAGGTGGCGTGCCTCGGCACCGCACAGAGCCTCGACATGGGTCAGAAAGGCGATCACGTCGTGCCGCGTGGTCGCCTCGATCGCGGCCACGGCCTGCGGATCGAGAATGCGCGAGCGGTCCCGCTCCGTACGCTGGCGCAGCGTCGCCACCTCTTCGGCGGGCAGCTGCCCCAGCTCCGCCATCGCCTCGGCGACCTGAAGCTCGATCTCCAGCCAGATCGCCAGCTTCTCGTCCTCGGCGAAAATCCGGGACATCTCGGGACGGGCGTAACGTGGGATCAACGAAGCTGCTCCAAAGGCGAAGGGCCGGCGTGGCGGGCGTGCGGTTCTCTAGCAAGGTCCGGCGCCAGGATCGAGAGGGCCCGGGATCGGGAGAATCGGGGCGCCGTGACGAGCCGGTTTCTCCGGCGTGCCGTGATGTTCGATCGACCGGGTGGTTCCAACGGACCGGCAATGGCTCTAGCGTCGGTCCCCGACGAGGGAGGGAGAACATGGACGACGACGTACGCCGCATCCTGGACTTCTGGTTCGCCGACGAAGCCCGGCCGCACTGGTTCGCCTCGACGCCGGCCTTCGATGCCGAATGCGCAAGGGTCTGCGGCGATCTTCTGGACAAGGCCGAGAGCGGCGCCATCTGGCACTGGTGCCGGGCCGCCCGCTCGACGCTGGCGCTGGTGCTGCTGACCGACCAGTTCCCGCGCAACATGTTCCGCGGCACCGCCCGCGCCTTCGCCTGCGACCATCTGGCCCGGGGCTTCACCCGCGAGGCGCTCGATCTGGGCTTCGATGCCGAGTTGAGCATCGAAGAGCGCGCCTTTCTCTATCTGCCCTTCGAGCACAGCGAAAATCCGGCCGATCAGGCCCGCAGCGTCGCCCTGTTCGAACGTCTGGGCGATGCCGAGAAGCTCGATTATGCCGTGCGCCACAAGGTGATCGTCGACCGTTTCGGCCGTTTTCCCCACCGCAACGCGGCGCTGGGCCGAACGAGCACCGCCGAGGAAGCGGCCTTCCTCGAGCAGCCGAACTCGTCCTTTTGAGACGCTGGCCGGTCGCTTTGGTCAGTTGCTCTGGCGCTGGACGTTCCAGAGCGGGCTGAACAGCGCCAGCAGGGTCTGCTGGTCCGGCAGCCGGGTGATTTCGAGGTTCTTCGCCGCCTGGAAGGTGCCGAAGGCTTCGGCGGTCTTGGGGCCGAACCTGCCGTCGGCGGCGCCGCTCAGATAGCCCTGCTCGATCAGCTGGCGCTGGGCGCGCTGCAGGACGCTGCGGAAGATCTCGATGGTGCGGCCGTCGCCCGCGTCGATGCGCTCGGATTCGCTCTGCTCCGCCATCGCCGTCGGCGCCATCGCCCGCAGCATCAGATCGGTGGCGACGAAGACCGCCTGATCGGGATAGGCCCTGCAGTGGTTGGCGAGCAGTTCCGCCAGCAGCAGGATGCTCTGCCAGGGCGCCACGTCGACCACGCCGTCCTTCGCACGGTTCTGGGCGGTGATGTAGCCTCCGAGCCAGCTCGCCACCACCTCGAGCACCGGGTCGCGGTTCTTCTCGAAGGCCTGCACCAGCTGACCGCAATTCATCAGACCCACGCCCTTGATGGCGTAACGCCCCTCGGCATCGGCGGCCCGCACCGGCACGCCGCCGGCCGAGACCATGGCGGCGGTCACGAGGGCGAGAGCGGTTGCACGCACGCGGCCGGAGAGCGGGTGGCGAAGGGGGATGGGCACGGCGGGGCACCTCGTTCGGCGATCCGGAGGAGCGGCCCGGTTCGGCGCCTCGCACCGGCGGTTGCGGGTTCGGCATGCCGTGGATCGGCTGCGCCCACTGACCTAGTATGACGCGGCTGAGCGGGCAAGGCCCGGCTGTGATGCCGCGGCAGCGGCCGGACCCGGCCATGGCGCGTCGCGGACCTTGCGGCTTTCCGGCGCGGCCCGATCGTGTTGCGGTGCCGCAGACGAATGCCTAGAACGATGGGGCGACGGGGACGGACGGACCCCTCGGGCGGAGGAGAGATCATGGCGCGAGCGAGCAAATCCGGCGATCGGGCGCGGCCCCTTTCGCCGCATCTGCAGATCTATCGCTGGTGGCTCACCATGGCGCTTTCGATCGCGCACCGGGTGACCGGCAGCGCGCTCGCCGTGGGCCTGCTGCTGCTGACCTGGTGGCTGGTGGCGCTGGCCGCCGGACCCGAGAGCTTCGCCACGGTGCAGGCGGTGATGCACAATCCGCTGGGTGGGCTGGTGCTGTTCGGCTACACCTTCGTCCTGTTCCTGCACATGGCCAACGGCATCCGCCATCTCGTCTGGGACGCCGGCTACGGCTACGACAAGGAGGTGGCGCGGCAATCGAGCCAGGTGGTGATCGGCGCCGCGGTCGGTCTGACGCTGCTCACCTGGATACTCATCTTCATCGTCGGTTGAGGGGCTCGCACATGCGCACCGCCATTCGTCAGGTCCGTGGGCTCGGCGCCGCCCGTGAAGGTGTGGGTCACTGGAAGCTGCAGCGGCTCACCGCCATCGCCAACGCCATCCTGATCCTCTGGTTCATCGTCACGGCGATCGGCATGGCCGGTGAGGATTACCTGGCCTGGCGCGCCTGGTTCGCCCATCCGCTGGCGGCGGCGATGATGCTGTTGCTGGTGGTCTCGACCTTCTGGCACGCGCGGCTGGGTGTGCAGGTCGTGATCGAGGACTATGTCCACCACGAAGGGGTCAAGGTGGCGGCGCTGACCGCGACGACCCTGGTGATCTTCGCGCTCGGCACCGTCTGTGTCGTGTCGATCCTCAAGCTGGCCGCCGGAGGCTGATCCTCGATGTCCCCCCCCGCCAACACCGCCTATCCCATCACCGAGCACAGCTTCGACGCGATCGTCGTGGGCGCCGGCGGCTCCGGGCTGCGTGCCGCCGTCGGCATGGTGGAAGCGGGTCTCTCGGTCGCCTGCATCACCAAGGTCTATCCGACCCGCAGCCACACGGTCGCGGCGCAGGGCGGCATCAACGCCGCCCTCGGCAACATGA
>JAGREO010000200.1:0-2092 GCA_020446525.1 Geminicoccaceae bacterium | reverse complement strand
AAGGGGTCGGACTGGCTGGGCGACCAGGACGCGATCGAATATATGACGAAGAACGCGCCGGCCGCGGTCTACGAGCTCGAGCATTACGGCGTACCCTTCTCGCGCACCGAGGAGGGCCGGATCTATCAGCGCGCCTTCGGCGGCCAGTCGGTCGAGTTCGGCAAGAGCCAGGCCTATCGCACCTGTGCTGCCGCCGACCGTACCGGCCACGTCGTCCTGCACACGCTCTTCCAGCAGGCGCTCAAGAACAAGTGCCAGTTCTTCAACGAATATTTCGCGCTCGACCTGCTGATGGACGATGAGGGGGCCTGTCTCGGCGTCATCGCCATGTGCATCGAGGACGGCTCGATCCATCGCTTCAGGGCGCACCAGACCTGCCTCGCCACCGGCGGCTACGGCCGGGTCTACGCGTCGTGCACCTCCGCCCACACCTGCACCGGCGACGGCAACGCCATGGTGCTCCGGGCCGGCCTGCCGCTGCAGGACATGGAGTTCGTCCAGTTCCACCCGACGGGCATCCACGGTGCGGGCTGCCTGATCACCGAGGGTGCGCGCGGCGAAGGCGGCTATCTCACCAATGCCGACGGCGAGCGTTTCATGGAGCGCTACGCGCCTTCGGCCAAGGATCTGGCGAGCCGCGACGTGGTCAGCCGGGCGATGACCATCGAGATCAACGAGGGTCGCGGTGTGGGCCCGAACAAGGACCACATCCACCTCAACCTCGCCCATCTCGACCCGGAGATCCTCCACCAGCGGCTGCCCGGCATCTCAGAGACGGCCAAGATCTTCGCCGGCGTCGACGTCACCCGCGAGCCGATTCCCGTGGTGCCGACCTGCCATTACAATATGGGCGGGATCCCGACCAATCATCGGACCGAGGTGGTCACGCTCAAGGATGGCGAGCCGGATACCATGGTGCCGGGGCTGATGGCGGTGGGCGAGGCCTCCTGCGCCTCGGTGCACGGCGCCAACCGGCTGGGCGGCAACTCGCTCATCGATCTGGTGGTGTTCGGTCGTGCCGCGGCGCATCGGGCGGCCGAGCTCGTCCAGGCCGGCAGCGCGCACAAGCCGCTGCCCAAGGACGCCGGCGAGGCGTCGCTGGAGCGCATCGACAGGCTCAAGAACGGCAACGGCAAGGACGGTGTGGGCAGTGCCGAGTTGCGCGGCCAGATGCAGCGCTCGATGCAGCGGCACGCCACCGTCTTCCGCGAAGGCCCGCATCTGGAAGAGGGCGTGAAATCGATCGCCGAGATCGCAGCGCAGCTCGACCGGATGCGCGTCGCCGACCGCTCGAAGGTGTGGAACAGCGATCTGGTCGAGGCGCTGGAGCTGCAGAACCTGATGCCGCAGGCGGTGGCGACGGTGAATTCGGCTCTCTACCGCACCGAGAGCCGCGGCGCCCACGCGCGTGAGGACTACCCCGAGCGGGACGACGAGAACTGGATGAAGCACACGCTCATCTGGGTCGACGAGAAGAACGAGCCGACCATCGATATGCGGCCGGTCCACGATTACACGCTGTCCAACGAGGTGGACCGCGTACCCCCCGCCAAGCGCGTCTATTGAACGGATAGAGACATGGCCGAGTTCGCCCTGCCGAAGAACAGCCGCATCGAAGGCGGAAAGAGCCACGCCGCACCGGCCGCGGCCAAACGCACCCGCACCTTCAAGATTTACCGCTACGAGCCGGAGGACGGAAAGAACCCGAGGCTCGACAGCTTCACCATCGATCTCGACGATTGCGGACCGATGGTGCTGGACGCGCTGATCAAGATCAAGGCCGAGAACGATTCGTCCCTCACCTTCCGCCGCTCCTGTCGCGAGGGCATCTGCGGCTCCTGCTCGATGAACATCGGCGGCCGCAACACGCTCGCCTGCACCTGCGCCATCGAGGATGTCGAAGGCGACGAGGTGGCCATCTACCCCCTGCCGCACATGTCGGTCATCAAGGATCTGGTGGTCGATTTCACGCGCTTCTGGGCGCAGTACGAATCGATCAAGCCGTGGCTGCAGACGGAGAGCGCGGCACCACAGAAGGAGCACAGGCAGTCGATCGAGGACCGCGAGCAGCTCGACGGGCTCTACGAGTGCA
>JAGREO010000199.1 GCA_020446525.1 Geminicoccaceae bacterium | reverse complement strand
GCCCTCGTCGCCGGCGGCCGCCGGCGGCTCGCGGGGCGGGTCGTCCGGCACGGGCGCGGGGCGCTCGAGCTTCTCCGCCCGCTCGTTCGCCGCCCGCTTGCGTTTGGCCCAGCGCGCCAGAAAGCGCCCCGCTTCGTCATGCGTCATCGGCCTCTCCTCGATCTCCCCGCCGGTCGACCCGGACGAAATCGCTGCCCTCGCCGGGCGCCTTGTCGCGTCCCTTGCGACGACGCTTGAACGCCGGCGCATCCACATAGTGGCGGGCGACGAAGGCCTGCACCCACGCATGCACCGCGGGCGGCATGGCGACCGTCTCGACCATGTCGTCGCCATATTCGACGGCGGCCTCCGCACGGCTCGGCGAGACGGTCACCACCGCCGGACGCCACGCGAATACTGCACCGGGCTCGGGCCGCATGACGACGTAGACCACCGGCGTGCGCCCGGCGAGGTTGGCGCGATAGTCCGTCGCCTCCTTGCGGTGCAGCTCCAGCGTCAGGCTCGCCGCCAGATAGCGCGATACGCCGTCCTCCTCCGCCAGAAGCCGCCACGGCCGGTCGCTCACCACGCCCGGCTGCACGGCCACCGGCACGAAGCGCCAAGCCTGCCAGCGATGGCCCGTCGGCTGGCGCTCGACCACCACGCCCAGCGTCAGCGTCCGGCTCCGCTCGGCGGACGGGGTATCGATCGCCGTTCTTTCTGGTATCCTCGTCTCTTCTGGTCCTTGCGTCATCGTCTCTGTAGAGCATGAAGGCGGGGCGTCGGCCAAGCCGCACGTCGCTCCACCCCATCGTGACGCACCACCCAGCATCCCGGGCGAGGTCTCATGCGTATCGGCGGCCGCACCTGCCTCCTTTGCACCTGCTTTCGCACCCAGCCGGTCGACGGTGCGGCGATCGCGCGCGCGCTCGACGCGAAGGGCGAGGTCGAGGTGGTCGACGAATTGTGCCGCCGCCATCGCGCGCGCTTCGAGGCCGCGGCGGCCGAAGGCGCACCCCTGCTGGTCGCCTGCGAGCAGGAGGCGCCGCTCTTCACGGCTCTCGCACCCGAGGCCGATCTGCGTTTCGTCGATTTGCGGGATTCCGGCGGCTGGTCGGATGAAGCGCCGCACACGACGCCGAAGATGGCGGCCCTGCTCGCCGCCGCGTCGGTGGCCCTGCCGCCCGCACCGCTGCTGCAGATGGAGAGTGCCGGCCGCTGCGTCGTCTACGGGGAGGGGCAGGCGGCGCTGGACATGGCGATGCAGCTCGCCGGCAGGCTCGACGTGACGCTGCTGGTGAACGGCGACACGGGCGATCTGCTGTTGCCGCCGCGTCGCCCCTTCGCCGCCCTGGCCGGCCGGATCGCCCGAGCGCAGGGCCATCTGGGCGCCTTCGAGATCGCCTTGAAGGACACCCGCTCGATCGCACCCTGGTCCCGGTCGGGCATCGCGTTCGAGGCCGGGGTCGGGGAACTGACCTGCGATCTCGTCCTCGACATGAGCGGCGAGACGCCCCTCTTCACCGCCTTCGAGAAGCGCGACGGCTATCTGCACGTCGATCCGGCGGATCCGGTCGCCCTGCAGCGGGCCGCCTTCGCTGCGGTCGATCTCGTCGGCACCTTCGAGAAACCGCGCTACGTCGCCCTTCGCGCCGATCTCTGCGCCCATTCGCGCTCGGGCCGCACCGGCTGCACGCGCTGTCTGCGCCACTGCCCGACCGGCGCGATCACGCCGGCCGGCGATCACGTCGCCATCGATCCTTTTGTCTGCGCCGGTTGCGGATCCTGTGCGGCACTCTGTCCCACCGGGGCTGTGACCTACGCCGCACCGGCGCCCGACGCCACGACCAGCCGGCTGCGGGAACTGCTGGCGGTCTACGCCGCCGCCGGCGGGCGTCACCCGGTGGTGCTGCTGCACGAGACCCGCCACGGTCCCGAGCTGATCGGCGCCCTCGCCCGGACGGGGCCGGGCCTGCCGGCCCATGTCCTGCCTCTGGCTCTGGGCGAGCTCGGCCAGATCGGTCTCGATGCGATGCTCGCGGCGCTCGCCTACGGTGCCGAACGGCTGGTCTTTCTCGCCGGTCCGGACAAGGCCGGCGACCTGCTGGCGCTCGAGACCGACATCGGCTTCGCCGACGCGGTGATGCGCGGCCTGGGCTACGGGCCCGAACGGCTGACGCTTCTGATCGAGGACGACCCCGATCGCGTCGCCGAGGCGCTCGCCGGCCCGCCGCCCGAGGGCGCCATGCCGCGGGCCCGCTTTCGGCCGATGGGCGGCAAGCGCGACCGCCTGCGCCTGCCGCTCGGCGCCCTGCACGAGGGCGCACCGGCCCCGCTCGCCATTCTGCCCATGCCGGCCGAAGCGCCCATGGGCGGGCTCGTCGTCGACGTCGCGGGCTGCACGCTCTGCCTCGCCTGCGTCGGTGCCTGCCCGACCGGTGCCCTGCTCGACGATCCGGACAAGCCGACCTTGCGCTTTCTCGAGGAGGCCTGCGTTCAGTGTGGTCTCTGCGTCTCGACCTGCCCCGAGAAGGTGATCGCACTGGAGCCGCGAGTGAATTTCGGCGACGACGCCCGGAGCCCGCGGACGATCAAGGAGGAGGACCCTTTCTGCTGCGTGCGCTGCGGCAGGCCCTTCGGCACGCGCAGCTCGATCGAACGGATCGTCGGCGCACTCGCCGCCCGGCACAGCATGTTCCAGTCCGAGGATCAGATCGCCCGACTGAAGATGTGCGAGGACTGCCGCGTGCAGGTGCACTTCGAAGCGACCGACACGCCCATGCGCGCCGCCGCCCGGCCGCCCACCCGGACCACCGACGACTATCTCACGGAACGCGCACGGGCCGGAACCGCGGACGACGAAGGGTGATGCGCGAGCGATGCGGCATCGTCACGCACGGGCGACGCGCCCGGCTGGAGAGGGAACGTCCATGAACGACGAGCGAGTGATCGAAGGCGGCTGCCTGTGCGGTGCCGTCCGCTATCGCGTCGACGGTGTGCTCAGGCCGGTGGTCAACTGCCATTGCGGCCAGTGCCGGCGCACCCACGGCGCCTTCGGCCCCTATACCGACTGCGCCCGCGCCGACCTGACGCTGCTGCGCGACGAGACGCTCGCCCACTACCGCTCGTCTCCCGACGTCCGCCGCAGCTTCTGCGCGCGCTGCGGCAGCACGCTCTTCTGGGATCGTGACGGTGCACCGCACATCAGCATCTGCGCCGGCACCCTCGATCTTCCGAGCGGCCTTTCGACCGCGGGCCACATCTATGTCGCCGACAAGGCCGACTTCTATGAGATCGACGACGGCCTGCCGCGCTTCGAGGGCAGTTCCGCGGGCGTTCTCGACGGCGAAGCGAGCAACTGAAACCGGCTATTCCAGCTCGATCGCTCCGTCGATCTCGGTATCGAGGCCGATCTCGGCGATGGTCAGGCGCATCGACGCCTTCAGCGTCTCGTGGCCCTTCAGCCTGTCGTCGTCGAGCGCCTGGCGGATCGCCTGCTCGATCTCGCGCTGCGAGGTGACGCCGACCTTCTTGAGGAATTTGCGCAGGCTCATGTTCATGACGTCTTCGTTCATCTCGTGCTCCTCTCCGGCATTTCGTTCAGCGGCAGATTGACCAGCAGGTTCTGCGGCTTGAGCTTCATGCGTCCATCCGGCTCCATCGCCATGGCCATGTATATGGGTCGCCCGGCGAGGGATTGCGGCATCCGGCCCGGATCGCGCACCTCGAGGCGGAACAGCGAGAGCAGCCGTGCGTGCCGCGCTTCGGGCAGTTCCTGACCGGCATAGAGCGCATCGAGCATCGCCGAGGCTTCGGCATCGAGGCCGACGTGCCAGGCCCAACGCTCGTCGCGCACCTTCGCCGTCGGCTGGATCGACACCTCGACGTCGAGAAAATGCCGCACCCAGCGCTCCAGAACGCGACAGAGCCCGTCGAGCCCCGGCGCGCCGAAGGAGAGATCGAGAACCGTCTCGAAGCGATCGGCACGCGCCGCATAGGTGTCCTGATTGGCCGGACCCAGCACGTCGAGCCCGATCGGCCGCAGCGGCGCCTCCATCGCCTCGAGAAACCGCCCGAGCCCGCCCGCGGTACCGCCCTTGGCGTGCATCGCGACGATCTCCTCGTCGGCGGCGAGGATGCGGCCTTCCACCACACGCACCTTCTGCGTGCGGAACAGGCACTCCGCGGCGCGCAGCCGATAGGGGTCGGACTGGCCGGCGCATAGCTGGGCCACGATCACATGGGTGAGGTGCTCGACGAAGAGCGGCGGCACGCGCGAAGCGCCGCCCCCGATCAGCCGCCGATAAGCGCTCTCGAGCGTCTCGTGCGCCTGGAGCAGATCGCGGAAAGTGACGAAATGGCTCCAGTTCTCGCGCGCGTCGGCATCCTTGAGCCGCAGCAGTGTCACCGGCGTCACCGGTTGCAGCGGATCCCGGTACAGCGCCGCGTGCAGCGACCGCTCGGCGGCGCAACTCTCCTCGACCGGCGCCAGCTCGGGCCGCCGCAGATAGGCGCGCAGGAATTCGGCGGTTGGCCGCAAACGCCCCTGCGGATCGGTGGCGAGCAGGTGATGGCCGCTGCTGTGCCAGACCGTCATCGGACGATCACGGGTGTCGCGGCGCGCCCGGCCCAGGCGCGCGCCACCGGCTCCATCCCCTCATCCTCGCAGCGGCGCACCCACCAGAGAAAGTGGCGGGCCACCACCTCGAGAAGCCTGGGCGGCTCGGGCAGATCGCCGACCACCTCGGCAAGACCCGGCTGCAGCGGCAGGTCCAGGAGCAGGATCGAAAGGTCGTCGCGCGACGACACGCTCAGCACCTCGAACGGTGCTCCATCGACCAGCAGGATGGCCGGGCGGTGCAGATGCAAGGGCGTCCGCGGCGGCACCAGGGCGCCCAGTGCATCGACCAGCGCCACCATCATCAAATCCGAGGCTGCGCCGGGCTCCGGTCCGGCCTGCGCTTCGACCACGAAGGCCGCGCGAAAGCGATCCGCCCGCTCGACCCAGAACACGTCGCCGTCGTCCGCACCGTGCCGGGCGATCGCATCGAGCGGCGACATCGCTGTGTCCTCGACCACGATCAGTTCAAATGCCGGCGGCAGGATCGGCTTCATGGGGCCCGATGCTCGTCGCTTCCAAGGGCGAGCCATAGCCGATCCGACCCCGCCCGCAAAGCCGGGCGCGACCTCGCGGCTCAGATGTGTCCGAGCAGAACCAGAATGAGAATGACGATCAGGGCGACGCCGAGCAGTCCGGAAGGGGCGTAGCCCCAGCCGCTGCTGTAGCCCCAGCGCGGCAGGGCGCCGATCAACAGCAGAATGAGCACGATCAGCAGAACGTAACCCAGCATCGGATTTCCCTTTTCCGTGATCCGGGCCTCCGCTGCGACGCTCGCACTCTCGAAACACCCGGCGATCGTGCTGCGAAACGTTTCATCGGCTCGGGCGTTCCTCATCAGGGCGACGCCTGCGGAGCTGGCCTCCCGAAGCACGGGGCCTAAGCTCTGGGAACTTCGCCCGTGGCGTTCTATTGTCACCAGGTTGATCGCTTCTGCAGACCAGCCCGGAGTTCCAACCGGGCGGCAACGACGAGGAACAACCATGTTGCGCGTACAGAGATTACGAGCCTTCTCGAGCAGCGTCGCTCTCGCGGCGCTCCTGTCGGCCTGCGCCGGCGAGCCGGTGCCGCAAAAACAGCTCACACTCGCCGAACAGGCGATCGGGCAGGCCGACGAGCAACAGGTGAGCGGTTCGGCGCCCGCGGAATACGCGCTCGCACGCGAAAAGTTCGATCAGGCCAAGCAGGCGGTGAGCGACGGGCGCAACGACGATGGCCGAAGGCTGGCCGAGCAGGCGCTGGTCGATGCCAATCTCGCCATGGCCCGCAGCGACGCGGAAGAAGCGCGCGCCCGTGCCGAGGAACTGCGCGCCGGGATCGAGGCCTTGCGCGACCAGATCCAGACGACGCCGCTCAACAAGTGACCCGATCGGGCGAACCCCACCCGCCGGGCCCCATTCCGTCTTTTCAGGAGACGACCATGTCGACCACCTATTCCACGCGCAGAGCGGCACGTCTGGCCTTCGCCGGCGCCGGCATCGCGCTTCTCTCCGCCTGCTCCATCCCCCAGACGCCCGAATTGCAGCAGGCCGAAGCCAAGGTCGATGCGGCCGCGGCCGATCCGATCGTCGGTGCGCGTGCGCCGGCCGAGCTCGACCGGGCGACCGAAGCGCTCAATCGTGCGCGCGCCACCAGTGATCTGGCCGAGCAGCGCAACATCAGCTACATCGCCGGCCGCCGTGCGGAGATCGCCCAGGCCCGCGCCGACGAGCGCCGGCTTCAGGACGAGGCCGGGACGCTCACCGAGGAGCGCCGGACGATGCTGCAGGAGGCGCTGGAAAACCGCGCGCTGGCGGCGGAGGAGCGGGCACGGCTGCTGCAGATGCAGACCGAAGCGCTCGAGAGCCGCGCCAGCGAGCTCGACGCGCAACTCGCGGCGCTGCAGGCCGAGAAGACCGAGCGCGGGCTGGTCATGACGCTGGGTGACGTGCTCTTCCAGGTCGATCAGGCCGACCTCACGCCGGGCGGCGTCAACCAGTTGAGCCGGTTGAGCGCGTTCCTGCGCGACCACCCGGACTACACGGCGCAGATCGAAGGCCACACCGATTCCAGCGGCGACGACGCCTACAATCAGCAATTGTCCGAGCGTCGTGCCGAAGCGGTGCGGCAGGCCCTCGTCGCCCAGGGTGTGGACCCGGCCAAGCTCACGGCCCGCGGCTTGGGAGAAGGTTTCCCGATTGCCCCGAACGACAACGTTGCCGGCCGCCAGCAGAACCGTCGGGTCGAGATCATCCTGCAGAAAGAGGGCGAGGCCGGCACGGTGGCGAGCTGACGATCGGCACCGACCGATTCGTCGAAACCGTCCTTCCATGAAAAAGGGCCGCTCCCGTGACGGGGGCGGCCCTCGATCATCGGGCCTGCTTCTCGCCGGCCCTGCTCTTTGTCGGCCCTATTTCTTGTCGGCGATATCGCGGGCGGTATCCTTCGCCTCGCCATAGCTCTTGCGCACCTGGCCCTCGGCCTGATCGGCCTTGCCTTCGTGCTCCATGCTCTTGTCGTCGGTGGCCTTGCCCACCGTTTCCTTCACCTTGCCCTTGGCCTTCTCCGCCGAACCCTTGATCCGATCCTCGTCCATCGCTGGAACTCCTTTTCAACGAGAGCCGATGTTGCTCGGCCCGGCTATCGAACCGCAGGGCGGCGAAGGTGTTCCGCTGGGTCCAGATGAAATCGCGGTAAGCCCCGGCGACCGCTTCAGCTGTCGAGCGGGCGCCCGACACGCCGGGTCAGCTGCTCGCGGGCCTGCAGCGGCAGGGCCACCTCGACATGCACACCGTCCGCCTCGTCGGTGCGGCTGAGCACGCGGCCCTGCTGATGCAGCCAGCTCAGCACCGCACCCTCGTCGTGCCGCAGGGTGACGCGGACGATCTCGTCGCGCGCCGCCAGCCGCCGGTCGACCAGCTCGAGCAGGGCGTCGATGCCGGCACCGGTCGCGGCCGAAGCGAGCCGCACGTCCTCGCGTCGCGCCGCCTCGGCGCGCAGCTCCTGGCGTCGCTCGTCGTCGAGCAGGTCCTGCTTGTTCCAGACCTCGATCATCCGCTGCTCGCGCCGCGCCGCGTCGACGCCCAGCTCGTCGAGGACCTGCAGCACGTCGGCCGCCTGGGCCTCCGTCTCGACATGGGTGATGTCGCGCACATGGACCAGGAGATCGGCTTCGAGCACCTCTTCGAGCGTGGCCCGAAAGGCGGCGATCAGGGCGGTGGGCAGATCGGTGATGAACCCGACCGTGTCGGAAAAGATGACGTTGCGCCCGGACGGCAGCGTCACCGTGCGCATGGTCGGATCGAGGGTGGCGAAGAGCTTGTCCTCGGCATGGACCGCGGCCCCGGTCAGCCGGTTGAAGAGGGTCGATTTGCCTGCATTGGTGTAGCCGACCAGAGCGACGATCGGGTAGGGGACGCGCTTGCGCGCCGAGCGGTGGAGGCCGCGCGTCCGCTTCACCTCGTCGAGCTGACCGCGCAGCAGTTCCATACGCTCGTCGATGCGCCGCCTGTCGAGTTCGATCTGCCGCTCGCCCGGCCCGCCGATGAAGCCGAGACCGCCGCGCTGGCGCTCGAGATGGGTCCAGGAGCGTACCAGCCGCGATCGCTGATAGGAGAGGGCGGCGAGCTCGACCTGCAGCACACCCTCGCGCGTCGCCGCCCGCTCGCCGAAGATCTCGAGGATGAGACCGGTGCGGTCGATCACCTTGCAGTCCCAGGCCCGCTCGAGATTGCGCTGCTGCACCGGACTCAAGGCGGCATCCATCACCACGAGACCGATATCGGCCGCGCCGACCTGTTGCTTGATCTCCTCGACCTTGCCGGCACCGATCAGTGTGGCCGGCCGCGGCTGCCTGAGCGGGGCCACCTCGCCACCGGCGATGTCGAGATCGATCGCACCAGCCAGCGCCAGCGCCTCGTCGAGACGGGCCTGCGCGTCACGCTGCCGCTCCTCGAACCGGTGCGGATGAACCACCCAGGCGCGGGTGCGGGGGCGTTCGGTGATAAAGGGGCCGCGGGTCGGTTCGCCCAGGACGCTCAGCTCCGGTCGTGTCCGCGATCGCGGTCGGCACCGCGCTCCGCGGCGCGCTCATAGGCCCGGTCGGGCGGACCGCGCTCGAAGCTCCGTTCGCCGCGCTCACCGCCGGCCGGGGCCGCGGCACCCTGCTCGTCGGCCGCCGGATCGTAGAGCCGCACCGCCGCCGACGGCATCACCGTCGAGACCGCGTGCTTGTAGACCAGTTGCACGTGGCCGTCGCGTCGGAGAAGCAGACAGAAATTGTCGAAGGAACTGATGACGCCCTGCAACTTCACACCATTTATCAGGAAGATCGTCACAGGGACCTTGTTCTTGCGGACGTGATTCAGGAACACGTCCTGCAAATTTTGTTTTTCGGTCGCCATCCGGCCATTCCTCATATTCTTGGTGCGTGGCTCTTCAAGGAGCCGATCGACCGCGAGCGCCGTGCAAAAGGTCGGTCGCTCCGTCTTCTGTCAACCTATAGTTACAACAACAGCTAGGTCAATCGGTCGCGTTCCACCCCTTAACTGATGCTTCGACGGGACGGTTGCAATGCATCGTCGCTCGCGGACGAAGAAAGCTCACGTCACGGCGGATTTCGCGATCATCCCCTGGGCCGCGCGATAGCGGTTCTGCAGCGCCATGGTGACGGAGCCGGGCTTGCCGTTGGCGACGCTCCGGCCGTCGATCTCCACCACCGGCATCACCAGCGAGCTGGTGCTGGTGAGGAACGCCTCGCGCGCCTCCAAGGCCTCGTCCAGCGTGAACGGCCGCTCGATCACCTCGACGCCCTCCTCCTTCGCCATCTCGATCACCCGGGCGCGGGTGATGCCGCCCAGGATCTCCGGTCCGAGCGGATGGGTGATCAGCCGGCCCTGCATGTCGACGATCCAGGCGTTCGACGCGCTGCCTTCGCGCACCATGCCCTTCTCGTCGATCTGCCAGGCTTCGCGACAGCCGGCTTCGGCGGCCTGCTGCTTGGCCAGCACGTTGGCGAGCAGGCTGATCGACTTGATGTCGCAGCGCCCCCAGCGCTGATCGGCGACGGTGATCACCGCACAGCCGTCCTGCAGTTCGGCGGCACTCGGGAACGGCGCGCGCCGCACGGTGACGACCAGATTGGCCCGGGGCGCCCTGGGAAAGAGATGATTGCGCGGTGCCGTGCCGCGCGACACCTGGACGTAGACGATGGCGTTCTTCAACCCGTTGCGGCGCAGGGTCTCGCGAATCACGGCCCCGAGCGCGCGACGGCTCACCGGCGGCTCGATGCGCAGCTCGCCGAGCGAGCGCTCGAGACGCGCCATGTGACGATCGAGGTCGCGCAATTCGCCGCCCACCACCTTGATCACCTCGTAGACCCCGTCGGCGAACTGATAGCCGCGATCCTCGATGCGGACCGCGGGCTCCTTGATCCCCACGTAGCGGCCGTTGACATAGGCGGTGCGTGCCATCCCGTTCCCCCTCTCTCTCTTCGCTCGTCAGAAATAGTCGAGACGGACGGCGAACAGCCGCTCGACCTTGCGCACGACGTCGCTGCGCGCCAGCAGCACGACCCGGTCGTGCGCCTGGATGACCGTGTTGGCGCGCGGCATCACCACCTTGCCGTCGCGCACCAGCGCCCCCACGATCATGCCGCCGCCCGGGCGCAGCTCGCGCAACGGCCGGCCGATCAGCGGCGAGGTCTCGAGCGCTTCGGCCTCGTAGATCTCGGCCTCGCCGTCGCGGATCGTGTGGACCGATTTGAGCAGGCCGCGGCGGACGTGCCGCAGCACGCTCGAGACGGTCGTATCGCGCGGATTGATGGCGACGTCGAGCCCGAGCGAGCCGGTCAGGATCTCGTAGGTCGAATTGTTGACCAGGGCCAGCGAGCGCCGGCAGCCGAGCCGGCGGGCGAGCAGCCCCGCCATGATGTTGATCTCGTCGTCGTTGGTCACCGTGACGATGGCGTGCGCCGCGCCGACATGCGCCTCCTCGAGCAGGTCGCGGTCGCGGGCGTCGCCGCAGAGCACGATGGTGCGCTCGAGATCGGCGGCGATCGCCTCGGCCCGGGTCGGATTGGCCTCGATCAGCTTCATCGACAGATCGGGATAACGCTGCTCGAGCTCTCTCGCGAGAAACAGGCCGACATTGCCGCCGCCGACGATCACCACCCGCTCGCTCATCCGCTGCTCGTGGCCGAAGGCGGCGAGCGCACGGCGGATGTGCTCTGTCTCGACCACCACCTGAACGTCGTCGCCCGGCAGCATCTGATCGTCGCCGCCGGGGATGAAGAACTTGCCCTCGCGCACGATGCCGACGCAGACCAGATGCAGATCGGGAAAGAGATAGCTCAACTGGCGCAAGGGCGTGTTGACGATCGGCGTCTCGCCCGTGCAGTGCAGGCCGACCAGCCGCACGCGATCGTCGACGAACGGCACCACCGTCAGGGCACCCGGGATCTGCAGACGCAGGGCGATCGCGTGCGCCACCTCGACCTCGGGCGAGATCACCACGTCGATCGGCAGATGGTCGGCCTGGAAGAGGTGGGCCCAGCGCGGCTCGCGATAGGACTGCTGACGGATGCGGGCGATCTTGGTCGGCACGTTGAACAGCGAGTGGGCCACCTGACAGGCGATCATGTTGACTTCGTCGGCCTGCGTCACGGCGATCAGCATGTCGGCGTCCTCGGCGCCCGCCTCCTCGAGGCTGGAGGGATGCGAGGCGTGGCCGAGGATCGCCTTGATGTCGAGATTGTCGCCGATCTTGCGCACCAGCTCGGGACGCTGGTCGATCACCGTCACGTCGTTGCCGGCGGCGGCCAGATAGCGGGCGATGTTGGCGCCGACCAGACCGGCGCCGGCGACGATGACTTTCATGGACGGCGCACCGGTGTCGCGTCAGTCGTCGCTGTGCAGGCCGAGCGTCTTGAGCTTGCGGTGCAGCGCCGATCGCTCCATGCCGACGAAGGTGGCCGTGCGTGAGATGTTGCCGCCGAAGCGCTGCAGCTGCGACTGCAGATAGGCCCGCTCGAAATGCTCGCGGGCCTCGCGCAGCGGCATCGAGACCAGCTCGCCGTTGGCCCGCGGATCCATCTGCCGGGCGGCGCTGTTGGTCAGCTCCGGCGGCAGGCCGTCGACGCCGATCGGGTCGGCGGCGGCGCCCGGCGCCATGATCAGCATCCACTCGACCGCGTTGCGCAACTGGCGGACGTCGCCCGGCCAGTCGGCCGTCTGCAGCACCGCCATCGCGTCGGCGTCGACCTCGCGGGTCGGCAGCCCCGCCTCGCGCGCCGCCTCGGTCATGAAATGGGCGACCAGTTCGGTGATGTCGGTGCGGTGCTCGGCCAAGGGCGGCATCGAGAGCGGCACCACATTGAGCCGGTAGTAGAGATCCTCGCGGAACCGGCCGGCCGCCATCTCCGCCTTCAGGTCCCGGTTGGTGGTGGTGACGATGCGCAGGTCGACGTCGCGCCGGCGGTCGCCGCCCGGCCGCACGAAACCACGCTCCTGCAGGGCGCGCAGGATCTTGCCCTGGGTCTCGAGCGGCATGTCGGCGACCTCGTCGAGCACCAGGGTGCCGCCGTCGGCACGCTCCATCATGCCGATCACCGCCGGCTGGTCCGGGCTGCCGAAGCCGGCCTCGCAGCCGAACAGCTCGACGTCGACGCGATCGGCGGCCAGAGCCGCGGCGTTGAGGACGACGAACGGCCCTTCGGCCTGGCGCGAGCGCTCGTGGATCAGATGCGCCGCCACCTCCTTGCCGGAGCCCGGCGGGCCGCTGATCAGCACCCGGCTGTTGGTCGGCGCGACGCGCTCGATCGCCTGACGCAGCTTGCTGACCACCGGCGAGGTGCCGATCAGTTGCGGGCGCGGGGCGCGGCGCTTGAGCTCCTCGTTCTCGCGCTTGAGCCGGCTGGCTTCCAGCGCCCGCTCGATGGCGAGCAGCAGACGATCGGACTTGAACGGCTTCTCGATAAAGTCGTAGGCGCCCTTCTTGATCGCCGCCACCGCCGTCTCGATGGTGCCGTGGCCGCTGAACATGATGGCCGGCACGTCGGGATGGCGCTTGCGGACCAGCTCGAGGATCTGCACGCCGTCGAGATGGCTGCCCTCGAGCCAGATGTCGAGCAGGACGAGGCTGGGCGCCCGACGGCCGATCTCCTGCATCGCCTGCTCGCCGTTGGCCGCCTGGCGCGCGCCGTAGCCTTCGTCCTCGAGGATCGCGGCGACGACGTCGCGGATGGCCGCCTCGTCGTCGACGATCAGAATGTCGTTCTTCATCGTCCGTCCGTCACACGTTCACCTGCGCGAACATCGTCCGCTCGGGAGGAATCCCGGCCGAAGGGGCGCAATCTCTGCTCGGGAAAAACCAGTCGCACGCAGGCGCCGCGTTCGATGCCAGCATCCAGCTCTACTCTGCCGTTATGTTCCTCCATGATCTTGTGCACGATGGCAAGCCCCAAGCCGGTTCCCTTGGCCCGGGTGGTGACGTAGGGCTCGAGCAACCGGTGGTGCTCCGAGCGCGGCAGGCCGGGGCCGTTGTCGGTCACCTCGATCGCCAGCCCGTCGGCGACGTGGCGCAGCTCGATGCGCACGAACGGCGCCTCGACGGGCGGCTCCTGCTCGTTGAGCGCCTGCACCGCGTTGGTCAGGAGATTGGTGAGCGCCTGCATCACCTTCTCGCCGTCGCAGTTCATCACCGGCCCGCCGCCCGGCGGCGGCACGATCTCGAAGGTGATCCCGGGCCATGCGGCGCGCTGCAGGAAGACCGACTGACGGACCAGCTCGAGCACCGGCTCGTCGGCCATCACCGGGGCGGGCATCCGGGCGAAGTTCGAGAATTCGCCGATCAGCCGGCCGATCGTGTCGACCTGCCGCACGATGGTGTCGACCGCGTTGCCGAAGGTGTCCTTGTCGTCGTCGGCGATCTGCTTGAGGAAGCGGCGGTTGAGCCGCTCGGCCGAAAGACGGATCGGGGTGAGCGGGTTCTTGATCTCGTGGGCGATGCGCTTGGCGACCTCGGCCCAGGCCGCCTGCCGCTGGGCGCCCAGAAGGTCGGTGATGTCGTCGAAGGTCAGCACGTAGCCGCGCACCGTGCCGACCGTGGCCTGGGCTGCGATGCGCACCAGCAGCGTGAAGGCGCGCTCGTCGCGATGCACGGTCAGTTGCTCGGCCACCGGCTGGAAGGGGGCGGCGTCCAGCCGGTCGAACAGATCGACCGTCTCCGGCAGCACCTCCTCGATGTGCAGATCGCCCAGCTCGAAGGGCTCCTTCTGCAGGAACTCGGCGGCCGAGCGGTTGGCCAGACGTATCCGCCGCTCGGCATCCAGCCCGATCACCCCCGCCGTGAGGCCGGCCAGCACCGCCTCGGTGAAGCGGCGGCGCTCGTCGAGCTGCTGGTTGGCCTCGACCAGCTCGCGCCGCTGGCTGGCGAGCTGGCTGGTCATCCGGTTGAAGCCGCGGCTGAGCACGGCCATCTCGTCGTCGTCGTCCTCCTCGGGCACCCGCGCCATCAGATCGCCCGAGCGCACCCGGTCGGCCGCCGAGACGAGCTGGCTGATCGGCGCCGCCAGACGGTCGGCGAGGCTGAGCCCGACCCAGACCGCGGCCAGCAGCAGCAAGAGCGCGACGATGCCGAACAGCAGCGCCGAGGTGAGCTGGATATCCCAGCGCTCCGACTGCATGCGGGCATATTCCAGCGCCACCGCCTGGGTCCGCTGCATGAAGTTGAGCACCTGCGCGTCGACGAAGCGGCCGACGAAGAGATAGGCGTCGACGAAGCCGTCGAGCCGCACCAGGGCGCGGACCCGGTCGTTGGTGTCGCCGGCGATCACCACCACGTCGCCGCCGGCCGCCCGCTCGAGCGTGTCCTCGTCGAGCTGGGCCATCTCGAAGCTGAAGCTCAGCCCGCTGCGCGCCAGCACGTTGCCCACACCGTCGAACACCACCGCTTCGGAGAGGGCGCGGATTTCCGCCTGGGCGTTGACGAACTGCGCCAGCGTGTAGGGGTCCTGGGCGAGCAGGGCGCCCTCGCGGTTGAGATCGGCCGCCATCGCCAGGGCATCGGCGCGGATGTTCTCTTGATGTTCCTGCAGATAGGCCTCGGCCACCAGGAGCGAATTGTCGAGGGCGGTGCGGATGCGATCGCTGAACCAGGCTTCGAGGCCGGAGCTCAGGAACAGGACCGAGAAGACCGAGACGATGATCGCCGGCGTGGCCGCGACCACGGCGAAGAGGCCGACGAGCCGGGTGTGCAGGCGCGAGCCGGCGATGCCGCGCCGGCGCTCGACCACGAGCTTGACCACCCGCCGGCCGACCACGACGCCGAGCGCCAGCAGCAGCACCAGATCGACGTTGAGCAGCACGATCACCGTCTGGATGCTGCTGCCCAGAGGCGGCGCACCGGTGATCACCGCATAGGTCGCGATGCCGGAGATGAACGCCAGCACGCTCAGCAGCAACGCCAGCCGCCGCTCCAGATCGAAGCGTCGGACGCGGTCGCGGAGACCGGGCTCGGTCAGGCGCAGGGTGGACAGCAACGGAGCGGCACGCCTTGAGTGATGGGAGCGACCGTGACGGCTCGAGAGCGGCCGGGCGGAAAAACGCCCGACGTCAGCCGCTCATATCACGGCCCGCGCATCAATTGAATGTCCAGCTCGCGGATCTTCTTGCGCAGGGTGTTCCGGTTGAGCCCGAGCATGTCGGCCGCACGAAGCTGATTGCCCTTCGTGGCGGCGAGCACGCCGGTGATCAGCGGCCGCTCCACCTCGCGCAACACGTGCTGATAGATGCCGACCGGCACTCCGTCGCCGGCGAAGCTCCGCAGATGGCGCCGCAGATGCCGCTCGACCGCCGCCGAAAGGCTCTCGCCGGGCGCCCCTTCGCCCGCTACTCCTGCGAAAGCCGCCGCCGGGGGTGCGGCGGCCTGCTCCAGCTCGGCGACGATGCAGGCCTCGCCGATGATCTCCTCGGCATAGAGCACCGAAAGACGCCGCACGAGGTTCTCGAGTTCGCGCACATTGCCCGGCCAGTCGTGCGCCTTGAGCCGCCGCATCGCATCCGCGTCGAGCGATTTGAGCGGCAGCCCGTCCCGATGCGCCCCGACCGCGAAATGCCGCACCAGCGCCGGAATGTCGTCGAGCCGCTCGCGCAGCGGCGGCAGGCGGACCGGCACGACGGCGAGCCGGTAGAAGAGATCCTCGCGAAAGGCGCCCTCCTGGACCATCCGGCGCAGATCGCGATGGCTGGCCGCGACGATCCGCAGATCGGCGGCCACCGCCGTGGTCCCGCCCACCGGCACGAACTCGCCCTGCTGCAGCACCCGCAACAGCCGCGTCTGCGCCTCGAGCGGCATGTCGCCGATCTCGTCGAGAAAGAGCGTGCCGCCCT
>JAGREO010000198.1 GCA_020446525.1 Geminicoccaceae bacterium | reverse complement strand
CAGATCGTCGACCTGCTGCGCGACCTCCAGCGGCGCCACGATCTCGCCTACCTCTTCATCAGCCACGACCTGCGCGTGGTGCGCGCGCTGAGCCACGAGGTGCTGGTCATGCGCGACGGCCGGGTGGTCGAGCAGGGCCCGGCCGAGCGCATCTTCGAGAACCCGCAACAGGACTACACCAGGGCCCTGATGGCCGCCGCCTTCCGCATCGAGGCGGTCGAAGGCGGCGTGGTCGCCGATTGAGCCTGCCTTCCGATGGCCCGCCCGCCGGCCCGCCCGCCGGCTCATCCGTCGCCCCGGCCGGCGGCCCCGGGCCTGCGCCGTCTTTGGCCGCCGCATTGCGGGTCTGGGCGCGGATCGGCCTTCTGTCCTTCGGCGGGCCGGCGGGGCAGATCGCGCTGATGCATCGCGAGATCGTCGAGCGCCACCGCTGGCTGGACGAGCGGGAATTTCTGAGCGCGCTCAATCTCTGCATGCTCCTGCCCGGCCCCGAGGCGACGCAGCTCGCCACCTATGCCGGCTGGCGGCTGCACGGGGTGCGGGGCGGGCTCGCGGCGGGTCTGCTCTTCGTCCTGCCGGGTGCCTTGGCCATCCTGGTGCTGGCGGCGGTCTATCTCGCCTGGGGCGACGTGCCCTTGATCGAGGCCCTGTTCTTCGGGATCAAGGCGGCGGTGCTGGTGATCGTGGTCGAGGCCCTGCTGCGGATCGGCCGGCGGGCGCTGCTGCGGCCCCTGCACTGGGCGGTGGCGGCCATCTCCTTCGTCGGCATCTTCTTCTTCGAGGTGCCCTATCCGCTGATCGTCCTCGCGGCCGGGGCGATCGGCTACCGGTCGGCGCGGCTCGATGCAGTCGTGGCGGCCGGAGGCCGCACGCTCCCGCCGGCCGGAACGGCGCTCGGGACCGCGACGCTCTGGGCGACGGTCTGGCTGCTGCCGCTCGCGGGCCTGTGGCTCGTGCTCGGCGGCGATCACGTGCTGGTGCGGCTTGCCGGCCTCTTCTCGGTGCTGGCGGTGGTGACCTTCGGCGGCGCCTATGCGGTGCTGGCCTATCTCGCACAGGCCGCGGTCGACACCTTCGGCTGGCTTTCCGCCGGCGAGATGCTCGACGGGCTGGGGCTGGCCGAGACCACGCCCGGGCCGCTGATCCTGGTGACCGAGTTCGTCGGCTTCATCGCCGCGGCGCGCACGACGGACGGGGCGGCCGGGTGGTCCTTCGCGGCCGGGCTCGCCGGGGCGCTGGTCACCTTGTGGGCCACCTTCGCCCCCTGCTTCCTGTGGATCTTCACCGCCGGCCCTTATGTCCGACGGCTGGCCGGCGCACCGCGGCTGGAGGCGGCGCTGCAGGCGGTCACGGCCGCCGTGGTGGGGGTGATCCTCAACCTCTCGCTCTGGTTCGCCCTGCACGTCTGGCTGCCGGGCATCGAGGAACGGCATCTCGGCCCGCTGCGCTGGTGGCACTGGCCCGAAGGCGGGCCGGACCTCGCATCACTGACCCTCTCGGCGATCGCCGCCTTCCTGCTCCTGCGGCTCGGGCTCGGCATGGCGAAGGTCCTGGTCGCGAGCGCCGTTCTGGGCGTCCTCTGGTCCATGGCCGGCTGAGCCGGGCGCTCACGCCTCGCCGCGCACGAGGTCGGCCGCGAGCCGGTTGTGCCGCTCGAGAACGGGGCGGGGATCGAGGCTGCACAACCGGCCCTCCTCGACCACCGGCCGGCCGTGGACGAGGCTCAAGGAGACCTGCGCCGGGGCGCAGAAGAGCAGGGCCGCCAGCGGATCGTGCAGGCCGCCGGCGAAGCCGATCCGCTCGAGATCGAAGGCGACGATATCGGCCGCCATGCCGGGAGCGAGGCAGCCGATGTCGTCACGGCCGAGAACCCGCGCCCCGCCCAGCGTCGCCAGCTCCAGCGCCCGGCGTGCCGAGAGCGCCGCCGGGCCGAAGCCCACCCGCTGCAGCAGCAGCGCCTGACGGGCCTCGCCCAGCATGTGGCCGCCGTCGTTGGAGGCCGATCCGTCGACTCCCAGACCCACGCCGATGCCGTGATCGAGCATCCGGCGGACGGGGGCGATGCCCGAGGCCAGACGCATGTTGGAGGAGGGGCAGTGCGCTACGCCGGTACCGGTGCGGCCGAAGAGCTCGATGCCCGCCTGGTCGAGCTGGACGCAGTGCGCGTGCCAGACGTCCGGACCCACCCACTCCAGGGTGCGGGCGTAATCGGCCGGCGTCTTGCCGAACTTCTCGCGGCTGTAGGCGACGTCGCTGGTGTTCTCGGCCAGATGGGTGTGCAGCCGCACGCCGTGATGGCGGGCGAGCGCCGCCGATTCGCGCATCAGCTCCGGACTGACGGTGAAGGGCGAGCAGGGTGCGACGCCGATCCGCAGCATCGAGAAGGGCTCCGGATCGTGCCGGGTCTCGATCAGCCTCTGAGTGTCGGCGAGGATCGCCCGCTCGTCCTCGACCAGACGGTCCGGCGGCAGCCCGCCCTTGCTCTCGCCCACGCTCATGCTGCCGCGACAGGCGTGAAAGCGCATGCCGATCTCGCCCGCCGCGTCGATGCTGTCGTCCAGCCGGCAGCCGTTGGGGTAGAGATAGAGATGGTCGCTCGTGGTGGTGCAGCCCGAAAGCAGCAGCTCGGCCATCGCCGTCAGGGTCGAGACCCGGATCATCTCCGGCGTCAGCCGCGCCCAGAGCGGGTAGAGCGCCCCGAGCCAGCCGAACAGCTCGGCATCCTGGGCCGCCGGCACCGCCCGGGTCAGGCTCTGGAACATGTGGTGATGGGTATTGACCAGCCCCGGCAGCACCACGTGGCCGGCAAGGTCGAACACCCGATCCGCCCGATCCGGCAATTCGCCGCTCGGCCCCACCGCATCGATCACATGATCGCGAACGAAAACCCCACCCCCCGCAATCTCCTGCCGCCCCTCGTCGAAGGTGGCGAGGAGATGGGCGTTCTTGAGAAGGATGGTACCCATGCGCGATTCCTGCCTTCATGCCGCCGCCGGCATCTCCGGCGTCGAGCGCTCCGGTAGAGCCGCCGGATCGGGACGAGCGCTAGTGATTCCGTCGCGGCGTGCCGTGGGTGCCGACGACGTCGAGGTGGAGGACGGCGGGCTCGAGGCAGCCGCCGGTGGCGAGCTGGCCGATCAGGCCGCGCTGGATTTCCTGCCAGGGGGTCTGACTCGGCGGATAGCTGGGCTCGACGCTCTTGCGGCGGGCTTCGATCTCTTCGGGCGGGATCAGCATCTCGAGCTTGCGGGCCGCCAGATCGAAGCGGATCCGGTCGCCGGTCCGGATGATCGAGAGGTTGCCGCCGGCCGCGGCTTCGGGGGAGGCGTTGAGGATCGAGGGGCTCTCGGACGTGCCGGACTGGCGGCCGTCGCCGACCGTCGGCAGCGCCTTGATGCCCTTCTTCATCAGGGCCGTCGGCGGGTGCATGTTGACCACCTCGGCGGCACCCGGATAGCCGATCGGACCGCAATTGCGGATGAAGAGGAAGCAGTCCTCCTGGATGTCGAGGGACGGGTCGTCGATCCGCTCGTGATAATCCTCCGGCCCCTCGAAGACGATCGCCCGGCCGATGAAGCCGCCGTCCTTGATGTAGCGCTCGGCGAATTCCGGCGTGATGACCGAGGTCTTCATCACCGCGCTGTCGAAGATGTTGCCGGAGATGATGACGAAGCCGGCTTCGGGCATCAGCGGGTCGTCATAGGCGCGGATCACCTCGCGGTCGACGTCGATGGTGAGCGCGTCCTGGTTCTCGCCGTAGGTCCGGCCGGTCACGGTCAGCGCGTCGTCGTGCCAGCGGCCGTTCTTCCTGAGTTCCTCGACGACGGCCGGCAGGCCGCCGGCGCGGTGATATTCCTCGCCGAGGAACCGTCCGGCCGGCTGCATGTCGACCAGGAGGGGAATGTCGTGGCCCATTTCCCAGTCCCTGATGTCGAGCTCGACACCCATGTGACGGGCGATGGCGATGACGTGCGGCGGACAGTTGGTCGAGGCACCGATTGCGGCGGCGGCCGAAATGGCGTTCTCGAAGGCCTTGCGGGTGAGGATCTTCGACGGCTTGAGGTCTTCGTGGACCATCTCGACGATCCGCTTGCCGGTCATGTACGCCATCTGGCCGCGCTCACGGTAGGGGGCGGGGATGGCGGCACAGCCGGGCAGGGACATGCCCAGCGCCTCGGCCATGGCGTTCATCGAGGAGGCGGTGCCCATGGTGTTGCAGTGGCCGACGCTGGGGGCGGAGGCGCAGACCATGTCCATGAACTCGTCATAACCGATCTCGCCCTTGGCCATGAGCTGGCGGGCGTGCCAGACGATCATGCCCGAGCCGGCGAGGCTGCCCTTGTAGTGGCCGTTGAGCATCGGCCCGCCGGAGAGGACGATGGCCGGGAGGTTGACCGTCGCGGCCCCCATCAGGCAGGCGGGCGTCGTCTTGTCGCAGCCGGTGGTCAGCACGACGCCGTCGATCGGATAGCCGTAGAGGATTTCGACCAGCGAGAGATATTGCAGGTTGCGGTCGAGCGCCGCCGTCGGCCGCTTGAGGGTTTCCTGAACCGGGTGGATCGGGAATTCCAGCGGCACGCCGCCCATGTCGCGGATGCCGTCCCTGACCCGCGACGCGAGCTCGATGTGGTGGCGGTTGCAGGGCGCCACGTCCGAGCCGGTCTGGGCGATGCCGATGATCGGCCGGCCGGACTGCAGCTCCTCGCGGGTCAGGCCGAAATTGAGTTGCCGCTCGAGGTGCAGCGCCGTCATGTCGGCCTCGTGGGGGTTGTCCCACCAGTCGAGGCTGCGCAGCCGCCGTGTGGTCTTGCCTTGCTGATCCCGTCCGTCCTGGTCTCGACCGCCCCGGTCTCGTCCGTTGCCGCTCATCGTCGCCTCCCGTGCTGCGTCCGGTGCCATCAACACCTTGCCGGCGACCGGCGTCAAGCGCCACGGGTCGCCGATTGGCGCCGGCGATCCAGCGGGATTGGCGCTGGCGAAGGAGCCATCGTCGCGGCTTCGTTGCCCGGCGCGCCTGGACCATCAGCGTGCGCGCCAGCGGGAGAGATGGACGATGAAGACCGACTTCAGCCGCTTGCGGCGGATGCACGAGCGCGGCCGGTACGACCGGGCGGCGATGGATGCCGTGCTCGATGCCGGCTATCTCTGTCATATCGGCTATGTCGTCGACGGGCGGCCCTGCTGCACGCCGACGCTCTACTGGCGCGACGGCGATCGCGTCTACTGGCACGGCAGTCGCGCCTCGCGCATGCTCAAGGCGCAACGGGGCGCACCCGTCTGTCTCACCGTCACCCACGTCGACGCGTTGGTGCTGGCGCGCTCGGGCTTCCACAGCTCGGCCCGCTACCGCTCGGCGATGCTCTTCGGCCGGCCCGAGATGATCGAGGACGAGGCCGCCAAGGATGCGCTGATGAACGGTTTCATCGACGGGTTGTGGCCCGGCCGGGTGGCCGACATCCGCGCCGCGACGGCAAAGGAGCTCAAGGCGACGTCGCTGCTCACCATGCCGATCGGCGAGGGCGCGGTGAAAATCTCCGAAGGCCCGCCCGGTGACGACGAGGAGGATTACGCGCTGCCGATCTGGGCGGGGCTGTTGCCGGTCGCGACGGTCCTCGGCCCGCCGCAGCCCTGTCCGCGTCTGGCCGAGGGCGTGCCCCTGCCGGATTATCTGCGGCCCTTCGCCAAGGGCTAGGTCGACCGCCCGGACCGCTCACATCGCCCGGGCCATCGCCACCACCTCGTCGGCGATGGCGGCCGATGCGGTGAGGCCCGGGCTCTCCATGGCGAAGAGGTTGACGAGGCCCTTCAGGCCGTGCGCGTCCGGGCCCTGGAAGGTGAAATCGGCGGGCGGGGCGTCGGGATCGGTGATCTTGGGACGGATGCCCGAATAGCCGCGCTCGAGCGAGCCGTCGACCACGTCCGGCCAGTAGCGGCGCACGGCGTCGTAGAACACGTCGGCGCGGCGCGGGTCGACGTCGTAGTCGATCGTCTCGACCCATTCGATGTCCGGACCGAACTTGCACTGGCCGCCGAGATCGACCGTCACGTGCACGCCGAGCCCGTCCTTGTGCGGCATCGGATAGATCGGCCGGGCGAAGGGCGAGCGGCCGGGCAGGATGTAGTAGCTGCCCTTGCAGTAATAGGCCCGGGGCAGGGCGGTCTCGTCGATGCCCTCGAACCGGCCCGCGACCGCAGGCGCGTGCAGCCCGGCGCTGTTGACCACGAGATCGGCCAGTAGCTCCATCGGCGCCTCGCCGCCGACCCGCAGCACGATGCCGTCGGCCGTGCCCTTCGCACTCTCGAGCGGCGCGTTGAGGGCGATCATGGCGCCGTGGTCCTCGGCGTCGCCCCGATAGGCCAGCATCAGGCCGTGGCTGTCGACGATGCCGGTCGAGGGCGACCAGAGCGCGCCGGTGCAGAAGAGATTCGGCTCGAGCTCGATGGCGCGTTCGGCATCCCAGTGCTCGAGATCGCCCACCCCGTTCTCCGCGGCCTTCTGCCGGATCGCCTCGAGCCGCGGCGTCTGCTCCGCGTCGGTCGCCACGATCAGCTTGCCGCAGCGCTGGTAACCGATGCCGCGCTCCTCGCAATAACGATAGAGGAACCGCTTGCCGGCGACGCAGAGCCGCGCCTTGAGGCTGCCCGTCGGGTAATAGATGCCGGCGTGGATCACCTCGCTGTTGCGCGAGCTGGTCTCGCTGCCGATCAGCGATTCCTTCTCCAGCACGATCACCTCGCGCCCGGCCATCGCCAGCGCCCGCGCCACCGCCAGCCCGATCACCCCGGCGCCGACGACGACACATTCCACACGATCCATCAGGTCAACGCCTTGCGGATTTCGGTGACGCAATCGTCCGGGACGCCGGCCTCGATGGCGGCCGCGAGGATATCGCTCAGGCTCTTGGTATCCAGAGGGATGCCCTCCTTGCGGCGCTGCGCGCGTGACAGGTTCTCGGGCTCGCCCGGCATCAGGATCCGCTCGAAACCCGGGGCCGGCGGCGATCGACGGATATAGCCGGCGACCGCATCGATCTCGTCGGCCAGCGTATCACGGTCGCCGATCGCCTCGACGTCGATGATGATCGAGAGCATCGAATTGAGGATACCGTCATGGCGCGGATGGGCCGGCTGGATCGTCTGCCCTCCGGTCAGGGCCGCACCCATCAGCTCGCACATGACGGCGAGCCCCGAGCCCTTGTGCAGGCCGAAGGAGCGCAAGGCTCCTTTGCGGCTGTCGACATAGGTGGTCGGATCGGTCGTCGGCATCCCTTCCCCGTCGATCAGCGATCCCTCGGGCACCGGCACGCCCTTGTTGCGCGCGACCCGCGCCTTGCCGAAGGCGATCGCGCTGGTCGCCATGTCGAGGACCACCGAAGGCTTGCGCTTGCCCGGTAGCGCGGCGGCGAAGGGATTGGTGCCGAGACGCGCGTCGCTGCAGCCGAACGGCGCCTGGAGCGGATCGTGGTCGGCGACGTTGACGAAATGCACCGAGGCCATGCCGGCTTCCGCACAGATCTCGGCATAATGTCCGATCCGCCCGACATGCGCGGCATTGCGCAACGCCACCGTGCAGCAGCCCATCTCGCGCGCCCGCCCGATCCCCCGCTCCATCGCCCGTCGCGCCATCCATTGCCCGCAGCCGCGCCCCGCCTCGAAGACCAGGAGCGCGCCCATGTCGACCAGCGTCTCCAGCGAACGCCCCGGCACCAGCAGCCCGGCCTTGGCCAGCCGCACATAGTCCGGGATCATGCCGATCCCGTGGCTGTCGTGACCGGCGAGATTGGCCCCGACCAGATGCCGCGCCATCTCCGCCGCCTCGTCCTCGGGGCTGCCGATGGCGATGCCGACCGCGTGTGCCAGACGCTCGAGAAGGTCGGCTTGGACATGATGCATGGCGAGTTTCGGCTCCGGGCTACGACGGTGATCGGCGTCGGAAGGATTTTCGATGCAGCTTAAGACGGTGCCCGGCCGTCGGGAATTCGTTTGTGCATTTTCATGGACATCGGCGGCGTCACCGCCGAGGAGGAATAATTCGTTCGTGCAATTTTCGCACGCGCCTCGGCCGTGCGTGACGGGGATGGCTCGCTGCCGGCGCACAATGAATTCGTTCGTGCATTGTTGTCTTCGGTAGCGTCACGGCCACGGGCGGATAATTCGTTCGTGCAATTTTCGCCGTGACGGACGGATTTCGGACTTTGCATGGAGGTCTCCGAACCAAGCAATCAAATCAAGGAATTAAAACATAAATTTGTCGGACGGTCAAGGTGGGAGCGGTCTCGATCACCGCCCAGCCGCCAGCCGTTCGCGGGAATGCCGCACCAGCTCGCCGTGGAGCGGCGAGGCGGCGGCGATCAAACCCTGGTGGCGGGTGTCTGCGTCGTTGAGGCGGATCGGCTCGCCATTGGCGTCGGAAAGCTCGCCGCCGGCCTCGGCGAGGATGAGGGCGGCCGCGGCGATGTCCCAATCGTTGGCTTTGCGCCAGGAGAAGAAGGCGTCGAAGTCGGAGGCCGCGACGCGCGCAAGCTTGTAGGCGAGCGAGCCGACGGTCGTCACTTCGGCGGACGTGAACATGGCGGCGAAATTGCGGCGGCGGTTCTCGCCGGCGGAAACGACGATCGAGGCACCGTCGATGCCGCTGCGCGCCGGCATGGTCAGGGATGCGCCGTTCAGCCGCGCACCGGCGCCGCGAGCGGCCTCGTAGAGCTGGCCGGTCGCCGGGTTGAAGACGACACCAACCAGCGGGCCGGAGCGGTCGGCCAGCGCGATGCTGATGGTGAATTCGGGCCTGCCCTCGACGAAGGAGCGGGTGCCGTCGATCGGATCGACGATCCACAAGCGCTCGGCCTTAAGCCGCACGAGGTCGTCCTCGGTCTCCTCGGAGAGCCAGGCGGTGGCGGGGTCGATCATCAGCCGGTCGTGCAGGTGGCGGTCGATCTCGATGTCCGCCTGCGTCACGACCTGGCCCGGGCCCTTGTCCCAGGTGTCGGGATCGGCGCGGAAGTGGCGCATGGCGATGGCGCCGGCCTCGCGCGCGGCGTCGATGGCGAGCGCCAGCATCCTCTCGGTCATTTCCAGATCGGCCGGCCGGAGCCGGGCAGGCCGAGCCTGTCCCACCTGGCCGAGACACGCTCGACGATGTCCTCGGTCATGGCGATCTTGCGGCCCCATTCGCGCTCGGTCTCGCCCGGCCACTTGTCGGTGGCGTCGAGCCCGAGCTTGCCGCCCAGGCCCGAGACCGGCGAGGCGAAATCGAGATAGTCGATCGGCGTGCCCTCGATCACGGTCAGGTCGCGTCCGGCGTCGAAGCGGGTCGAGAGCGCCCAGATCACGTCGGTCCAGGAGCGCGCGTCGATGTCGTCGTCCACCACGATCACCAGCTTGGTGTACATGAACTGCCGGAGATAAGACCAGACACCCATCATCACCCGCTTGGCGTGGCCCGGATAGGCCTTGCGGATCGAGACCACGGCGACCCGGTAGGAGCAGCCCTCGGGCGGCAGCCAGAAATCGACGATCTCCGGAAACTGCTGCTGGATCAGCGGCAAGAAGACGTCGTTGAGCGCTTCGCCCAGCACCGAAGGCTCGTCCGGCGGCCGGCCGGTGAAGGTCGAGAGATAGATCGGCTTCTCGCGCATGGTGATGGCGCTGATCTCGAAGACCGGGAAGGGCTCGACGCTGTTGTAGTAGCCGGTGTGGTCGCCATAGGGTCCCTCGGGCACCGGATCGTCGATCGAGACGTGGCCTTCGAGCACGATCTCGGCCGTGGCCGGCACCTTCAGCGGCACGGAGACGCAATCGACCAGCTCGGCCCGCCTGCCGCGCAGCAGGCCGGCGAACT
>JAGREO010000197.1 GCA_020446525.1 Geminicoccaceae bacterium | reverse complement strand
CCACCACCGCCGAGCGCGACGCCTGCCGCGAGGAGCGCGAAACGCTCGAGCGCCACCTGCACGATCTGACCGGCCGCAAGGCCGAGGCGAGCGAAGGCCACCGGGCCCGCGCCACCGCACTCGACGCCCTTCGCCGCCGACGGGCCGAGACGGCGGCCGCCATCGCCGGGCTCGACGAGCGCCGGCTCGCCGGCCGGGCCGAGATCACCCGGCTCGAAGAGGTGATCGCGCGGGCCGACGCGACGAAGCGGGACCTCGGGGCCCGCCGCACGGCGCTCGACGAGCAGCGAGCGGCCGGCCGGGCCACGGACGCCGAGGACGGCTCGATGGAGGCCGTGGCCGAGGAACTGCGACGCCGGGAAGCGGCGCTCGGGCGGGCGAAGGCGGCGCTCGCGGCGATGGAAGAGGATCATCGCAGGTGCGCCGAGCATCGTCGTGCGGCCGAAGCCAACGCCGCCCGTCGTCACGAAGCCCTCTCGCTGGCCGAGGCCGAGGCCGCGCGCACGGCCGAGGTGCTGGCCGAGATCGAGACCTTCGCGCGCACGCGCCTCGCGCGCGCCGCCGACGTCCTGCTCGCCGACGAGGCCCTGCAGGCGGAGCTGGCGGCGGCCGACATGTCGGAGCTGGAAGAGAAGCTGTTGCGCCTGCGCGCCGCGCGCGAGCGGATCGGACCGGTCAATCTGCGGGCCGCGGCCGAGGTCGAGGAGCGCGGGGCCGAGGCGGCGGCACTCAGGCGCGAGGAAGGGGAGCTGCGTGCCGCGGTCGAGCGGCTCAAGCGCGGCATCGGCGCGCTCGACCGGGAGGCCCGCGAGCGGCTCAAGGAGATCTTCGAGAAGGTCGACGAGCATTTCCGCCGGCTCTTCGTCCAGCTCTTCGGCGGCGGCAAGGCGCATCTGAGGCTCACCAACCTCGACGATCCGCTGGCGGCGGGGCTCGAGCTCGACGCCATGCCGCCCGGCAAGAAGCTGCAGAACATCTCCCTCCTGTCCGGCGGCGAGAAGACGCTGACGGCGCTGGCGCTGGTCTTCGCCTTCTTCCTCGCCCAGCCGAGCCCGCTCTGCGTGCTCGACGAGGTCGACGCCGCCCTCGACGACGCCAATGTCGAGCGCTTCGTCGATCTGATGGAAGGGATCGCCCGGGACACCGGCACGCGGTTCATCGTCGTCACCCATCACCCGTTCACCATGGCGCGCATGGATCGCCTCTTCGGCGTGACCATGATCGAGCGCGGCGTGTCGCGGCTGGTGTCGGTCGCCCTCGACGAGGCGGTGGAGTTGCGCGCCAGCGCTTGAAAGGATCGCATGGCCCAACCCGCGAGCGGCCGGGCGGGCGACGTCTGGGCGCGGTTTTCCAGAGCCGCCGGCGACTTGACAGCCCCGGAGGCCCCCCCTAGTTTCCCGGCCGACCGTGGAGAGGGCTCGATGAGCGAAGACGATCGCAAGCCCGATTTCGGTGCGTTCGATGCGCGGATGGCACGCCTCAAGGCGGCCGAGACGGGCAGCGACGGCAAGGCCGGTCCCGAAGGTGAGCCCAAAGCCGCGACCCATGCGGGTCTGCACATCGGCATCGAGCTCGTCGCCGGGGTCATCGGGGGTGCCCTTCTGGGCTACTTCCTCGACGCGTGGCTCGACACGGGCCCGCTCTGGCTGATCGTCATGCTGGTGCTGGGCTCGGCGGCGGGCATGCTCAACGCCCACCGCTACATCAAGCGCCTCGATCGCGAGCGGTCGGACAAGTCGGGTACGCCCAAGGCCGGTTGACGGCCGGAAGGCTGCCGGTCCCGGGCCGTTGATCGAGGCTCTCGGACCGGCAATCGAGGCTGAAGTGGGGGAAACGTGGCCAGTCCGATCGAGCAGTTCCAGGTAAAGCCGGTTCTCCCCTTCGACGTCACCTTCACCAATTCCGCCTTCGCCATGGCCGTGGCCGTCGGCGCCGCCTACCTGCTGTTCAGCCGCGGCATGCGCGACCCCGGCATGATCCCCAGCCGCATCCAGTCCGTCTGCGAGATGATCTACGAGTTCGTGCGGGGCATCATCGACGAGAATGTCGGCCGCGAAGGACGACCCTATCTGCCGGTCGTCTTCACCCTCTTCCTCTTCATCCTGTTCGGCAATCTGCTGGGCATGGTGCCGGGTTTCTTCACCTTCACCAGCCACATCATCGTCACCTTCACCATGGCGGTCGTCGTCGTCGGGTCGGTGACGCTCATCGGTATCGCGCGGCACGGCACGCACTTCTTCAGCCTGTTCGCCCCGGCCGGCGCACCCAAATTCATCTATCCGATCCTCGTGCCGATCGAGATCATCTCCTATCTCATCCGGCCGATCAGCCTCTCGGTGCGTCTCGCCGTCAACATGACCGCCGGGCACATCATGCTCAAATCCTTCGCCGGCTTCACCGTCGCCATGGGTGTCTTCGGCATCCTGCCGCTGGTCGCCGCGGTCGGCCTGACCGGCCTCGAGATCGTCATCGCGATCCTGCAGGCCTACGTCTTCACCGTGCTTTCGTGCCTCTACCTCAACGACGCGATCAACCTGCACTGAGCCGGCGACCCGCACCGGGCGGGTGCAGTCGCTCTCTTCGCCTTCTCCCGCATTTTCTCTTCCAACCAAGGAGCAAGTCATGGAAATCGAAGCCGCCAAGATGATCGGTGCCGGTCTCGCCTGCATCGGCCTCGCCGGTGTCGGCATGGGCGTGGGCAACGTCTTCGCCACCTCGATCGCCACCTTCGGGCGCAACCCCGCCTCGCGCGAGGTGCTGCAGCCGATCATGTTCCTCGGCTTCGCGCTGGTCGAAGCGATCGGCCTCTTCGCCCTGGTCATCGCGTTCATCATCCTCTTCGCTTGAGCACCCGTTCGGCGACGCGGAGCCGATCACGCACCAGAGCGAGGAATATGGGATGAGGCGTTTTGGGAGCGCCGCCTTCGGCTGGTGCGTCGCCACACTGCCGCTGGCGGCGTTGGCGGCGACCGAAGCGGCGGACGAGATGGTCGAGGTCGACGCGCAGCATGCCGAGGGCATGCCGCAACTCGACCCCGACACCTTCGCCAGCCAGATCTTCTGGCTGGTCGTCTTCTTCGCCCTGCTCTACTGGCTCGTCTCGCGCAAGATCCTGCCGGCGATCGAGCAGATCCTCGAGACGCGACGCCGGCGCATCGCCGACGACCTCGATCGGGCGGCGGCCCTGCGGGCCGAGGCCGAGGAAGCCTATACGCGCTACGAATCCGGTCTGGCCGACGCGCATGCCGCGGCCCAGGCGCGGCTCGCCGAGGTGCGCGAGCGGGTCCAGACCGAGCAGGCCGAGCGGCAGGCCAAACTCGATGCCGATCTGGCCGCCCGCGCCAAGGAAGCGCAGCAGCGCATCCGTGCCGCGCGCGAACAGGCGCTGGCCGGGATCGATTCGGTCGCCGTCGAAGCCGCCCGGGCCGCGACGAGCCGCCTGATCGGCGTCGATGTGGGTGAGGACGAGGCGCGCCGCGCCATGCAGGCCGTGCGCGGGGAGGCCGCCTGATGCTCGAATTCATGCTGCTCGTCGCCCTGCTGATCCTCGTCGTCCTGGTCTGGAAGCCGGTCAAGGCGGGGCTGGTCGGCGGGCTCGACAACCGCGCCGAGCGGATCCGTACCGAACTGGACGAGGCCCAGCGCCTCCACGCGGAGGCCAGAGAGCTGCTCGCCACGCACAAGCAGAAGCTGGCGGACGGAGAGAAATCCGCGGCCGAGATCACGGCGCACGCCGATGCCGAAACCAGACGCCTGCAGGAGCGGCTGCAGACGGAGTTCGAAGCGCTGGTCGCCCGCCGCGAGCAGCAGGCGCTCGACAGCATCGCGCAGGAAGAAGCGCGGGCGCAGCGCGAGGTGAGGGCGCGGGCCACCGAGCTCACCGTGCGCACCACGCGACGCCTGCTCACCGAGAAGGTCGCCGGCGACGTCGCCAACCGGGTGCTGCAGGATTCGATCGGCGAGGTGCAGCGAAAGCTCGCCTGAGCGAGGGTCGCGCCGAAGGAGCCGCGCGGCGATGCCGGCGCTCGTGATCCGTCCGTTCCAGCCGCCGGACGCCGAGCGCGTGTGGCGCATCCTCGAGCCCGTCATCCGCGCCGGCGAGACCTACGCGCTGCCGCGTGAGATGAGCCGCGACGAAGCCCTGCACTACTGGACGGTGCAGCCGGCCGCCTGTTTCGTCGCCGGCACCGGAGAGGACGTCACCGGCACCTTCTACATCCGCACCAACCAGCCCGGCGGCGGCGCCCACGTCTGCAATGCGGGTTTCATGGTCGCCGCCGACGCGGGCGGTCGGGGCATCGGCCGGGCGATGGGCGAGCGGGCTCTCGTGGAAGCGCGGCGCCTCGGCTACACGGCGATGCAATTCAACTTCGTCCTCGCCTCCAACACCCGCGCCATCCGCCTGTGGCAGTATCTCGGCTTCGCCACGGTCGGCCGACTTCCCGGAGTCTTCCGCCATCCCTCCCTGGGCTTCGTCGACGCCCTGGTCATGCACCGGGACCTGACCACCCGCTGACCGCTCCCGGAATCGACCGGCGACGACATCAAAACGTGATGATGTAGGATAAAAAGCATTGACACGCCCGGAATGAGCGCCTATAACCCCTCCCATGACCCACCATCACGCCGCCC
>JAGREO010000196.1 GCA_020446525.1 Geminicoccaceae bacterium | reverse complement strand
GACGAATATTACGGCTTCTGGTCGTCGGGCCAGAGCGGCGAGGTGCGCGTGCTCGGCCTGCCCTCGATGCGCGAGCTGGTCCGCATTCCGGTCTTCAACCGCTGCAGCGCCACCGGCTGGGGTCTGACCAACGAAAGCCGCCGCATCCTGACCGAGAATCTGACGCCCGCGACGAAGGAGTTCCTCTCGACCCGCGGCGGCGTCTACACCAACGGCGACGCTCACCACCCGCACATGTCGTTCACCGATGGCACCTATGACGGCCGCTATCTCTACATCAACGACAAGGCCAACACCCGCGTCGCGCGCATCCGCATGGATGTGATGAAGACCGACAAGATCATCGAGATCCCCAACGCCCACGACATTCACGGGATGCGGCCGCAGAAATACCCCAAGACCGGCTACATCTTCTGCAACGGCGAGCACGAGGCGCCGCTGGTCAACGACGGCACGATCCTGGACGAGCCCGACAAGTACGTCTCGATCTTCACCGCCCTCGACGGCGAGGAGATGAAGGTCGCCTGGCAGGTGATCGTCTCGGGCAATCTCGACAATTGCGATGCCGACTATCAGGGCAAGTACGCCTTCTCGACCTGCTACAATTCCGAGATGGGCATGACCATGGCGGAGATGACCGCCGCCGAGCAGGACCATGTCGTGATCTTCAACATCGCCCGGATCGAGGAGGCGGTGAAGAACGGTGAGTACGAGGAGATGAACGGCGTGCCGGTGCTCGACGGCCGCAAGGGCTCGGCCCTCACCCGCTACGTGCCGATCTCGCAGAGCCCGCACGGCATCAACACGGCCCCCGACGGCAACTATGTCTCGATCAACGGCAAGCTCTCGCCGACCTGCTCGCTGATGGACGTGCGCAAGATCGACGCCCTCTTCGAGGAAGATGCCGACCCGCGCTCCTGCATCGTCGCCGAGCCCGAGCTGGGCCTGGGGCCGCTGCACACCGCCTTCGACGGCCGCGGCAACGCCTACACCACGCTGTTTCTCGACAGCCAGGTGGTCAAGTGGAACATGGAAAAGGCGATCCAGGCCTTCAACGGCGAGAACGTCGATCCGATCATCGAGAAGATCGACGTGCACTACCAGCCGGGCCACAACCACACCTCGATGGGCGAGACCAAGGAAGCCGACGGCAAGTGGCTCATCTCGCTCAACAAGTTCTCCAAGGACCGGTTCTTGAACGTCGGTCCGCTCAAGCCGGAGAACGAGCAGCTCATCGACATCTCGGGCGACCAGATGAAGCTGGTGCACGACGGCCCGGCCTTCGCCGAGCCGCACGACATCATCATCGTCCGCAGCGACATCGTGAACCCGGTCAACATCTGGGATCGCGCCGATCCGACGTGGGAAGAGGCGCGCAAGCAGGCCGAGGCCGACGGTGTCGATCTCGACTGGGGCGAGGACGTGATCCGCGACGGCGACAAGGTGCGGGTCTACATGCACTCGGTGGCGCCGATCTTCAGCCTCGAGAGTTTCGAGGTGAACCAGGGCGACGAGGTGACGGTGACCGTCACCAACATGGACGATGTGGACGATCTGACCCATGGCTTCACCCTGGGCAACCATGGCGTCGCCATGGAGATCGCCCCGCAGGCGACGGCCTCGGTCACCTTCACGGCCGACC
>JAGREO010000195.1 GCA_020446525.1 Geminicoccaceae bacterium | reverse complement strand
TAGCGGCCGTGCAGGATCAGCCAGTGGTGGGCGTGGGCGAGAAAGCGCTCGGGGACGCGCTCGAGCAGCCCGTCCTCGACCTCGCGCACCGTCTTGCCGGGGGCGAGACCGGTGCGGTTGGCGAGGCGGAAGACGTGGGTGTCGACAGCGATGGTGGGCTCGCCGAAGGCGGTGTTCAGCACGACGTTGGCGGTCTTGCGGCCGACACCGGGCAGCGCTTCGAGCGCCGCGCGGTCGCTGGGGACGCGACCACCGTGCTCGACGACCAGCGCCTCGGCCAGCGCCACGAGATTCTTCGCCTTGGTCCGGTAGAGACCGATCGTCCTGATGAGCGCCTCCACCCGCTCCACGCCGAGTGCCGCCATCGCCGCCGGCGTGGGGGCCAGGGCGAACAAAGCGGGCGTCGCCTTGTTGACCCCGGCATCCGTCGCCTGCGCGGAGAGCACCACGGCGACCAGCAGGGTGAAGGGATCGGTGTGCGCGAGCTCGCCCACCGGCGCCGGATTTGCCCGCGCCAGCGCCTCGAAGAAGGCCTCGATCTCCCGGGCGTCCATGAGATCCGACGACGGCTCCATCGACAGCGTTCCTCCTCGATGCCCGGCGCACCGTGCGAACCGGCTTTTCGGCGCCGGTGCGGGCGCACGACCCTTGGCGCAGCCTACGGCCTCGCACATATTGCGTCGAGCAACCGTCGAGGATCCAGCACGTGCGCACCGCCGATCGTCCGGCGCGGTTCGACGCCGTCATCTATCCGAACCAGTCGCTCGGACCGCACGCCTTCGTCCTCCTGATGAGCGTCTTCGGCATCGTGACGCTGGGCCTCTCGCTGGTGTTCGTGCATGCCGGCGCCTGGCCGGTTTCGGGTTTTCTCGGCCTCGATCTGCTGCTTCTCTTCCTCGCATTCCGCTGGGCCCGACGTGAATCGCGGCGCTGGCAGCGGATCGTGCTCGACGAGGACGGCCTGCACGTCGAGGTGGGCGACGGGCGGGGCGCGCGCCGCTATTGGCGGTTCGAGCCCTACTGGGTGCGCGTGCAGATCGACGAGCCGCCCACGAGACACAGCCTGGTGCGCCTCAGCAGCCACGGCCGCACGCTTCGGATCGGCCACGACCTTACACCGGCGGAACGTGTCGACCTCGCGCGTGCATTGCGCGCGGCGATCGCACACGACACCTGAAGGCGTAGCGCGAGCCCGGCCACCCGTCGGCCCGCCAGACAAATTCGAGCGCATATCCTTTTGTGCCCGCTCCGGCCCGTCGCCTTCGTGACCCAACTCCAACGCGTCGGCAATTCACGTTCGGAAAGCCTCAAAGCAAAAGCGCCGGTCATCGGCCGTCCACCCGCAGGCATACCGTCGATGAGCGTCTTCGGCGGGCGGGAGCATGTCGACGTTCAGTCGAAAAGCGAACGCTTGTCTCTCCGGAACTGAATTTACATCGGCGGACGTCCGTACAACGCACGAAGTTCATGAAAATTACATTTCTATTACAGACGATGCCGCGGATGGCATCGAACTTGCTACGGGCACCATGAAGGCGCACGCACTCGAAGTTCCGGCGCCTTTCGATGGAAACGATCGATCGGAGCCCGCCCATGGCCGCCAATCAGCCCCCGCTCCCGCCCGCCGGTACGCGCTACTCCCTGCCGATCAGCAAGCTGCGCGGGGTGCCGCAGCGCTTGCGCGTGGTGCTCAAGAGCCGGCGGATCACCAGTTGCGGCCAGTTGCTCGATGCCGCCGGCGAGTCGGAGAAGCGCGCGCAACTGGTGCGCACCACCGGGCTCGACGCCGATACCTTGTTGATGCTCGTTCAGCGCGCGGATCTCGCGCGGATCAACGGCATCGGCGCCGTGTTCGGCATGATGCTCGAGGATCTGGGGGCGCGCGACGTGGCTTCGGTGGCGGCACAGGATCCCGTGCGCCTGCACGAGGAGTTGCGCGCCTACAATCAGCGTGAGCGTCTGGCGCGTCGCTCCCCTACGCCCGAAGAAGTGGCCGACTGGATCACCCAGGCGCGCGCCCTGCCGATCCTCGTGACCGGTTGAGCGAACTACCGGCCGGGCGCGGTCATGCCCAGCACGTCGGCCATGCCGTAGAAACCGGGCGGCGCCTTTGCGGCCCAAAGCGCCGCCCGCACCGCACCGCGGGCATAGATGATGCGGTCCGATGCCTTGTGGGTGAACTCGATCCGCTCGCCGGCGCCGGCGAAGATCACGCTGTGATCGCCGATCACGTCGCCGCCGCGCAAGGCCGCGAAACCGATGGCACCCGGCGCGCGCGCGCCGGTGTGGCCGTCCCGGCCGCTCTCGCGCACCGACGCCAGGTCGACACCCCGTCCCTTCGCGGCGGCCTCGCCCAGCATCAGGGCGGTGCCCGAGGGTGCGTCGACCTTGTGGCGATGGTGCATCTCGACGATCTCGATGTCGAAATCCGCACCCAGCGCCCGCGCCGCCTGCTCGACCAGCGCCTGCAGCAGATTGACGCCCTGACTCATATTGCCCGACCAGACGATCGCCGTACGCGCGGCCAGTTCCTCGAGCCGGCCCCTTTGTGCGTCGCTCAGTCCCGTCGTGCCGATGACGTGCGCGCAACCGGCTTCGGCGCAGCGTTCGGCATGCGCCAGGCTCGCTTCGGGCGACGAGAACTCGACGATCACATGCGCCCTCGCCAGCAGTGCCTGCAGGTCCGTGCCGACCAGCGCGCCGCTCGCCGGACCGCCGGTCAGGCTGCCCAGATCCCGGCCCGAGAGGGGGTGTCCCTCACGCTCGACGGCGCCTGCGATCGTGACCTCGGGCGCCGCGGCCAAGGCCTGCAGGACCACCGTACCCATCCGCCCGCCGCAGCCGATCACTCCGACCCTGACCGTCATCGCGCCGCTCTCCCTTCACCCTTCGGCCGGCCCGGCCGCTGGACGGCCCCCGTAGACCGGCTATGTTCGGCAGACAAGACCACAGAATGCCGCCGGCCGGTCGACGACGGGCCGGCCTGGAGATGGACGATGAGCCTCGAAGCCGCGATGCGCACGGCCATGCCGGTCTCGATCGGTACCTACGACGTGGCGGACCGGCCAGCCGGCCTGATCGTCGTCGACGAGGTCGCCGGCTTCTGCACACCGGGCGCCGGCGCCATGGCTCCCGTCGGTCCGGACGCGCCGATCGGGCGGATGATCGAGCGGACCGACGCACTGGCCCGACGCTTCGTCGAGGAGCGGCGGCCCATCCTGGCCTTTCTCGACACTCACGAGCCCGGCCGGCCCGAGCCGCCCTACCCGCCGCACTGCGAGCGCGGCACCGGTGAGGAGCTCCTGGTCGACCCGCTGGCGTGGCTCGCCGAGAACCCGGACGTCACGCTGATCGCCAAGGACTGCATCAACGGCTTCGTCGGTGCCATGGAACCGACCTTCAAGGCGCACGGCGCCAGCCGCAACAAGTGCGTCGACTGGGTCAACGGCCATCGGCTCGAAGCCGTCGTCACCGTCGGTATCTGCACCGACATCTGCGTGATGGATTTCGTCCTCACCATGCTCTCGGCGCGCAATCACGGGCTGATGCCGACGCTGCGCGACGTGGTCGTGCTGGAGCCCGCCTGCGCCACCTACGACCTGCCGCTCGAGACCGCCCGGGCGCGCGGACTGCCCGACACCGCGGCACACCCCAGAGCCGAAACACACCATATGGGCCTCTATTTCATGGCGTCTCGCGGGGCCATCGTCGCCGCGTCCCTGGCCCATTCTCTGGAAGGTTGAATTCATACGGGCTCGAACGTAGAAACGCCCTTCGGACAACCGCGGACGAGAGGGGCATGCACGAGCGACGCCGGACCATCCTGCCACGACCCGTCACGAGGAAGATCGGCGTCACCTGTGTTCTGCTGTCGCTCGGCGGTTGCGAGCAGGCGACGACGTTCATCGGAGAGGCGGCTTCACAGACGGCCGATTTCGTCATGGGCCGGCGCATCAACGCGCTGGTCGACGACGGGACCGAATGCTTCGCCGGCCCGCGCCGCGACTTCTACCTCGCGGTCGACGAGGTGACCGCCGCACACCGCATGCAGATCGCCGCCGGCATCGGCGCCATCGGCGCGGTGGCGACGGCGGCGATGGTCGATTCCACCCTGGCCATGGTGGCGGCGGGTGGACTGGCGGTGGCGCTGGCGGCCGTGGTCGTCGACCTGCAGCTCGACCGCGAGCGGGCCGAGACGGTCTCGCGGACCTTCGAGGCCCTGGTGGCGTGTCGGAAGAACGAGGCGCGCCAGCTCAATGCGGCGCTGAAGAAGGGAACCATCACCCGCGAGGAGGCCGAGCCGCGCATGGCGGCCCTGCGTGCCCTGGTGCAGGAGGACACCGTCATCGCCCAGGAAACCAACGAGCTTCTGGTCGCCCGCACGGAATCGTTCGAGCTGTCGGTCGAGGAAGCCCAGGAGCAGGCGGCCCAGGCCGAGGAGGAGGCCGAGACGGAAACGCCGGTCGAAGAGGTGAAGAAGAACGAGGAGGCCGCGGCAGAGGCCCAAGCGGCGATCCAGACCAATCAGAAGGTCCTGGCGCAGCAGACCGCCAGCATCGCCCAGGCGCAACAGCTCGCCGAAGGCGGTGGCGGCTTCCAGCTCGGCCTCTACGGCGGCGCGCCCGTGCTGGCCTCGCTCGAGGCCCGCCAGTGAGGCGCCTCGGCCGCGTCACCATCACGGCCGTGCTCGTCTCGCTCGGTCTTTCGGCTGCGATCTGGCCCGCGGCGCACGTTCTCGCGACGGAGGCCGTCGACCCGGAGCGCCGCGCCTTTCTGATGATCGATCCGGGCATGCACACGGGCCCGATCACCGCGGTGACGACCGATGCCGGGGGCGACGTCGTGGCGACGGGCTCGTCGGACAAGTCGATCCGCCTGTTCGCAGCCGAGGACGGCCGGCAGGTCCGCAAGATCCATCTGCCGCTCGGCCGTGATCTGATCGGCGCCGTCACGGGCCTCGCACTCTCGCCCAACGGCAGCCGGATGCTCGCGGCGACCGTGTCGTTCGACACCGGCCCGGCGTTCGACGAAGGCTCGCTCTACGTCGTCGACACGGCCGGCGGCGAACTGCTGGGCCGGATCAAGCAATTGCCGGCGGCACCGACCGAAATCCGCTTCACCCCCGACGGCGCGCGCTTCGCCTTCGCCCTGGGGCCGCACGGAGTCGAGCTCCGCAACGCCAGGGGCGAGCGGCTGTTCGCCGACGTGACCGAACCGGTGGCCGCTCTGGACGTGAACGACGACCGCCTCGTCACCGTCTCCCCGGGCGGCAAGGTGCGGATGTTCGCACTCGACGGGGCTTCGGTGCGAGAAACCGACGCTGTCGGCATCCGCGATGCCGGCGAGCCGCTGTCGGCGGCCCTGTCGCCGGACGGCGCCCGGCTCGCGGTCGGCTATGTCGATCGGCCATTCGTCGACGTGATCGATCTGGCGGCCAAGCGCAAGACCCGGCTGGCGGCGCCGGCAGGTCTGGCGCACGGCAATCTCGCGCGCGTCGCCTGGACCGAAAGTGCCGAGCCCTGGCTCGTCGCCGGCGGCACGCTGCAGACCCGTGCGCTGCAGAACGTCCTGGTCGGCTGGCGGGACGGCCGCGAGGGGACGCCCTTCGTGCTGCCGGTCGCGGCGGATGCGATCACCGGCCTCGTCACGCCGCGGGCTTCGGGCGACACCATCCTCTTCGCCTCGGCCGATCCCGCCTGGGGCCGCGTCGCGATCGATGCGGCCGGCGAAGCGCGGGTCGCCACCGGCCGGGCCGGCGAGCGACTGGATTTCCGCCAGTTGCGCCAGCGTCGCTTCGAGGTGGCACCCGACGGCCGGACCGTCGTCTTCAGCGACCGCGAGCCGCAGCGCCCGACGCTGCGCTTCGATATGACCGAGCTCGAGCTCGAGACCGACGCGGCTCCGGAGCCGACCTTCGCCTCGGTCGATCTCGAGCGCCTGAGTGCCCGGCTCGGTGCATGGCAATATTCCACCGCGGTCGAGCTCGACGGCCGGCCGCTTCCTCTCGATCCGCATGAGCGGCTGCTCTCCGCCGACATCGACGAGGGCGGCCCGGCGGGCGCCGAACGGATCGTGCTCGGTACCGACTATCGCCTGCGCCTGCTCGACGGCGACGGCGACGAACGGGCCGCGCGCCGGCTGCCCGCCGCCGCCTGGATGGTCGCCCTGGTGCCCGAGCGGCCGCTGGTGGTGGCGGCGCTGGGCGACGGCACGATCCGCTGGTATTCGCTCAAGGAGGATTTGCCGCTGGCGGAAATCGCCGGATTGTTCGTCCATGGCGACATGCGGCGCTGGGTCGCCTGGACCGCGGACGGCACGTTCGCGCACGGCATCTATGGTGGCGAGCGGCTGGTCGGCTACCAGCAGAACGGCACCGCCATGGCGCCCACCGGCACCTGGCTCGGCTTCGATCAGGCCTACAGGCTGTTCCACGATCCCGAGGCGGTGGCCGGCGTGCTGGGCGACGAGAGCGGCTGGCCGGATCTCGCGCGCGACACGGCCGTCGACACCTTGTTCGACGGGCTCGAACTGCCGTCGCTCGAGGTCGTCGCCTATTGTGCGCTCGACGAAGTGCCGCGCGACCTCGTCGCCCGCGGTATCGTGCTGCAGGGGCCGGTTCAGCTCGCGGCACCCCTGCCGTCGCCGGGCGGCGCGGAAGACGCCTGTGTCGACGTCGCCGACGCCCCGGCCGATCGAGCGCCGGGCCTCACCCGTACGCTCAATCTTCCGGCCGGCACCCACGCCTTGCGGGTGCGCCTCGATATCGAGGACCGCGCCGCCGATCTCGCCGTCGTCGATGCGCTGGTCGACGGCCGCAACGTCGGGCGCGTCGAACCGCCGCGAGGTGCCGACCGTGTGGCCGACCGGCTGACGGTGGAGCGCGTCGTGCCGGTGCCGGCCGACGACGCCACTCTGGTGTTCCGCGCCCGCCGGCGGGACGGCGTCGCCGCCGACAGCGCGCCCTTGACACTGCGCGTCGACCGGAGCCCGGCCGCTCCGCTTGCGGCTGCGGACCAGGCGGCAGCGGCACCGGTCGCACCCGAGGAGGATGCCAGGCTCTTCATGCTGATCGTCGGCGTCGATGCCTATGGCGGGCCGATCACGCCCCTGAAGTTCGCCGTCGCCGACGCCTCGACCTTCGGCCGGGTGGTGGCGCAGGCCAAAGCCGACGTCTATGACGAGATCGAGACGATCGAGCTCGTCGATTCGGCCGCCACCCGTGATGCCGTGATCGACGCGCTGCGCCGCATCGCCAGCGAGGCGCGGGCCGGCGACGCGGTGCTGATCTATCTGGCCGGCCACGGTGTGACGTCGGACGAGACCGGCTACGTCTTCGTCACCGTGGACGTGACCGATCCGGCCACGGTCGGATCGAGCGGGCTCGATCAGGCGACGCTCGCCGATCTGCTGGCGGAGATCCCGGCCGAGAACGTCATGGTCCTGCTCGACACCTGCTATGCCGGTGCCTTCGATCTCAAACAGCCGGCGAACCTGGCGCAGGAGAGCGGCTATTTCGTGCTCACCGGCTCGAGCAGCGTCGAGGCGGCGCTCGACAGCTACAATGGCGAGAACGGCGTGCTCGCCTTCGCCGTCAAGCAGGGCCTCACCGGCCAGGCGGCCTCACCCGACGGACGGATCGACGCGCTGCAACTGGGCGTCTACGCCCGCCGCACCGTGCCCGAGCTCGCGGCCGAGAAGAACCACCGGCAGAGCGCCGTCTTCAAGGCCGCCGGCGGCGACCTCAAGGAGTTTCCGATCACCACCGTCTCGAAAAGCGGCGGCTGACCGGCACACGCGCCGGCCCCCCGCATGCCGATCGGGCGCGCCCGCGATCGGCGATCACGAGCCGGCGTCCAGCCACGATGCCAGCAGCATAAAGAAGGCGAAACCGCCGGCGAAGGAGATGGTCGAGATCAGCCGGGGTGGCGCCGGTTCGTCACCTTGCGGCAGCGTATCCTCCACCGTCGCCAGGAGAAGCACGCCCACGACGAACGCCAGCGCCGCGTTCTGGATCTCGCCACCGACGCCACGCAGCAACCAGAAGCCGATGCTGGCACCGAGAAAGACCGGCAGCGCGAACGAGGCCGCGATCAGCAGGCGCTTCTTGCGATGTACCCCTTCGTCCCGGAAGTTGGCGACCGAGGCGAAACCGCCCGGGATGTTGGCCACGACCTGGCTCGCACCGAGCAGCAGGCCCAGGGCGCTCGAGACGGACGAGCCGACGCCGGTCATCAGCCCGTCGCTCAAGAGGTCCGCGGCGATCGACATGTAGACCATCCAGGCGCCGGCACTGCCGCGCAGCCTGAGACGCGTGCGCAGCAGACCGACCCCCTTGGCCAGCAGCACCGAAAAGGCGGCGCCGGCGAGAAAGGCCAGGACGGCGAGCCCGATCGGCGTGCCGTCGATGATGCGCGGCATCAGGTCGATGCTGACGACGGCGATCGCGACACCGGCCGCCGCGTGCAGCGAAGCGCCCACCACCCAGCCGGGCGCCCTGGCACTCTCGGCGATCAGGCTGCCGATGACGTTGCCGCCGGCCGGCAGCAGCGCGATGGCCAGAACGACGAGATAGTCCGTCACGCTCTCGGACGCACCGGCCGCAGGCCGCCGTGGAACCAGCGGATGAAGCCCGCCATGTCGAACACCGGTCGCTGCAGATGGGCGGCCAGAGCGGCGGAATAGGGGCACATGTTGGTGCACTCGAGCACCACCGCGGCAATGTCGTCATGGGCGCGCAGCAGCGTCTCGCCCGCTTCGAGCATGTCCGCCCGGGCGCGCGCCACGTCGAGCTCGAGCCGGTCACCCAGAATGACCCGGGCGAAGTGACACTCCTGCGGCATGCCGACGATGGGCGTGCCCTCCGGCACACCGGCCGCGTGCAGATGCGCCGCCGTCAGGCTCTCCTCGGAGATGGTGATCAGCCCGACCCGCCGGCCCTCCGGCAGCATGCGCTGGACCATCGCCACCTGCATCAGGCTGGAGGAGGCCACCGGCACGCCGACGGCCGCCGCCATCTCCGCCTGGAACACCGAGAGAAAGCCGCAATTGGTGGTGATGCCGTCGGCACCCATGGCAACCAGCTCGCGCGCGCCTTCGACGAAGGCGTCGAGCAGGCCCGGCGCACCCTGCAACACCACGCGCTCCGGCGACGCGCCCCGGACCACCTTGTAGTGCACCGGAAAGTCGAAGGTCAGCGCATTGCCGACCTCGCCCTCGATCCGCGGGAAACGGGCCTGCAGCATCAGGATGCCGAGCGCCACGCCACCCACCGCCTTGCCGCCGAGCGCCTTGTTAGCCACCGTCTCGCCCTCGCATGCCGTCACGGATGCCGCCTCAGGATCGTCTCCTCGGCGACACTCAGGGAGCCGACACGCACGGTCTTGCGCAAGCTGGCCGTCGCGGTGGTGCCGGTCTCGGGATCGACCACCATCCGTCCCTCACGGGTCATCGCGGTGTCGCGCGCCGAGCGGGAAAGACGTTCCATGATCGCCGCCAGCTCGGCGGCGGGCAGATCGTCCTTCAGACCCGCTTCGACCTCGGCGATGTAGGCTTCGGTCGCGGGATGGGTCAGTTCCTCCTTCCAGGCGATCTCCACCTCGTCCCCGCTCGCCCGCTCCATCCACACCTCGCCGTCGAGCAGCAGGCCCGGCCCGCCGAAGGGGCTCGCCTCGCGCACCCGATAAGAGCGGCGCGCGTCGCCCTCGAAGGTCGCCCCGAAGGCATAGGTCAGGAGCGGCGCCTCGGGCAGCAGTTCGACGAGCAGTTCTTCGGAAGGCAGCGCCTCCAGCCGGTCGAGCACGGCAGCGACCATGCTGCGCGTCTGCGCCTTCTCCTCCGTGCCGGCCTCGACCTCGCTCAAACCGACGTCCAGCGCCTCCAGCACACCGTTCCGCACCTCGCCGAGCCGACCACGCAGGCCCTTGATGTTGGTGATCTCGCCCGGCGTCCCGCCCGCATCGACCACATGGACAATGGGATACCCCTCGAGCTCGATCATCACCTGCTCGGCGATCAGCGCCGGATCGAAGCCCGCCTCGCCGCCCAGCGTCAGGCTCTCGTGGGTCCAGGCGAAGACCAGCCCTTCGGCCGTCTCGCCCGCCACCTCGATCCGCGCCACGCCCTGCGCCGTGCGGCGCACCACCTCCCCGCCAGTCCGCTCCTCGAGTGAGCGGTCGATCAGATAGCGCCAGTTTTCTCCGACCGCCGGCCGCCCGTCGATACGCACCGTCTGCGCCGCAGCCGGCGGGGCCACGAGGGCGATCAGAAGGACCAGAGCCCTCAAGCCACCCACTCGCTGACCGGCGCCGCCGCCTCGTGCAGCGGCTGACAGACGATGTCGACGAGCGTCGGCACGCCGCCGTTCACGGCCTTCTTCAGCGTCGCCGTGAGCTCGGCCGGGTCCTCCACGCGAAAGGCCTTCAGGCCGAACGCCTCGGCGATGCGCGCGTGGTCGCTCTCACCGAAATCGACCGAGAAGTAGCGCCCGTCGAAGCCCGAGCGCTGCCCCGCCTTGATCCAGCCGAAGACGCCGTTGGAGATGACGATCAGCGTCACCGGCAGGCCCAGCCTGCGGATCGTCTCCATCTCGCCGCAGGCCATGGCGAAGCTGCCGTCGCCCATCACCGCCACGCACTTCGCCTTCGGCCGACCCACCGCGGCACCGACCACCGCACCCAGCGAATAGCCCAGAGCCCCGTGCGCCCTGTTCGAGATGAAGTGCCGGCCCGGCTTGCGCTGCAGATAATGCGCCGAGAAGTAGGGACAGGGCGTGCCCGGATCGGCGACGATCACCGCATCGTCCGGCAACACCGCCTGCAGCGCGGCGATCACCCGCTCGGGCACGATCGGCCGGTCGTCGGCGCGGGCGAGCGCTTCGAAACGTTCCGCCTTGTCCGCCAGCGCCGCACGCAGGGACGGGCCGGGATCGCGCCGCGGCTCCTGCCCGCCCCGATGCGCCGCCCGATGCAGCGCCGCCTCGAGCGTCAGACGCACGTCGCCGGCGAGCGCCACCCCGGTCGGATAATTGGCCCCGATCACCGCCGGATCGATATCGAGATGCGCGACCGTGACCGCCCCCGGCCGCGGATGCCGCCAGCGCTCGGTGGTGACCGAGCCCGCCCTGCAGCCGACGAAGAAGACCAGATCCGCCTCGTCGACCAAGCCGCGGGTCGCCGGCGTGCCGCCGTTCGAGCCGACGACACCGACGGCCAGCGGGTGATCCTCGGCGATCGAGCCCTGACCCGAGATGGTGGTGGCGACCGCCATGCCGAAATGCTCGGCCAGACGCTCGAGCGCCGACATCGCACCCGAGATCACCACACCGCCGCCGGCGATCAGCAAGGGCCGCTCGGCCTTCTCCAGCGCCGCCACCAGGGCGTCGATTGCACCCGCCTCAGCGGCGGTCCGCAGTGCGGGACAGAGAGCGAACTGCTCGTCGGCCCAGACGTCCGCCTCGTCCACCGGCTCCTTCTGCACGTCGAAGGGCAGGCCCAGATGAACCGCACCCGGCCGACCGGTGGTCATCTCGCGGAACGCCCGCCGAACCGCCCGCGGCAGTTGATCCGCCCGGTCGATCACCGCGTTCCACTTGGTCAGGGGTCGGAAGAGCGCCTCCTGGTCGAGCTCGGTGAGCACGTAACGGCCGCGCCCGCCCACCGAGATGTCGCTGGTGATGCCGAGCACCGGGACACAGCTCTCGTTGGCCTCGACGATCCCGGGCAGGATGTAGGTCGCGCCGCCGCCCGAGGGCCCCTCGCACACGCCGGGCCGCCCGGTGACCCGGGCATAGGCGTCGGCCATGTAACCCGCATGCCGCTCGTCGCGGGTGAGGATGTGGGTGATGCCGTGATCGAGCCTGTAGAGCGCGTCGTAGAACGGCAGGCTGGTGTCGCCGCAAAGGCCGAAGACGTGCCGGACGTCGTGCGCCTGCAGCATCCGCACCATCGCCTCGCCGCCCGAAAGCTCGTTCATCGCCCACCCCTTCGCGATCCTCCGATCGGCTATCAAACACAGGCGCGAGGCATGGGCAACAAGAGGGCGGACCGCGGGCATGCCGCCCGATCGCACGTTGCGAAGAGCCTGCCGATCAGGCGTGACGGGCGGCGAGTTCACCGCGTGCCGCGAGCGCCTTCATCCGATCGGCGATGCGGGCGGCGTTGGCGAGGATGGTCATCGAAGGATTCACGCCACCCGCCGTCGGCATCAGCGAGCCGTCGCAGATCCACAGGTTCGGCACGTCCCAGGTCCGCCCGTCGGCGTCGGTCACGCTGTCCTCGGGCGAGTGACCCATCCGGCAGCCGCCCATCAGGTGCGCGGTGCTGGAGGTCTCGTAAGCGTCGAATCCGCCGGCCGCCTCGATCATACGCTTCATGAAGCCGAGCGAATGGCGAAAGAGCCGTTTGTCGTTGTCGGCATAGGAGAAGGTTACGCGCGCGCGCCTGAGGCCCAGGGCGTCGGTCTCTTCGTCGAGGGTGACGCGGTTCTCCGCCTGCGGCATCGTCTCGCCGACGATCTTCAGGCCGGCCATGTGGTTGTATTCGGCCATGCGGTTGCGCAGCGCCGTGCCGAAGGTGCCGGTGTTGGAAACCAGCGCTTTGGCGAAATCGACCGGCAGCGGGCCCTGGCTCATGAAGGCGTAGCCGCCGTCGAAATCCTTGGTGGGATGATCGTCGACATAGTTCCAGTGCTCGCACACCGCCATCGACGGCGGTCCCTTGTACCAGCGGATCTCCTCCTCGAAGCGGGCCCAGACCGCATGGTTGGAATGGACCATCAGATAGCGGCCGACGGTGCCCGAGCCATTGGCAAGCCCGTCGGGGAAGCGGTCGGTGGCCGAGTTCAGCAAAAGCCGCGGCGTCTCGATGGAATAGCCCGAGACGACCACGTTGCGGGCGCGCTGGAAGCGCCATTGGCCGTCGCGATGGTAGTGCACGCCGGTGACCCGGCCGTCCCCGGCGCTCTCGATCCGCCCGACCATCGCCAGATCGCGGATCTCCGCACCGGCCGCGAGCGCCCGCGGGATGTAGGTCACCAGCACGCTCTGCTTGGCGTTGGTCGAGCAGCCGATCTTGCAGAACCCGCGATAGACACAGGGCGGCGACTTGCCGCGCGGTGCGGACACGGTGGCGAGCGGCGTCGCCGCCCAGGGCACGCCCAGCGCCTCGGCGCCACGTGCGAGCACGAGACCCGCCGCATTGACCTCGTGGGCGCGATAGGGATAGCGGCCGCGATCGGGACCCCAGGGATAGGAGACCGGCCCCGAGATCTTGAGCGCGTCCTCGACCTCCGCATAGTAGCGCCACATCGTGCGCCAATCGACCGGCCAGTCCACCGCATAGCCGAGCCGGCTTCGGGCAGCGAACCATTCCGGGCGAAAGCGCAGCGCCACCATCTGGAAATGTACGGTGCTGCCGCCGACGCAGCGGCCCGAATTGTTGGAGCCGAGCTCGATCGGATCGTCGCCGTCCGACAGGCGCTCGTCGAGCCAGTAGACCTTGTCCTGCTCGCGCTCGTCGGAGGCGAAATCGGCGAGCGGGCGCCAGAACGGCCCGGCATCGAAGGCGACGACCGAAAGGCCCGCCTCGGCCAGCTTGGCAGCCAGTACGCCGCCGCCGCAGCCGGTGCCGACGATGGCGAAATCGACGTCTTCGCCGTCCTCGAACTGGCGCATCGGCACGTGGCCGTCGCGGCTGAAGACGTCGGGCGCCCGCCCGTCCGTCGCCCGCGGCCGCTGCTCCGCCTCCGTGGCCCAAACGCCCACCGGCGCCCTCATGGCCGCTTCGCCGCCGCGGGCGCCTCCCACTCGTCCAGCCGATCGGGCCCGAGACGCACGTAGCCGCGCGGGCTCGCGGGACCGCCGAAACCGATCTCGCTCTGCGCGTCCGGGTGCACGTAATAGAGCGCGACGATCTGCTCGAGCAGCAGATGGCGAAAGAAGGTTCGGGCCGGCAGATCCCGCCAGATCGCCGCGTCGACATCGCCCGCGTCGACCGCCTCGAGGATGTCGTCCCGGCGCGTCGCGTCGAGAGCGGCGAAGCCGCATCCGTGCCGGGCGCGCGCCTCGCGATCGATCGATTCGAGGCCGCGCCGCCACGCCTCCGGCCCGGACGGCAGCGTGGCGAAATGCGTGCCGGTGCCCCGACCCTCGAAGAGCGCCGCGTCGATCCAGGGCGCGATCGGCACCGGCTCGGCCCGTTCGGGCTGCGGCACCACGCGCTCACACACGGCCACCAGCACGGCCCATTCCTCCTCGTCGAAGAAGCGGCGGCCCGGAACCTCCCGCAGGCGATGCGCCATCACCTCGCGGGTCTGCTCGTTCCAGGACGGCGTGTCCCACTTGGCCAGCACGTCGTAATCCGGATAGGGGGCGAGAAACGTTTCGCTCACCGGGGCAATCCCTCGGCGGCGAGCAGGTCGAGGCTGGCGAGGCCGATCAGCGCCAGCCCCCAAAAGCTGCTCGGTGCGGGTGTGGGCGGGCCGGCGAGCACGTTCTGACGCCAGTTGCGCCAGCCGCCCATGTGACGGCCGACGCCGTAGACGTGGAATCCCGTGCCGACCACACCCAGGATACCCGTCGTGCCGGTCAGCAGACGGGCCAGACGGTCGCGGTGCAGGCTCGGGCGGGCCGCGTGATGCAGAAGAGCCAGGCCGGCGGCCGGCGGGACGGTGACCGGCAACCACATCGCCGGGTCGTGGAACGCACCGCGGAAGTGCAGCAATGCCACTTCGGCCGATTCGAAGAGCAGCGCCAGGCCGGAGCAGGCGGCGAGCAATCGGGCGATGCGCAGCCTCTCTCTCGGGTGCCGCTCGAGATGCTCGATGGCGACGATCCGCTCCGATGCCAGACCGAAGAGTCCGGCCAGCAGCAGAGCACCCGGTGCGCCGATCGGCGCGGCATAGAAGAAGTTCTGCCAGCTGGCACCACCCGGCCGGCGGCCGACGTCGTAGAGGTGGAAGGCGAGACCGGTCGCGCCGACCGCGGCACCCGCCGCGTGCGCGCCGTGGGCGAAGGTGCGCTCGCGCGGGTCGGGTTCGGCGACCGACGCCGAGAGCACCGCCGCCGCCGTCACCGGTGCGGCGAACATCGCGGGATTGTAGAAGCCGCCGCGCAGGTGTTCCATGGCGCTGTCGGCGAGCACACTGGCACCGAGGATGGCCGCACCGTCGCGCACCTTGAGCGCAGCACGGTCGGCCGGCAACCGGTCGATCGGCCGGCGCATCGCCCGCCCGGCGACCACCGCCGTCACCAGGCCCACGATCAATGCCGCACCGACGCTGCCGATCGCCGTGTCCCAGCGCGCAGCGGACGCGGCGGCATGCGAACGCCCCGTCACGCGGCTGTTCATGCTCCGCACCGGTCCGCGGCCGGCCACTCGTCGCTGCACCAGACGGCCCTCGCTCATTCCACGTGTCCTTTCGGTCGAAGCAAACGGCGAAGGCGGCCGACGTTGCCCCGTGCGACGATGAAAAGCATTAAATCCGACACGCCACGGAACGCGGATCGGCAAGGAGCATTTGAGAAGCATCTCCAACGTCGCCCCGAGCTCGTGCAGGGACCGATCCGATGCGCAGCAAACGCCTCGATGCCGCAGCCGAAGACTCCTTCGTCATCGTCCTCGACGATGGTGACGAGGCCGTGGAATGCCTGCTCGAATTCGCCCGGACCAACGACATAAAGGCCGGCCGCTTCACCGGGCTCGGCGCCTTCTCCTCCGTCGTGCTCGGCTTCTTCGACTTCGAGACGAAGGACTATCACCGCACGGTCGTCGACGAGCAGGTCGAGGTGGCGACGCTGGTGGGCGACTTCGCCACCAAGGACGGCGAGAAGAAGCTGCACCCGCACGTCGTCGTCGCCAAGCGCGACGGCACGGCCCATGGCGGCCATCTCCTGGAGGGCCGGGTCCATCCGACCCTGGAAGTGCTGGTGACCGTCTCACCCGATCATCTGGCGCGGCGCACCGACGAAGCCACGGGGCTGCCGCTCCTGAGCATCTGAAATAGCCTCGCGGCGACGCGCGGCGCCGATCGCAGCGCCTCGCCGCAAGCGGCACGAAAGGAACCACGCCATGGCCGACACGGTCGCGGATTTCATCCTCAAACGCCTCAACGCCTGGGGCATCGAGCGCATCTACGGTTTTCCCGGCGACGGCATAGGCGGCATGATCGCGGCCCTGGGGCGCGACGAGACGATCGACTTCGTCCAGACCCGCCACGAAGAAGCGGCCGCCTTCATGGCCTGCGGCCACGCCAAATATACCGGCCGTGTGGGTGTCTGCCTCGCCACCTCCGGCCCCGGCGCCATCCATCTGCTCAACGGCCTCTACGACGCCAAGCTCGACCACCAGCCCGTGGTCGCCATCGTCGGCCAGCAGGCGCGCGCCGCACTGGGCGGCAACTATCAGCAGGAAGTCGACCTGCAGGTTCTCTTCAAGGACGTCGCCGGCGATTACGTGCATACCTGCATGACGCCGGCGCAGGCGCGCCATCTGGTCGACCGCGCCCTGCGCATCGCCATTGCGCTCCGCACCGTCACCGCGATCATCCTGCCCAACGACGTGCAGGAGATGGAGGCAGTGGCGGAGCCGCCGCATGCGCACGGCACCATTCATTCGGGGCTGGGCTATGCCGCACCCCGGGTGGTGCCCGAACAGGCCCAGCTTCAGCAGGCGGCCGAGGTGCTCAATGCCGGCCGCAAGGTCGCCATCCTCGCCGGAGCCGGCGCCCTGGGTGCCGCCGACGAGCTCGTCGCCACGGCCGACGTGCTGGGTGCCGGGGTCGCCAAGGCGCTGCTCGGCAAGGCGGTGCTGCCGGACGATCTGCCCTTCGTCACCGGCCAGATGGGCCTGCTCGGCACCGAGCCCTCCGACTGGATGATGCGCCATTGCGACACGCTCCTGATGATCGGCTCGCGCTTTCCCTATTCCGAGTTCCTGCCCAAGGAAGGCGACGCGCGCGCGGTGCAGATCGACCTCGATCCCAAGATGCTCTCGATCCGCTATCCGATGGAGGTCAATCTCGTGGGCGACGCGGCGGCGACGCTGCGCGCCCTGCTGCCGCTGCTGCAGCACAAGGAGGACCGCTCCTGGCGTGAGCGGATCGAGCGCCGGGTGGGCGACTGGTGGAAGGACGTCGAGAAGCGCTCGCTGAAGGACGCCGAGCCGATCAACCCCGAACTGCTCTTCTGGGAGGCCTCGCCGCGCCTGCCCGATAACGCGATCATCGCCGCCGATTCCGGCTCCTCGGCCAACTGGTTCGCCCGCGCGATCAGGATCCGGCCCGGCATGATGGCCTCGCTCTCCGGCACGCTGGCCACCATGTGCCCGGGCGTGCCCTACGCCACCGCCGCCAAGTTCGCCTACCCGGACCGTGTGGCCGTGGCCTTCGTCGGCGACGGGGCGATGCAGATGCTCGGCATCAACGGGCTGATCACCATCGCCAAATACTGGCGCGAATGGTCGGACCCGCGGCTGATCGTCTGCGTCCTCGACAACAGGGATCTCAACCAGGTCACCTGGGAGCTCCGGGCCATGGCCTCTTCGCCCAAGGTGCCCGAAACCCAGGACGTGCCGCCCTTCGCCTATGCCGGCTACGCCGAGCTGCTCGGCCTGCGCGGCATCCGCGTCGACAGGCCCGAGCAGGTCGGCGCCGCCTGGGACGAGGCCTTCGCCGCCGACCGGCCGGTGGTCATCGACGCCGTGGTCGACCCGGACACGCCCACCCTGCCGCCGCACATCAGCCTTTCGCAGGCGAGGAGCTACGCCAGCGCGCTGATCGAGGGCGATCCCGACGCGGGCGGCATTCTCTGGCAGACCTTCAAGCGCGTGACCTGAGGAGGCGACGGCTCATGGCACGTGAGGCGCCTTCCATCGAGCGCTGCTCGGTCCGTGCCTTCGAGGTACCGACCGACGCACCGGAGGCGGACGGCACCCTCTCCTGGAATTCGACCACACTGGTGCTGGTCGAACTCGAGGCGGGCGGTACGACCGGCATCGGCTACACCTATGCCGCGGCCGCTACCGCCGCCTTCGTGCGGGAGAAGCTCGCAGGCTGCGTCGAGGGCCGCGGCGCGTTCGACATCGCGGGCGCCTTCGCCGCCATGCTGCACGCGGTGCGCAACGACGGCCGGCCCGGCGTGGCGTCGACGGCGATCTCGGCGGTCGACAATGCCATGTGGGATCTGAAGGCCAGACTGCTGGGTCTCTGCGTCGCCGATCTTCTGGGTGCCGCGCGTGAGAGCGTGGCGCTCTACGGCTCGGGCGGCTTCACCTCCTATGACGACGGACGTTTGCAGGAGCAGTTGGGCGGCTGGGCCGCTCGGGGCTTTCGCTTCGTCAAGATGAAGATCGGCCGCGACCTCGAACGTGAGCGGACGCGGATCGCCGCGGCACGCCGGGCCATCGGCGATCATTGCGCGCTCTTCGTCGACGCCAACGGCGCCTGCACCCGCAAGGAGGCGCTGGCGACGGCCGAGGCTGCGGCGGCGCAGGGCGTGCGCTGGTTCGAGGAGCCCGTCTCGTCGGACGACCTGGCCGGCCTCCGGCTGATGCGCGACCGCGCACCGCCCGGCATGGCGATCGCCGCCGGGGAGTATGGCTACGACGCCTGGTACTTCCGCCGGATGCTGGAGGCGGGTGCGGTCGACGTGCTGCAGGCCGATGCGACCCGCTGCGGCGGCATCACCGGCTTCATGCAGGCAGCGGCCCTGGCCCACGCCTTTCAGGTGCCAATCTCCGCCCATTGCGCCCCGGCCCTCCACCTCCACGCCTGCACCGCCGCCCTGGACGCCGTCCACATCGAATGGTTCCACGACCACGTCCGCCTCGAGCACATGCTCTTCGACGGCGCCCCCGAGGCGGTGGACGGCCGCGCTTCGGTGGCCCGCGATCGCCCCGGCTTCGGGTTGAGCCTGCGCACGGCCGACGCCGAGCGCTACGAAATCTGAGCGTTCGCGGGCCGCGAGCCGAAACGCAGCGTTTCGTCGCCCGCTTCTGGCATCGGCGCCCGGGCGCGCCATCTTCGGGGAACACATTCGCGGGAGACGCCGATGCCCAAAGTTCTGGTGCTCTATTACAGCAGCTACGGCCATATCGAGACCATGGCACAGGCCGTGGCCGAAGGAGTGCGCGAGGTCGAAGGTGCCAGCGTCACCATCAAGCGGGTGCCCGAGCTGATGCCCGAGGCGGTGGCGAAGAAAGCCGGCGTCAGGCTCGATCAACCCGCACCGGTCGCCGATCCGAAGGAACTGGGCGATTACGACGCCATCCTCTTCGGCACGCCGACCCGCTTCGGCAACATGGCGGCGCAGATGCGTAACTTCCTCGACCAGACCGGCTCTCTCTGGCTGAGCGGTGCCCTGGTCGGCAAGGTCGCCGGCGTCTTCACCTCCACCGCCACCCAGCACGGCGGCCAGGAGACGACCATTCTCACCTTCTGGCCGACGCTGGCCCATCTGGGCTTCGTCATCGTCGGCCTGCCCTACGCCTTTCAGGGCCAGATGGACATGGAGGAGATCACCGGCGGCTCGCCCTATGGCGCGAGCACGCTGGCCGGCGCCGACGGCAGCCGCCGGCCGTCGGAGAACGAGCTCGCCGGCGCCCGCTTCCAGGGCCGGCACGTGGCCGAAATCGCCAGGAAGCTGCACGGCTGATGGGTCTGCTCGTCGACGGCCGCTGGCAGGACCGGTGGTACGACACGGACGAGACCGGCGGCCGTTTCGAGCGCCAGGATTCGGTCTTTCGCAACTGGATCACCGCCGACGGGTCGCCCGGCCCGTCCGGCGAGGGCGGCTTTCCCGCCGAAGCCGGCCGCTACCACCTCTACGTCTCGCTCGCCTGCCCCTGGGCCCACCGCACGCTCATCATGCGCAAGCTCGAGGGGCTCAAGGCGATGATCGGCGTCTCGGTGGTCCACTGGCACATGGGCGAGCAGGGCTGGAGCTTCGAGAAAGCGCCCGGCGCCACGGGCGACCGGCTCTTCGGCCATCGCTTCCTGCACGAGGTCTACACCCGTGCACGACAGGGCTTCACCGGCCGCGTCACCGTTCCGGTCCTCTGGGACGAGACGAGGAACACGATCGTCTCGAACGAAAGTGCGGAGATCATCCGCATGTTCGATACGGCCTTCGACGGCATCGGCGCCGCCGCGGGCGATTTCTACCCGCAGCCGCTGCGGGACGAGATCGACGCCGTCAACGCGCGTGTCTACGAAACCGTCAACAACGGCGTCTACAAGGCGGGCTTCGCCACCAGCCAGAAGGCCTATGACGAGGCCGTGGCGGCGCTGTTCGAGAGCCTGGACCGGCTCGAGGCCCACATGACGGACCGCGAGTGGCTCGTCGGTGAGCGGATGACCGAGGCCGACATCCGCCTCTTCACCACCCTGATCCGCTTCGATCCGGTCTATCACGGCCACTTCAAGTGCAACATCCGCCGGCTGATCGACTATCCGGCTCTCAGGAGCTTCACCCGGCGCATGCTCGGAACCGGCGGCATCGCCGATACCGTGAACATGCACCACATCAAGCACCATTATTACGGCAGCCACCCGACCATCAACCCGACCGGGATCGTGCCGGCGGGGCCGGCGGTCGATCTTCTCGACTGATCGTCCGCCGGCCCCTCTTCCCGCTCAGGCCCGGAACTTGCGGATCTCGCCGCTCTTCAGCCGGGCGAGATAGGAGTTGAGCTCGGCCTTGACGATCGGCATGAGGATGTAGAGGCCGATGATGTTGACGACGGCCATCGAGAAGATCGCCGCATCCGAGAAGTCGATCACCGGCCCGAGATTCATGGCCGCACCGATGACCACGAAGGTGCAGAACATCACCTTGAAGATCAGCTCTGCGATCTTGCTCTCGCCGAACATGTAGGTCCAGGCCTTGAGGCCGTAATAGGACCAGGAGATCATCGTCGAGAAGGCGAAGAGGATGACGGCCACGGCCAGCACGTAGGGGAACCACGTGATGTTCGTGCCGAAGGCGGCCGAGGTCAGCTCCACGCCCGAGACGTCGCCCAGGGTGGCGACCCGGCCGGCTTCGGCGTCCCAGACATAGAGCCCCGTCTGCGCGTCGGTGACCAGGACGCCGGTGATGACGATCACCAGAGCGGTCATGGTGCAGATCACCACGGTGTCGATGAAGGGCTCGAGCAGCGACACCATGCCCTCGGTGATGGGCTCCTTGGTGCGCACCGCCGAATGCGCGATGGCGGCCGAGCCGACACCCGCCTCGTTGGAGAAGGCGGCGC
>JAGREO010000194.1 GCA_020446525.1 Geminicoccaceae bacterium | reverse complement strand
GGCCTCAGCCCATGGCGGCTTCGGCCTGGCGCCGGGCGTGGCGGCGCTTGTCGGACAGCCATGTCACGGCCGCGAGCGCCAGCCATCCGCCATTGTAGAGGATGCCGACCAGGAGCACGACCTCGCCCGGCACGGGACCGATCGCCGCCCTGTCGAAGAGCTGCTCCAGCGAGCGGATCGGCCGCGGATGGATGACGAGCTTGCCCATATAGGCCGAGGCCTGGATCGCCAGGATCCAGATGTAGTTGCGGCGCAGCCGGCGGCCCAGGGCCGTGACGAAGCCGATATGGTAGCGCGGCTTGCGGTAATCCCGCGCCAGCACCGCGTGCCAGTGCGTGTCCTTCGGCAGGGCATCGCCATAGAGCATCGGCGCGTACCAGTGGTTCTCCATCCAGCGGCAGCGCGCGCGCCAGACGTTGAAATAGCGATAGCGACGCGCCTCGGTGACCAGAAAGAACGCGATCAGAATGCCGACCAGCAAGAGCGGCAGCGGCGAGGCCGAGGGTGCGGAATAGGTCAGCGACAGGGCGATGCCGAGCGTCACGACCGACCAGTTGGTGGTGTTGTCGAGCCGCGTGCGCCAGATCGTGCTGCGATAGACCTCGCCGCGATAGAGATGCGCCACGGCACCCATCTCGGCCGCGGTGAACGGCTCCTCGCGCCACACCGGCTGATCCTCCGGCACCCCCGCCTCCCCCGTCGACCGGGCGACCCGTGCCCCAGGATCGCCCCGAACCGTCCCTTCGAGCGCCGCTGCGCCGGCGCTTAGCCGGCCTTGTCCGTCGGAAGCTCGATCGCGTCCCTCTTGCTCACCCGGTCGCGCATCGTCCGGATGAGCCCGTCCATGCCCTGCTTGGCGACGATGTCGTTCACTTCCGAGCGCTGCGAGACCACGAGGCTCACCCCTTCGGCGATCACGTCGATGATGGCGTAGCCGGTGTCGCTCTTGCGCAACCGCCAGTCGACGGCGATCGGCGGCGCGCCCGAGGGCTGGACGATCTTGCTCTTAACGATGCTGTCGCGGTCGTTGATCGTCTGGCTGCCGACGACCTCGAAGGTCTGGCCGCCATACTGGTGAAGCCGGTCGGCCATGGTGGTCATCACCAGCTGGCGAAAGGCGTCGACATAGGCGTCGCGCTGATCGGCGGTGGCGGTACGCCAGTGCCGCCCGAGGATCAGCTTGGCCAGAAGATCGAGATCGGCATACTCGTCGAGCAGCGTCTTGAGGTGCGCGATCTTGCCGGCGTCGTCGAGGCTGGCGTCGTCGAGGATGGTCAGAACCTGATCGCCGACCTCGGTGACGAAGGTTTCGGGATCGGCGGCAGCCGCACCCAGCGCCTCGCTCCGGCCGAAGAGCCCCGGCGCCGACACGAGCAGCGCCACGGCGCCGATCCTGGCGAGGAGACGGCGGCGGCCGAGCCGCATCTCAGCCGCCCGCATCGACCGGTGCTGCATCGGAGGGAAGCGGTTGTTCATCGTCGAAATCCTGATCGAAAATGTCTTCGTAGGCCGAGGAGCCGGCCGGCGAGGCACCGTTGCGGATGTCGGCCTCGCGCCGCTGCAGATAGCCGCTGCGGATCGCCGCGTAGAGATCGAGACTGTTGGCCTCGAGATCGTCGAGCACCGGATCGATGCGGTAGCGGGTGTCGACACCGTCGACGATCCGCACGCCCAGCGTCACCTCGTCGTCGACATAATAGGGCCAGGGGTTGAACACGAAGGCGTCGACGACGGTTCCGGTGACGTCGCGCAGGCCCGAAGGCCCGAGGATGGGCAGCATGATGAACGGCCCGCTGCTCACGCCGTAGACCGCCAGCGTCTGGCCGAAATCCTCGTCGTGCCCGGGCTCCATCCCGACGATCGAGGCGAAGTCGAAGATGCCGCCCAGGCCCAGGGTGGTGTTGATCATGAAGCGGCCGAGCGTCACCCCGGCCCGCTCGCGCTCGCCCTGCAGCAGGTCGTTGACGAAGATGATCGGCGCGGCGAGGTTGGAGAGGAAGTTGCGCACGCCGCGCTTGGCCGGCTCCGGCACGACATAGCCGTAGATCTGTTGCGCCGGATCGAGGATCAGCCCGTCGACGACCTGGTTGAAGGCGAAGATGGCACGATTGACCGGCTCGATCGGATCATAGATCTCCTGCGCCCGCGCATGGCCCGCCCAAAGGCAGGCAGCGAGCACCAGCACCGCGGCCGGCCGCGCGACGAAGAGCCGTGTCCATCGCCGGTCGGGCGGACGGAGATGTTCGGCTGCGGGCTTCGACATCGTACCCCTTCCCTGCGACATCCGGGCGCGCCATCGCGGCACAAGTAGATTGTGACCGGCGATCTGGCAAGCCGACGCCGCGGATATCGACCCGCTCGAGTTTTACCAGCCAATCATGAAGAGCCGGTGAACGGCTCGCCCATGTAGAGCCGGTGAACGGCTCGTCGCGAACACGCTCACGGCTTGGCATGCGGCGGCGACGGGCGGAAGATGGCGCGAACCGACCCAGAACGTGCGAGCAGGACGTGCGAGCCGGACGTGCAACAGGAGGCAGCCCGATGATCCACGAACCACCGATCCTCACCATTCGCCGCAACTTCGTCCGGCCCGACAGGGCCATGATCGAGAGGTTCGCCCAAGCCAATGCCTGCTGGATCGCCGACGCGATGGACGGGCGGGCCGCGGCACACCCCGCCATCAAGCCGGTGCTGGCCGACAAGGCGGTGATCTGCGGACCGGCGCTGACCTGCCATTGCGGCGTCAACGCCAATCTGGCGCTGCTCGCGGCGATCGCCATGGCCGAGAAGGGCGACGTCATCGTCGCTGCCACCGACGGCTTCACCGGTGCCGCGGTCATCGGCGACCGCATGGCCGGCATGGCGCGCAATCGGGGTGTGGCGGCCGTGGTCACCGACGGCGCCACCCGCGACCAGGCGGGCCTGCGCCAGGTCGGGCTGCCGATCTTCGCCGCCGCCGTCAATCCGAACTCCTGCATCCGCGACGCACCCGGCACGGTGGGCCTGCCGGTGATGCTCGGCGGCCGGCACGTCGCAGCCGGCGATCTCGTGGTGGCCGACGAGGACGGCGTGACCTTCGTCCCCCGGGATCGTCTGGCGGAGATCGCCGATCGGCTCGACGAAGTGGCCGAGGCCGAGCGGGCGCTGGCGGCGCGCGTGGAAGCCGAAGGCCTCGACCGCCTCGATCTGGTGGTCGAGCTGCTCGCCTCGGACCGGGTGATCCATCTCGACTGACGGCGTCGCGGCCGGCCCTGTTCAATTGGCAGATGCCCTCTATCGTGGTGTGCCAGCAACAGGGTTGAGACCGCTCATATCACGGTATGCGACGGGCGTTTCGCCGCCCGCAACGGCGCGATCCGCGGCGTGACGCCTGCTCGTTCACCCTTATCCTCCGGCCTTTCTTCAGGTGCTCGTGGAAGGGCGGCGCGTCCGGCGGCCGTCGATCCCGATGCGCCGGGGCGTCCGCTTCTCTCGGACCGGGCGCCGTCGACACGGAGGAGATCGGCGCATGGCGCGAGATGGCGGCCGCAGAGGTCCCCGGCTCGAGAGGTTCGTACGCAACACCGTGCTCGTCCTCGCGGCGGCCGTTCTTCTGTTCCTGGCGGTGGAGATCGGACGTCTGCACGCCGACAGCTATCCGGACGACTGGCCGGCGGCCGACTATATCCACGCTGCGGCACCGCCGCCCCGGCAGGTGGTGACCCTCCCCGTGAGGCTGGTCGCCGACCAATCCCCGACCGCTGCGCCCTCCTCGTCTTCTTCCTCCTCTTCTTCCGCGGCGGAAAAGGATGCCACCGGACCGGTGGCGCCTGCGAACGGCACGAGTGCGCCGCCCTTGTCGAAAGTGGCGGTCGCACCGGCCGGGCCGGCCGCGGATCCGCGCGCGGCCGAGAGAACCGCGGAACTCGAAGAGCAGTTGCGTACCGCCGGTGACGCCCTGGGTCGCGCCAACGAGCGTGTCGCGAAGCTCGGCGAGGAGCGTGACGCGTTGCAGGCGCAACTGGCCGACATCGGCGCCGACCGCGATCGCCTGGCACGACGGGTCGACGGCCTGGAGCGGCAGTTGCAACAGGTCACGGCGGCGCACGAGCGGGCCCAGGCGGAGCTCGAGACGGCACGTGCGGAAGTGGGGCGACTGCGCGACGCGATGCCGGCCGAAGCGGAGAAAGAGGTGGCGACAGCCGATCGCACCGACGCTACGCCACGGGCCGAACGAGACGCCGGGGAGGTCCCCTCCGGCGAAACTCCGGCCGCCGAACCTTTCGCCGTATCGGTCGCGGGCGACACATCGTCGGACGCCCCGGGCGAGCCGGGACCGCGCGCGGGCGCCGTCGAAACGACATCCGCCCGAGACGGCGCTGTCCCGCGCGGCGCGATCGTCGGCACCGAAGGTACGCCGGCGCGCGACACGGCGGATCCGTCGCCCCGCAGGCTGGTGCCGACCGGCTCGACGCCGGAGGATGCGCCCGCGCCGCCGTCCGCCGACGGGCCCAAGCCTTTGATCATCCGCGGTCTCACCGGATCCCGGGACGCCGCCGGCGAAGAGATCGACCTTGAGAGCACGCCTTCGAACGTCGCGGAGCAACGCGCCGGGTCCGCCCGACCATCGACGGGTGCGGCGCCCTCGGGCGATCGGACGGAGGCTCCGGCCCGAAGCAGCGATGCCGACGTCGCGACGAGAGAAACGCGCGCCGACACGTCCTCCGCCGACGAGCGTGTCCCGTCGCCGCCGGCCGATCCGAGGGGGCCCGCCGTCGTTCCGGGCAGCATGCAGGCGGCGGCCGAAGCCTATCACGCGGGCGACTATCGCGAAGCCGAGCGGATTTGGCGACGGCTGGCCGAAGCCGGCTCGCCGCCGGCGCAATTCGCCTTGGGCGCACTGCTCTACGAAGGCCGCACGGGGCCTGTGGATCGGGTGGAGGCCTATGAGTGGCTGACGCGCGCGGTCGAACGCGGTCACGAACCGGCGTCCCGACTGCGCGAGCAGGTTCGCGACGAGATGACCGGCGACGAACTGCGCGCGGTGGAGGGGGCGAGCGGCTAGTTCCTGCGATCGGCTCCGCCACGCCGCCCCTGCACCGCCGCTCCTGGCCCGCCGCCCCTGCCCCGTCGCACTCGACAAGCCTCGCCGTTGCGGGCATGAGACGGGGCGGACGAGGGACGGGCACCACAAGGGATGGAGCCGGGGCATGGCGGCGACGACGAGAGCGGAGACCAGGGCAGCGGGATTCTTCACCGACGATCTGGCGACGGCGGATCCGGCGATCGCCGCGGCGATCGGTCAGGAGCTCGGCCGTCAGCGAGCGCAGATCGAGCTGATCGCGTCGGAAAACATCGTCAGCCGCGCGGTCCTCGAGGCGCAGGGATCGGTGCTCACCAACAAATATGCCGAAGGCTATGCCGGCCGGCGCTATTACGGCGGTTGCGAGCATGTCGACGTGGTCGAGGCGCTGGCCGTCGAACGGGTGACGAAACTGTTCGGCTGCGCCTTCGCCAACGTTCAGCCGCATTCGGGTGCTCAGGCCAACGGTGCGGTGATGCTCGCCCTGCTCAAGCCCGGCGACACGATCATGGGCATGGATCTGGCGGCGGGCGGGCACCTGACTCACGGTTCGAGGCCGGCGCAGTCCGGCAAGTGGTTTCATGCCGTGCAATACGGCGTGCGCAAGCAGGACGGCCTGATCGACATGGACGAGGTGGCCGACCTCGCGCGCGAACACGTCCCCAAGCTCATCATCGCCGGCGCGTCCGCCTATTCGCGTATCTTCGACTTTCCCCGCTTTCGCGCCATCGCCGACGAGGTGGGGGCGATCCTCATGGTCGACATGGCGCACATCGCCGGGCTGGTGGCCGGCGGCCAGCATCCCTCACCCTTCCCGCACGCCCACGTGGTCACCTCGACCACGCACAAGACCCTGCGCGGCGGTCGCGGCGGGCTGATCCTCACCGACGACGAAGCGCTCGCCAAGAAGATCAACTCGGCCGTCTTTCCCGGGCTGCAGGGCGGGCCGCTGATGCACGCCATCGCCGGCAAGGCGGTCGCTTTCGGCGAGGCGCTGCAGCCGGCGTTCAGGGATTATGCCGCGGCCGTCGTCGCCAACGCCCGGGCGCTCGCCGCGGTGATGATGGAGCGCGGTTGCGACATCGTCTCGGGCGGTACCGACAACCATCTGATGCTGGTCGATCTCAGGCCGAAGAAGATCACCGGCAAGGACGCGGCGGAGAGCCTCGAGCGGGCCGGTATCACCTGCAACAAGAACGGCGTGCCGTTCGACCCGGAAAAGCCGACGATCACTTCGGGCATCCGGCTGGGCACCCCCGCCGGCACCACCCGCGGCTTCGGCACCGGGGAATTCACGGCGATCGGGCATCTGATCTCCGACGTGCTCGACGGCGTGGCGAGCCGTGGCGCGGACGGCGACGCCGACGTCGAGGCACGGACCCGCGACGCGGTGGGCGACCTCTGCCGGCGCTTTCCGATCTACTGATTCCCGGATCGATCTACCGGGCTTCGCCCGGGCAGTCGGCGTCGGCCGGGTCCATCGAGAAGCTGCCGTCGGTGCGGCGCCAATAGACCACGGCGGGCGTCGCGGCCTCGGCCGACCATGCCGAATATTGCCGGCATCCGCGCTCGTCCAGGCTGCCCGGAACCATGTACACCCCGCCTTCACCGACCTGGATCGCACCCGGCGGCGGTCCGGAGCCAGCGGCCGGGTCGTTCGCAGGGCGACCTTCTGCCGTCACGACACCCTCCTCGCCCGTCTCGGGCGTGCAGCCGGCGAGAGCGAGAGCGATGCCGACCGTGGCGACCCAACCGCGCATGGCGTTCTCCCTCCGTCCAATGGCGACGCTCCAGACTACAGCAGCCGCGTCGCATGACAAGGGACGCACCGGGCGGGATCGTGTCGGGCGGAATGGCGCCCGGCACGACGAACCTTCACCTCTCGTGCGATGCCTGATAGAAGCCCGTCAAAAGTGCGGCCGCAGACACGTCCGGCCGCCCTATCACCGACTGATTCCTCACCGAAACGTTGACCGAAGGTGCTCGATGGCAGCCTACCAGTACATCTATGTGATGAAGCGCCTGACCAAGATCTTCCCCGGCGGCAAGAAGATCCTGGAGAACGTCACCCTCGCCTTCATGCCCGGCGCCAAGATCGGCGTGCTCGGACCCAACGGCGCGGGCAAATCGACGCTGCTCAGGATCATGGCCGGGCTGGATCAGGACATCGGCGGCGAGGCGTGGGCCGCCGAGGGCGTCAAGGTCGGCTATCTCGAGCAGGAGCCGCAGCTCGATCCGGCCAAGGACGTGCTCGGCAACGTCGTCGAGGGCATGGGCGAGACCAAGGCGCTGGTCGACCGCTTCAACGAGGTATCCAACCAGTTCGCCGAGCCCGACGCCGATTTCGATGCGCTGATGGCCGAGCAGGCCGAACTGCAGGAGAAGATCGACGCCTGCAACGGCTGGGAGCTCGAACGCACGCTCGAGATGGCGATGGACGCCTTGCGCTGCCCGCCGGGCGACGCCGACGTCACCACGCTCTCGGGCGGCGAGCGGCGCCGGGTGGCGCTCTGCCGGCTCCTCTTGTCGCAACCCGATCTGCTGCTGCTCGACGAGCCGACCAACCATCTCGACGCCGAATCGGTGGCCTGGTTGGAGCGCCATTTGCAGGAATACGAAGGCACGGTGATTGCTGTTACCCATGATCGCTATTTCCTGGACAATGTGGCCGGCTGGATCCTCGAACTGGACCGCGGCGAAGGTATCCCCTGGAAAGGCAATTACTCCTCCTGGCTGGAACAAAAAGCCAAACGCCTCGAACAGGAAGAACGCACCGAAAGCAAACGCCGCAAGACCCTGGAACGCGAATTGGAATGGATCCGAATGGCGCCCAAAGCCCGGCAGGCCAAAGGGAAAGCCCGTTTGAATGCCTACGAACGCCTCGCTGAGGAAGAGGTCAGGGAAAAAGAAGCCAAACTGGAATTGTACATCCCGCCCGGTCCCCGCCTCGGCGACGTGGTGATCAACGCTGAAGGGCTGACCAAAGGCTTCGGCAACCGCCTATTGTTCGAAAATTTCACGTTCAGCGTTCCCCGCAACGCTGTGGTCGGTATCATCGGCCCCAACGGCGTCGGTAAAAGTACCCTGTTCCGGATCATCATGGGACTCGAAAAACCGGACAACGGCTCCGTTGAGATCGGCAATACGGTGCAGATGTCCTACGTAGATCAAACCCACAAGGAATTGCAGGACGGCGATAAGACCGTGTACGATGCCGTTTCCGGCGGGCAGGACCTGATCACCGTAGGCAAAAATACCGTCAACGCCCGGGCTTACCTCAGCCGGTTCAACTTCTCAGGGGCCGACCAGCAGAAAAAACTCGGCGTCCTCTCCGGCGGTGAGCGCAACCGGCTCCACCTGGCCATGACCCTGCGCGAAGGCGGCAACGTCCTCCTGCTCGACGAACCGACCAACGACATCGATGTCAATACCCTTCGCGCGCTGGAGGACGGCCTCGAAAATTTCGCGGGCTGCATCCTCGTCATCTCCCACGACCGGTGGTTCATCGACCGCCTGGCTACCCATATCCTCTCTTTCGAGGACGAAGGCGAAGTCGTCTTCTTCGAAGGCAATTATTCGGATTATGAAACGGCCAAAAAGGAAAAATTGGGCGATTTGACGCCGCGAAGACCCCGGTTCAAAAACGTTATCAACCGGTAGGCTCGGCTCAGTACCTCAGCGCTGCTGCCCGCGATGGGGAAACCCGTTTTCGGGCGGCGCCCGTCACCGCACGCCACCGTTTTTTCCACAGCCATGCTCCCAGGATTCCCATTGCGATCCAGGTAGCGGAAACCGCCGGCAGACTTGCGCCCAATACCGTTGTGACCATCGCAACGGTGGCCCAATGACCGGTGAAATCCAGCCGGTTGAACCGGAAAAGGCCGATGACCAGAAACAGGGCGTGCAAGCCCGTCATCCCGTAAAACAACACGGCCGGGGCGCCTGTGCCGGTCGCAGAAACGGTCGCGATCAGTGCAGCCGTAACGGCAATCGCAATATAGACCCACCTGTAGAAAACATGCACGTCCGGTGCACAGTCGAAGCCTTCCTTCGGAGCGGCTGTTCCGGCAATGATCCGCCGGTTGTAGGTCACAATAAGATAAACCTGTTTCCAGAATGCCCGGAACAGGCGATTGCGGAACAGGGCGTTCATCCATGGATAGCGATTGCCCAGGATGAAGAACAGGGCGTTCAAGCCGTAAAGGGTTTCTCCGGTTTTGAGGTCATACAGCGGGATCTCGTGCCTGGAACGATCCAGATCCAGCCGGGAGAGGATTTCCCGGCCAGCTGCGGTAAACCCGGTGCGCCGCTCAAGCCAGCCGAATTGCACGAAACATCCGGTATAAGCGTTGCACATGGGGCATGCGTCGTCGTAGATGATCACTTTGTTTTGCAGGGTTTTCATGGGCGGTTCGTATTGTACAGCAAAAATAAATAAATTTTCTGAATTTTCAAAATATTCTGAAAATAAAGAAAAATCACAATTCAACCTTTCCGGTGCAGGGGGCGTTTTTGTAGGATGATTGATTTTTGTCACTATGGGGCAAAAACGGCTCAATCAACCCTTAATTCCTGGGGATAGTACCCTATTTTTGCGCCTTCTTAAAAAAGTTAACCCAACAGCAATGACAGAGCAACATAATTGCGTGATCATCGGCGCCGGCCCTGCCGG
>JAGREO010000193.1 GCA_020446525.1 Geminicoccaceae bacterium | reverse complement strand
CCAGATCCTCGAAGGTGAACATCAGGGCCTTGATCCTGTCGGCCGCTTCCTTGGACCGCTCCTCGAGCGACACGATGAAGCGGTTCTCGGTGGCGCGATCGAGATAGTTGAAGATCTCGGCCATCACCTCGTGATTGTCGCGGCGGCTGGTGCGCGCCAGGTTCGTCATGAATTCGGCACGCAAGGTCTTTTCGACGTCGGCGACGATGTCCTTTTGCACCACGTCCATGCGCAGCATGCGCAGCACCACGTCGACGGCGAAATCCTCGGGAAGACTGGAGAGAACCCGGGCGGCGTGGGCCGCATCGATGCGCGACAGGACGACGGCCACGGTCTGCGGATATTCGTTCTTGAGATAGGCGGCGAGGACGCCTTCGTTGACGTTGGCGAGCTTGTCCCAGATGGTGCGTCCCGCGGGACCGCGGATTTCGTCCATGATCTGTCCGACGCGGCCGCCGTCCAGCACGCGCGCGAGCAGTTTTTCGGTGCTGTCGAAGCTGCCGAGCACGCCGCCGGACGAGGCGAGCTTTCCGGTGAATTCCGTGAGCACGGTCTCGGTGATCTCGCTGTCGATGCGGCCCAGTTGCGCCATCGTCTGCGACAGCTCCTTCACCTCGTCGATGTCGAGGCGCGAGAACATCGTCGCCGCATGCTCCTCCTTGATCGCCAGGACGAGGACGGCGGCCTTTTGCGGGCCCGTCAGATTGTCGATGTCGAGTGCCATCCGTCGGTCCTCCTACTCGGTCTGCAGCCAGCCGCGGATGACGCGCAGCGCGTCGTCGGGGTGGTTTTCGATCACCTCGGATACCTGATTGATCAGGGCCGCCCGCACCGAGCCGTCGATCTGCGCCAGATCGATCCGTTCGTCCTCTTCCGGCGGGACGCTCGCTGCAGGCTTGCCGGACTTCGCCTCCTTCGACGCGTTCGACGGCCCGGCGGTGCCCGAGGGTGATCCGTCGGTCGTGGCGGAGCCGCCTGCCTCGTCGGTCCGGTCGTCGAAGCTGACGGGCTGCCCGCCGCGCAGGACGATCGGTCTTCCCTTGGCGTCGACACTGATCGTCGTGCCGCTGTCGACATGCACCAGCAGCGGCTGTCCGTCCTGCCCGACCATCACCGAGGCATGCGGCCCCGCGACCAGCGGAGCGGGGCCTCTGGTCGACGGCTCGCGCTCGGGGATCAGTCGCCTGAGCGCCGGGCGCACGCCGAGCACGAGCACCAGAAGGGCGATGAGGCCGATCAGACCGAGCTCACCGAAGCGGCGATACTCGTCCGCGGCGAGATCGAGAAATCCGGGCTCCTCGATCGGCTCGACCTCGGCCGCCGCGACGAACTGGCGGCTGATCACCGAGACCGTGTCGCCGCGCTCGTCGTCGATGCCGGCCGCGGTGCGAACGAGCGTTTCGAGCTCGTCCAGCTCGGCCTCGTCCCTGGGCTGGTAGACCGTATCGCCGTTCTCGTCGGTGCGCTGGATGCCGTCGACCTGTACCGCGATCGACAGGCGCTCGATCCGTCCGCCGCGGCGGGTCTCGTTGCGCACGGTGCGGGAGATCTCGTAATTGACCGTTTCCTCGGTGCGCGAGCTTTCCTCGGCGGTGGTCGCCGCCTCGCCGTCGGCGGCGTCGCCGGTGGGCAGATTGCCGCTGACGCCCACGGCATCCTTCGGGTCCCGCTCGTTGCGATCGTTCGCCTCTTCCACCGTCTGGGTGCTGCGGGCGACCTGGCTTTCCGGATCGAACAGTTCCTGGGTGGTGGAGACCTCGTCGAAGGCCATCTGCAGATTGACCTCGGCGTCGACCCGCCCGACGCCGATGCTGCGCTCGAGCAGCGCCACGATCTTCTGCTTGAGGCGCTCCTCCTGGCCGCGCCGGAAACTCTCCGTCTCGTCCAGGCCGAATCCCGCGCCGTCGGCCTCACCGCCGCGCGCCAGGAGCGTGCCCGCATCGTCGAGCACCGTCACCCGGCGGGGATCGAGGCCGGGAACCGCGGCCGCCACCAGATGACGAATGGAGGCGATCTCCCGCGCCGCGAGGTTGTTGTTGCCGCGCATGCTCAAGAAGACCGAAGCCGTCGGCTCCTCGCGCTCGCGTTCGAAGAGCTGGCGCCGGGGCTGGACCAGATGCACGCGCGCCGCCCGCACCTGCCGCAAGCTGCCGATCGTGCGCGCCAGCTCACCTTCCAGTGCGCGCTTGAGATTGACGTTGGAAAGGAAATCGGTGGTGCCGAAGCTGTCGCCGGAATCGAAGATCTCGTATCCGACGACGCTCCCGCCGGGCAGGCCTTCGTCGGCGAGTGCCATGCGCAGCCGCAACACCTGGTCGGCCGGCACCATCACCGCATCGCCCGTGCTCGTCAGGCGATAGGGGACCCCCATCGCATCGAGGCGCTGCAGCACGGCGCTGCTGTCCTCCATCTCCAGGCCGCCGAACAGGAGGGTGTAGCGCGGCTCGAGCGCGCGGGCGCCCAGATAGGCGAAGAACGCGAGAAAGCCGAAGAGCACGAGGCCGACGGCGACGATGCGCGCCGGGCCCAGAGCGCGCAACTGGTCCAGCAGCGATGCGAGCCCGGAGTCCGGCTCGGCCGCCGGGCCTTGCGCGCCCGCCGGTGCGCCGACGGCCATGGCCGACGACGCAGGCCCCGCCTGCGCCATCCCGCCCGCCACCGCTTCGACCTCACGCGCCATTCGTCGACCCACGCCCCGTGCTTCGGCCGGCGATACCGACCGCCGCACAAGGTAGTGGATGCATGCTGAACAAAGGGTTAACGCGCCGCAGCCGGAAGAACGTTCACCCGAAGCCTACCGCCGCGACGCCCGCCCAACGGAGTGGCAACCCCCGCCGCGGCTTCGAGAGGCGGCGTGCCGCCACTTCCGGCCCTCGGCGATCCGCTTCGTCCACACCACGCACGGCGCCGCCGGCGAAGCCCGCGACAGGATCAGTTGCCGGCAGGCGGCGGCGTGCGGAAATCCTGCAGCCTCGTGACCCGCAGGCCGCGCATGCCGTGCCGGTCGATCGCCCGTTCCCAGGCACCGAATTCCTCGGCCGACAGATTGTAGCGCTCGCAGGCTTCCTCGAAGGTCAACAGGCCGGCGCGTACCGCGGTCACCACTTCGGCCTTGCGGCGCGCCACCCAGCGGCGCGTATCCGGCGGCGGCAGACTGGCGAGCTCGAGCATCGTGCCGTTGGGACCGACGACGGCCGAAGGACGTGCATCGACGATATCCGACATCAGGCTTCTCCAGATCGGTCGCCATCGATTGTCGTGGCGAGTTCTCGTAGGACCGAATATCGCATGCTTGTTTTAATGCCCTGCTAAGCTTCGTGGTGAACAACTGTTAGTCAAAACCGTGACTGCGAAAGTCCTTCGCCATGATCTGCTAACGGCTGAGCTGCATCAGCTCTTCGAGCATGTCGTTGGTCGTGGTGATGATACGGGCGTTGGCGGAGTAGGCGCGCTGCGTGACGATCATCTTGGTGAATTCGTCGGCGAGATCGACATTGGCGGCTTCGAGCGCATTGGTGGTGATCAGACCGGCACCGCCGGCACCCGCCGTCCGCAGGTTGAACTCGCCGGCGAGATCCGACCGGGCGTAGACGTTGCCGGAGCGCGGATCGAGACCGGTCGGGTTGGAGAAGGTCGAGATCGGCAGGCGGTAGATCGGCCGTTCCTCGCCATTGGTGAAGGACGCGATGACGAAGCCCTCATTGTCGATCTTCACGCCGTTGAGCTCGCCCACCTCCGCGCCGTTGCCCAGCACGTAGCTGACGCTCGTCGGACTGGCGAACTGGGTCATGCCGTCGACTTCGCCGATGGTGCCGAAGTCGAAGCTGATGGTGCTGGGGTCGACGCCGCTCGCCGCCGCCCAGGTGATGTTCGCCGGAGCCACCGAGTTGCCGGCCAGGGTGCCGCTGCCGTCGAAGGTGAGCGTGCCCGAGGTCACCAGTCCGTTCGGCGCGGTCACCGCCGTCGGATCGGTGGCGTAGATCTCCACGTCCCAGTTGTTCGCCGCGGTCTTCAAAAAGCCCATCGTCAGGTTCTGCGGTCGACCGAGCTTGTCGTAGACCTGCACCGAACGGGTGAAATGCGGCTCGACGCCGCCGCTGGCCATGTTGACGGAGCCCGGAGCCGCCAGCGTCACGTCGTAGGGTGGAGTGTTCGAATAGGCCGGCGTGTCGGCGCTCAGGTTCGCGCCGACGTCGACGTTCGTCGTCGCGGTCGCCAACCGGTTGATGACGTTGACGTTCACCGTCGCCAGATTGTTGACGTCGATGATGTTCTCGTCGGCGTCCAGCGCCCAGCCCTGGAGGAAGTGGCCCGAAGGCGTCACCAGATTGCCCAGGGCATCCGGCTGGAACGATCCAGCACGGGTATAGAGCTGCTCGGAGGACGAATCGGAGGCCGTGTTGACGACGAAGAACCCCGCCCCGGATATCGCGGCGTCGGTCCCCGAAGCGGTCGCCTGGATGAGCCCCTGGCGATCGATCTCGAAGAGCGAGTAGGCACGCACACCGCCCGGCGTGTGGGTGGTGGAGGTCAGACGACCCGTGACCAGATTGGAGAACTGCGCCACCGCGCCCTTGTAGGCCGTGGTGTTGACGTTGGCGATGTTGTCCGAAATCATGCCCATCGAGCGGCTCTGCGCGCTCAGGCCGGAAACGCCGGCGAACAGGGATCCGAAGAGGCTCATTCTTTTCTCCTTGATGAACTTGGGTCGCGGTTCGAGGGAGGCGCAGTTAGGCGGTGGCGGGTCTCTATGCGGTTCGTCGTCGGGCAGGCCGGCACGGCCCGGTCCCGACGGCGTCGTTCGCCATCTGCGTCACGAGGATGGAGAGGTGGTCGGTTGCTGACCGTCGGCGACGGCACGGACGGTCGAGAGCGGCACCGCTCGTCCATCGACGATCAGTTGCGCAGTGCGGCCGTCGCTCTCGACGCCCCCGACACGACCGGTGCTGCGCGTGACGACGTCCATCGGCTCGCCCTCGGCATCCTCGGCCTTGCCGCGCAGGGTGTAGGTGCCGGGTGATGCCCGGCTGCCGTCCGTGCGCAAGCCGTCCCAGGTCAGCCGGTGCACTCCGGCTTCGGTGGGTGCGTCGATCGAGCGAACCACGACGCCATCGGAATTCACGATGTCGATCCGGCTCGAAGCGGCTCTGGCGGGCAGGTCGAGCCCGATGGTGGCACCGCCGTCGCCGGTGAGCGTCAGCACGTCGCCCTCGAATTCGACGTTGCGGCCGACGAAGCCGAGCGCATCGCCGATCTGGCTCATGCTCATCATGCTGGCCAGGTCACGCAAGCGGCTGTTGGTCTCGATCGCCTGCTCGACCGACGAGAACTGCACCAGTTGAGCGGTGAACTTTTCCGCATCCATCGGGCTCAGGGGATCCTGCTGCTGGAGCTGGGTCGTGAGAAGCGTCAGGAAGGTCTCGAAGTCGCCGGCGAGCGTCGCCTTGCTGTTTTCGATCTTCGTGGATGCGGCCGTGGCGGAAGTGACGTCCATCGGAGTCCCTCGGTCAGGCGGTGAAACGGGTCGGGCGGTCACCGATGCCGGCGAAACGCCTGCTCGGCAGGATGCGATCGGGCATGTCAGATGCGCAGGTCGAAGAGACGGTTGCCCGAGCGGCCGGGCAGGGGGGCCGCGGAGGATGGCGTCGGCGCCGCTCGGGAGGACGGCACCGGCGAGGCATCATCGCGCGCATTGCGTCCGTCACCGTTCCATCCCTGCTGGCGTGCGCCGTGCTGGCCGCCGTCCTGGCGTTGCATCGAGAGATCGATGTCGTTGCGCAAATCGACGCCGCTTTCCTGCAGCAGGCGGGTCAGGTGCCGGCTCTCGCGCTGCAACAGTTCGTAGGTCTCCGGCTTTTCGACCGAGATCGACACGTTCACCGAGCGATCCGCATCGAAACGCAGCTCCACGTCGACACCGCCGAGCTCTTCGGGATGCAGTCGCAGATGAATGCGCTCGAGCCGCTGATCGACGCCCGAAGCGAGATGAGCGGCGACCTGCGCGACCACGGGCTGGGCTGCGGCACGACCATTCTCACCGGTACGGACCGGCTGGACGATCTCCTCGATCTCGCGCGCGTGCACCGGCGCCGCGTCACCATCGAGCCCGATGACCAGGGGCTCGTCGCCCGAGATCGCGATGGACGGCGTGTCGCTCGACGGGACCTCCGATCGATGAAGCTGAGAGCGGCCGACGGCTATTCCGTTTCGGCCGTCGACCGGTGTCGGCCGTTCGCTCGTCGCAGCCGGTGCGCTCGCACGATCGTCGGCTTGATCGCTTCCGGCTTCGATCGCGGCGACCGGTTCCCCAGCCGTGTTCGACGCTTTGCGTGTGGCATCGCCGCTACGGGCCACCTCCGGCCGAATCGCGCGAGCGTCGGCCCAGCTTTGCGGATTCGGCATCGTTCCGGTTTCGACGACGGAACGGCGTGTCCGGTGATCTTCGTTTCGCGTCATCGGGGCGACGTCGGCGGTCTGCGCGCCCGTGTCGTCCGCGTCTTCGACATTCGATCCGGTCACACGAACGCCGTTTTCGACGGGATCCGTCACGACGTCGGATCGCTCCTGTTGGCGGGCCGAACGCTGGTCGAAGACGGTGCGCGGGGGTGCGGGTGCTTCATTCGGAAGCGATGCGCCCTCGGGGGTGCCGTGTTCGGCTGCATCCGGAGTCGGCGCCATCGTCGCCTTCGACATCGAGGAGGGCTCGGTGCTCCGGTCTCCCTCGACCTGCACGGGCTCGGCGGAAGCCGATCCGATCGCCACGGGCTCGACACCGCGCGGATCGGGCCCGACGCCGGGCGAGCCGTCGCGCGGCAGGACGGTTGCGCCGGCCCCAGCCGATCGCGCGATCTCGTCGGGTCGAGCGGTTGTGCCGGCCCGATCGATCGCCGGGGCGATCGGCAGCGTGGGCACCGGGTCGGGCGCCTGCCCGGTCGGTGATCCGACATTCGTGCCGGGCGGGCCTTCTGGACCCTCTTCGCGTGTGCCCGCAGCGGTCGGCGGTTGCATGATCGACGGGCCGGCACCCGCCGGTGTCGAGGGCACGGCGACCGCGTTCCCGGCGCCTGCCTCGGGGGCGATCGGCAGACCAGCCAGGCCGGGCAGGCCGGACGCGCTCGTGTCGGTCGCACCGGTTCGAGCGACGCTCCTCGGGAGCGGACTGGTGGTCGTGAAGAGTGCGGCGAGCAGACCGGCAAACAGGTCACCCGAGCCCGCCTCCGACCCGTTGGGGGCGGTGGTGGTGGCGCGGATCGGCTGGCGGGCGGAGGAAACGCTTTGACTGTCCATCATGCCGGGGACAGAAGCAACCTCCGTGCCAATCCGGTCCGTAGCCACGCATCGACGGCGGGGCCGCGGTCGTTCGACGTTCGAGAGGCGGTGCGAGGCGGTCCCTCACGGCACGGGCAGGAAATTCCTGCCGCGTGCGCGACCCTTTTTGCCCGGTCCCCTGGTCATGACGGTACGCTCGGGAGAGGCGCGTCGCGCTTCTTGATCGGCCGCGATGCGGGCTCGGCGAATCGAGTTGGCGAGGTTGTGACGCCGAAGGTTCGTCAGCTCTCGCGATAGGCGCGCTCACGGCGCTCGTGGCGTTCCTGCGCTTCGATGCTGAGCGTGGCGATCGGCCGGGCCTCGAGCCGGCGCACGCCGATCGGCTCGGCGGTTTCCTCGCAAAAACCGTAGGTGCCGTCCTCGATGCGTTTGAGCGCCGCTCCGATCTTGTTCAAGAGCTTGCGCTCCCGATCACGCGTGCGCAGCTCGAAATTGCGTTGGGCGTCTGCCGTCGCCCAGTCGCTGGCATCCGGCAGTCGGGTATCCTCCTCCTGCAACTGCTTGAGCGTCAGGCCGGAGCCCTTGAGAATTTCGTCGCGCCAGTCGTGCAGCTTGCGGCGGAAATACTCGACCTGGCGGGGGTTCATATAGGGTTCGTCGTCGCTCGGCTTGTAGGTCTCGTCGATCAGCTCCGCCATGTCTCGACCTCCGCATGCACACCGAGCCGGACGTTCGAGGACCGGGACGACCGCGCGAAACCGGCCTCGAACGATGCGGCTCCCCATACCAAAACGCCGATTGCCGACGCAAGCGCTACCTTTCGCTTGACCTTCCAATAAGTAGCTGTATTTGCGTGTGGTTTTGGACCTTATCCGCTGCCGATGCGCCCTCGGGTGTGTTGCTGGTCTTCATGTTCCCCTGTGGCGTGTGCAGGTCGCCCGACGGACCAACCGGACCGCCGTCGTCTCGACCCTCAGCGCGTCGTAATGCACCAAGCGACCGGACAGACTCGGCATGTCCAGACAAGCCTTGATCACCTCCACCGCCTGCAGCGTGCCGACGACGCCCGCGACCGGACCGAGCACGCCGCCCTGGGCACATGTCGGCAGCGCATTCTCGTCCGGGTGCTCACCGAGCAGGCAGTGCAGGCAGGGATGCGGTGCCCCGAGATAGGCCTGCCACGTGGTCAGCTGTCCGTCCATGCCTTGAACCGCCCCGGCGACCAGCGGCTTTTTCAGTGCCATGGCCGTATCGTGCACGACGATACGGGTGGTCAGATCGTCGTTGCCGTCGGCGATGACATCGTAGTGCGCAAGCAGTTCCTCGGCATTGCCCGCCTCCAGCCGGAACGGATGAGCGGTCAGCGCGACCGTGGGATTGAGACTTCGGACGCGCTCGATCGTCGCTTCGACCTTCAGCCGGCCCACATCGGCCGTCGAGAACGCGATCTGGCGGTGGAGATTGTCGATCTGCACGCGATCGTCGTCGACGATGCCGAGCCGTCCGATGCCCGCCGCCGCCAGATAGAGAGCCAGCGGCGAGCCCAGCCCTCCCGCACCGACGATCAGCACGCGCGACGCGGCCAGCCGCGCCTGGCCCCGGCCACCGATTTCGGGGAGCACGATTTGCCGCGCATAGCGGCGGAGATCGTCGTCGTCGAGCATACCCGTTCTCCTGCCGTGTACCGTCGTCCCGCATTCATGCGAGCGCCTTAAGGGGCAATTCGATCGCCGCCCGAGGTGCGCTTTAACGATTCGTTCACCAACTTGGCCTAGCGTCGTCGCCGTTGACAATATCGGGACGCGAGCGATGGCCGAGCCGACCAGGACCGCCGTGGCGGTGCGCTATGCGCCGCAGGAAGAGGGTGTGCCGCGCATCACCGCCAAGGGCCGTGGAGCGATCGCCGAGCAGATCGTCCGCGTCGCCGTCGAGAACGGAATTCCGGTCCGTCGCGACCCCGATCTGACCGGCCTGCTGGCGCAGCTCGACCGGCAGAGTCCCATCCCGGTGGCGGCCTTCGCCGCGATGGCCGAAATCCTGGCCCTGCTCTACCGGGCCAACCAGCGAGAGGCGGACGCGGAGGGTCGGCGATGAGTGCGAACATGCCGGCGCCCGGGGCCTCGATCGACGGGATCGGCACCGATCTGAGCGCCGTCACCGCGCGTTTGGCCGAGGCGCGCAATCGTGTGGCGGCGGGCCGCAGCATCGATCTCGACGGCCTGTTGGACGCCATCGATGCGACGATGACGCGACTTTCGGCGCAGCCGGCGGCCGCGCGCAAGGCTCTCGAGCCGGCACTGCTCTCCCTGCTGCACGAATGTGACGCGCTGATCGAGGATCTGGGTCGTGCCAAGGCTGAGATCGCCGGCAGTTTGCGGGACAGCTCGCGCGTGCGCCGCGCGGCCGACGCCTATGGCCGACGCGGGAGCCGATGAGCATGGCCGTCGACTGGCTCGACATCCTGCGCTCGCTCGCCGCGCTGGCATTCGTCGCCGGGCTGGTCCTGCTCGCCGCCTCGGCCGGACGCCGCTTCCTGCCGCGCCTGCAGGCGAGGCTGGCGACCGCCGACCGGCGGCTCGCGGTGATCGAGACGCTCCCTCTCGATGCACGCAACCGTCTCGTGCTGGTGCGCGCCGACGAGAAGGAACACCTGCTCGTACTCTCTTCGGGGGCGCCGGTGGTCGTGGCGACGAACGGAACGGCCGTCGTCGACGGGCGGGCAGGGAGCGCGACATGAGAACGCGAATTCGGAGCCTCGTCGTGACGGTTGCCGCGGTGCTGCTGCCGCAGGCGGTCTGGGCGCAGTCGATCAGCGTCGATCTCGGCAACGACGGCACGGTGACGGGGCAGATCGTCCGGCTCGTGCTGCTGGTCACGGTGCTCAGCCTCGCACCCTCCATTCTGGTGATGGTCACCTCCTTCACCCGTGTGGTCATCGTCCTTTCCTTCCTGCGAACGGCTCTGGGCCTGCAACAGACGCCACCCAACGCCGTGCTCGTCAGCCTCGCCATGTTCCTGACACTGTTCATCATGACGCCGACCATGGAGCAGGCATGGAAGGACGGCATCGCGCCCTTGATCGCCGAGGAGATCGACGAGGCGACGGCCTTCGAGCGGGCTTCCGAGCCGTTCCGCACCTTCATGCTGGCGCAGGTGCGCGACAAGGATTTGCGGCTGTTCTACGACATCGCCGACCTGCAACCGACGGCGACGGCGCAGGAGGCACCGCTGCGCGTGCTGGTGCCGGCCTTCATGATCAGCGAATTGCGCCGCGCCTTCGAGATCGGTTTTCTGGTCTTCGTACCCTTCCTGGTGCTCGACATGGTGGTCGCCAGCGTGCTGATGTCGATGGGCATGATGATGCTGCCGCCGGTGATCATGTCGCTGCCGTTCAAACTGGTCTTCTTCGTGCTCGTCGACGGCTGGTATCTCGTGGTCGGCAGCCTCGTCGAAAGTTTCAATCCGGTCTGACTTTTCCGCTAGCCTGCGCCCGCATCGAAGGGAGGCAGGGCATGCGACATGAGAGAGCCATCCGTGCGGCGGCGGAACTGCTGGGCCGGCGGCTGTCCACGTCGAGGGCGGTGCGGGAGCATCACGGCCGGGGCGAGGGCTATCAGCCGGTCGCCGCACCCGATGCCGTGGCTTTCGTCCGCTCGACCGCGGAGGTGGCGGCGCTGGTGCGCCTGTGCGCCGAGCACGACGTGCCGATCGTGCCCTTCGGCACGGGCACCTCGCTCGAAGGTCACGTGGCGGCCCTGCGCGGCGGAATCTGTATCGATACCAGTGCCATGGACGCCGTGCTCGAGGTGAACGCCGCCGATCTCGACTGCCTGGTCCAGCCCGGCCTGACCCGCAAGCGGCTCAACGATCACCTGCGTGACAGCGGCCTCTTCTTTCCCGTCGATCCGGGGGCCGATGCGAGCATCGGCGGAATGACGGCGACCCGTGCCTCGGGCACCAATGCCGTGCGCTACGGCACGATGCGCGAAAACGTGCTCGGCCTCGAGGTCGTACTCGCCGACGGCCGTGTGATCCGGACCGGCGGCCGGGCCCGGAAATCGGCTGCCGGCTACGATCTCACCCGTCTCATGGTCGGATCGGAGGGTACGCTCGGTGTGATCACCGCCGTTCGCCTGCGCCTGCACGGCATTCCCGAGGCGGTGGCGGCCGCGGTCTGTGCCTTCTCCAGCGTCGAGGCCGCCGTCGAGGCGGTCATGGAGATCATCCAGAGCGGCGTTCCGGTCGCCCGCATCGAGTTGCTCGACCAGTTGCAGATGCAGGCCAGCATCGCCTGGTCCGGGCTGGAAGGTTTCGCACCCCGGCCGACGCTGTTCTTCGAGTTTCACGGAACCGCCGGCGCCGTCGAGGAGCAATCGGTGACGGCGCAGACGATCTGCCGGCAGCACGATGGCACGGATTTTACCTGGGCCACCCGGCCCGAGGACCGCAATCGTCTCTGGCAGGCACGGCACGACGCCTATCTCGCCGCGAGAGCGCTGCGTCCGGGCAAGGCCGGCTGGGCGACCGACGTCTGCGTACCGATCTCGCAGCTCGCCATGGCCGTCGTCGCGGCGCAGCGGGATCTCGCACAGAGCGGTCTGACGGCCCCGATCGTCGGCCATGTCGGGGACGGCAATTTCCATCTTCAGTTCATCGTCGATCCGGACGACCCGGCCGAGATGCGGCGTGCCGCCGAGGTCAACGAGCGGCTGGTCGCCCGCGCCATCGCCGTGGGCGGCACCTGTACCGGCGAGCACGGCGTCGGTTACGGCAAGATCGCCAGCCTTCGTGCCGAGCACGGCCCCGCGGTCGAGGTGATGCGCACGATCAAGCGGGCGCTCGATCCGCAGGACATCATGAACCCCGGCAAGATCGTCACGCCGATCTGAGCGGATCTCACCACGAACCCAGTGATGCGGCGACTTCGTGCAGCACCGCATGGCGTTCGACCACTTCCTCGACGTCCGAGCCATAGCCGCCGCCCACGACACAGGCGAGCGGGACGCCCGCGCGCCTGCAGCTCTCGAGCACGCATCGCTCACGCGCCGCCAGACCGGCGTCGCTCAGTTCCAGCCGACCGAGGCGATCTCGCTGGTGCGGGTCGACACCGGCATTGTAGAAGACCAGGTCCGGTCGCTCGGTGGCGAGCAGGTCCGGCACCAGCCGATCCAGAAGAGCGAGATAGAGCGCATCACCGCTGCCCGGCTCGAGCGCCACGTCGAGCCGGCTTCGGGTCTTGCGTGCCGGAAAGTTCGTCCGGCAATGCACCGAAAGCGTGAAGAAGGCGTCGTCGGAAGCCAGTATGGCCGCGGTTCCGTCGCCCTGGTGCACGTCGAGGTCGATGATGAGAACCCGGCGCACCAGACCTTCGGCGCGAAGCAGCAGCGCCGCCACCGCGACGTCGTTGAAGACGCAAAAGCCGGAGCCGAAACCGGCATGGGCATGGTGGCTGCCGCCGGCCATGTTGCAGGCCAGACCGTGCCCGAGCGCCAGTCTCGCCGTCTCCACCGTGCCGCCGACCGCGGCACACGACCGCAATGCCACCTCGGCCGTCATCGGCAGACCCAGCCGCCGCTCCGCCGCCGCATCGAGACGCTGTTCGAGCACGGCGCGCACATAATCGTGCCCGTGCGCCAGTTCGAGCCAGGAGCGAGCGGCCGGCACCGGCGTCACCGCGTCGCTCGCCCGTATGAGACCTGTCTCTGTCAGCCGTTCGAGCAGGCGTACGAATTTCGGCATCGGAAACCGATGGCCCGGCGGCAGCCGCGGGGCGTAGGCTGGATGAAAAACGATCATCGGGCGCAGGGCGAGATCCCCCGCATGCCTTCGGGCTTGGGCCAGAAGCTGCGACTGGGGGTCGTTCGGAGGTCGGGCAGCGTCGCAATGTCCTTTGCGATGCCCTCGCCGGGGCGATGGCCGGGCGGGGGCACGAAAAACTTGAACGTGATGAAACTAACGCATAGGTTGAATAGACAAAGGGCATCGACTCGACCGCTGACCCATCTTACCGGCAAGGTGGCCATGAACAACATCGATCGCACATTCTGGCTCAACAGGCGCGTTCTCGTCACCGGACACACGGGCTTCAAGGGCACTTGGCTGGCGGCCTGGCTCACCGATCTGGGCGCCGACGTCATCGGCTTTGCGCAGCCGCCGACCCATGCCGCGCCGCTGCATCGCGCCGCGGCGCTGGGCGAGCGCATGACGCACTTCGTCGGCGACGTTCGAGACCGGGAATCGCTCGCCGCCGTCGTCGCCGAGCAGGATCCGGAAATCGTCTTTCACCTCGCGGCGCAACCGCTGGTTCTGCCCGGCCTCAAAGATCCGCTGCATACCTTCGACGTCAACGTTCAAGGCACGCTCAACCTGCTCGAAGCCGCGCGTCGTTCGCGCGACCTGCGTGCCGTCGTCGTCGTCACGAGCGACAAATGCTATCGGCAGACCTCCGGCTTCTGCACCGAAGACGATCACCTGGGCGGCCACGACCCCTATTCGGCGAGCAAGGCCTGCGCGGAGATGATCGCCCACACCTACCGTCATTGTTACCTCACCGCCGAAGATGGTGTCGGATTGGCGACGGCGCGTGCCGGAAACGTGATCGGCGCCGGCGATATGAGCGCCGATCGCCTCCTGCCCGATCTCGTGCGCGCCGCCGCGGCCGGTCGGCCGGTCGAATTGCGCCACCCGGACGCCGTTCGTCCCTGGCAGCACGTTCTCGACGCTTTGCACGGCTACATCCTGCTGGCTCAGGCGGTCGCTACCGATCCGCAAGGGCGCTCGGGCGCCTGGAACTTCGGCCCGTCTTCGACCAGCCACTGGACCGTGCGACGTGTCGCCGAGCGAATTTGTGCCGCTCTGGGCGGCAGGCTCGACATTCGGCCCCCGGCGCAGAGCGTCGAGGCGCCGATCCTTCGGCTGGATGCCGGCAAGGCCGCGCGCGATCTGGGCTGGCGCTCCGCGCTCGACATCGAGACCACGATCGACTGGACGCTGGAGGGCTACGCGCGACTGCTCGATCCGAGCGCCGGCGTCACCACCGCCGGCGCGTCATGGCTCTATCGGCAGATCGAGCGGCTCGAACGGCGTGCCGCCGCCCTCTGCACCGCCACAAGCGGCGCGCGTCGGGAGGATGTCCATGCCGGGCACACGGCCTGAGGACGTTCCGGTCTTCATCCTCTGCGGCGGGCAGGGGACGCGTCTCGGTACCCATGCCGAAGGACGCCCCAAGCCCATGGTCGACATCGGCGGCCAGCCGTTGGTGACGCACGTCATGCGCTGCTACGGCCGGTTCGGCTTCAGGCGGTTCATCCTCTGTACCGGTTACCGCCATGAGGTCATCTCGAACTATTTTCTCAACTATGCCGCCGTAGCTGACGACTTCACCGTCAATCTCGGCAGCCGACAAATCGCGTTTCACCAGTCGGCGCGTGCACCCGACTGGGACGTCACCGTAGCCAATACGGGGCCCGCAACGATGACGGGTGCTCGCGTCGCGCGTGCCGCCGCTCGATACATGACCGACGAGCCGCACTTCGCGGTCACCTACGGCGACGGATTGACCGACGTGGATATCGGCGCCGAATTCGAGTTCCACACGGCACACCGACGGCTCGGTACCGTGCTCACCATCAACCCGATTTCCCAGTTCGGCGAGTTCCGGATGGGTGCGGACGGTCGGCCGAGCTTCACGGAGAAGCCTCGACTGGAGAGCAGCTGGATCAATGGAGGCTTCTTTTTCTTCCGCCGAAGCTTTCTCGACTATCTCTCCACCGATGCCGATTGCGTGCTCGAACAGCAGCCGTTGCACCGCCTGGTCGAGGACGACGAACTGGCCTTGTATCATCATCAGGGCTTCTGGTCCTGTCTCGACACCATCGGCGACCGCAACCGCATGCAGGCGCTCTGGGAGACGGGCGCGATGCCCTGGCTCGGCAAGGTTGCCGACGGAGGTGGCGATGCGGGTGATTGAGGCGCCGATGGCCGGCGTCCATCTGCTCGAGGTCGAGCGCCGCGGCGACGCGCGCGGCTATTTCGGCCGTTGCTTCTGTCGGACCGAACTCGAGGCGCTGGGGGTGGATCGCGAAATCCGACAGGGTAACCTCTCCCGCAGCACGCGCGCCGGCACCCTGCGCGGCTTGCACTATCAGTTGCCGCCGGCGGCCGAGACGAAGATCGTTCAATGCCTCGCCGGTCGGGTCTACGACGTGGTGCTCGACCTGCGCCCGACATCGGCCACCTTCGGCCGACACTACGGCGCCTCTCTCGATGCCGATAACGGCCGTATGATGGTCGTGCCAGAAGGTTGTGCGCATGGTTTTTTGACGCTCACCGACGATTGCCTGGTGCACTACCTCGTGTCCGCCGAGTACGCGCCCGAGGCCGAGCGCGGCATACGCTTCGACGACCCCGCTTTCTCGATTCGCTGGCCGATGCGTCCGACGCTGGTGTCGGATCGCGATCGTGCACACCCGCCCTTCGATCCGGCCTTCCACTGGCCGTGCGCGCCCGGGTCGCCGACCGGGGCCGAACACGCAGCATGACCCGTGTGCTGCTGACCGGCGCCAGTTCCTTCACCGGGAGCTGGATCGCCTCGGCGCTGGCGGAGATGGGTGCCGACGTCATGGCGCCGCTTCGGGGCCCGCTCGACGATGGCGACGTCCGGCGCACCGCCCGTCTGCGCCGTGCTCGGGCTGCGGCACGGGTGATCCCGGATCATCCGACGGGCTCGTCGCGCCTGCTCGACCTCGTTCGGCGCTCGGAGGCCTTCGACGTCGTCTGCCTGCACGCGGCCGAGGTGGGTGACTTTCGCAGGCCTGCCTACGATCCCTACGACGCCTTCGCACGCAACATGCGCGGAATACCGGCCCTGCTCGGTGCACTCGGTGAACAGGGCTGCCGCACTCTCGTGGTCACCGGCACCGTCTTCGAAGCCGACGAGGGGGCAGGCGATCAGCCGCGTGCCGCCATGGGGGCTTATGGCCTCGCCAAGACCCTGACCTGGCAGGCACTGCGATACGAGGCCGAGAAGCGCGGCTTCACGGTAGGCAAGGTGGCCGTCGCCAATCCCTTTGGACCCGACGAGAAGCCGGGACTGGTCTCGCACATGATGGAGCGGTGGATCGCCGGCGAAGCGGCCGTGCTCCGCCAGCCGCGGCTCGTGCGCGATCACGTGCCGATTCAGGCCCTGGCGCGAGCCCATGCGGCGTTTGCACTCGCGCTGACCCGAAAGCGGGGTCTGCATCGCATCGCCCCGAGCGGTTTCGCCGAAACCACGGCCGCCTTCGCCGAGCGCCTGGCGCGAGCCATGCGGCCGCGCCTGGGCGGCTCGTGCGCGGTCGTCGAGGCGGCCGAGCCGCCGCCGCCCGGTGAACCGCGCGCCCGCCACGCCACGGATGACGTGCTGGCCTCCATGCCCGACGGCGACATGGAGCGTCTTTGGGATGCGCTGGCGGACGGCTACCGGCCACCCAAATCCGTCGCCGTGCGACCGGGTCCTGAATCGCGCGCACTTGCGCATTCCGCGCTCCGATGACGAGAAGATCAATTTTAGGTTGAATTGATCCAAGATTTTTTGCACCATTCTTTCGGGTTCCTGCATCGGTCGAGTGTCTCTCCCAATGTCCGCCGTTTCTGTCCTGGAGAGGTCTCTTGACGCAACCGACCGTCGGTGTCGCCATCATCACCTACCGGGCTCGCGACATGCTGGCCGGGTGTCTGGCACCGCTTCTGCGCTCGCCGCTCGAGCCGCGTATTCTCGTGGTCAATTCCTCGTCGAACGACGGAACGGTCGAGACCGCGCGGCGCCTGGGTGCCGAAACGATGGTGGTCTCGCGCGCCGGCTTCAATCACGGCGCCACGCGCGAGGCCGCCCGTCGTCGGCTGGCGACGGACATCGTCGTCATGATGACGCCCGATGCGCATGCACGTGACGAGACTTTTCTCGAGCGGCTCGTCCGGCCGCTGGTCACCGGCGAGGCCGCGGTCGCCTATGCCCGCCAGGAAGCCCGTGAAGGTGCAGGTCCACTCGAGCGGTTCGCACGCGCGTTCAACTACCCGGCCACGAGCCAGTTACGCGGCCTGGCGGACTGGCCGGTCTACGGCAGCTATACCCATTTCTGCTCCAACTCCTGCGCGGCTTGGCGCACGGACGCTCTCGATCGCATCGGCGGGTTCGCCTCGACGCTTGTGAGCGAGGAGACGATCGCCACCGCCCGTTTGCTGGAGATCGGCGAGAGGATCGCCTACGTCGCCGAGGCGCGCGTCGTGCATTCTCACCCGACCAGCCTGACCGGCGACTTCAAGCGGCAATACGACATCGGTTACGCCCGCGCCGCCTCGCGCGACCTGCTGCTCGCACGCGAAGCGGACGAACGCCGCGGCGCCGCCTATCTGCGAGGATTGATCCGCACGCTGGCCGCGGAAAAACCGTCGCTGCTGCCTTACGCTCTTTTGCACACCGGTCTGCGCTGGATCGGGTACCGCATGGGCATGGCGGGCAGGAGGTTGCCGGTCGCGGTGAATGCCAGGCTGAGCAGTCAGGACTTCTTCTGGCGGGGCGATGCCATGGTTCGCAGCGGTGCGGCGCGGGCGTGATGCGTATCGCCTTTCTCACCAACAATCGTCTGCCGCCGAGAGAAGGCATCGGGCGCCATCTGTTCGAGGTGGCGACGCGCCTGCAGGACCGCGGGCACGCCTGCATGATCTTGTGTCCCGGTGAATTGCGGGGCTGGCGGCGCGAACGGCTGCGCAACCTCGACGTCCTGCACTTCCCCTATTTCAAGCTTCGTCCCTTCCATCACGCCCTGCTGCGCCCGGTGCTGCAGCGTTGGCTCGACGACGGCGCCGACGGCGCCGACCTCCTGCACGTTCACCTGCCGCTGCTGCCGCCGTTGCGGTCCGACCTGCCCCGGGTGGTCACCTTCCACACACCGATGCTCACCGACACGGCGGCCATCCCGGAAAAGGGGGTGAAGCCCTGGCTGATCAAGGCCAATGCGCGCCGATTCAGCGCGGCCTACGAGCAATCCCACATCGACGCGGCGACACGCCTGATCGCCGTCTCCTCGACTGTCGCCGGGGAACTGGAAGGACACTACCGGCTCGACGGCAAGCCGGTGGAGGTGATCGCCAATGGCGTCGACGCCCGCTTCTTTCCGTTCGTGAACGGCGCACGGCGCTCGCGTCATGTGCTCTATGTCGGCCGGCTCGGCTATCGCAAGGGCCTCTTTCGCCTTCTGGATGCGCTGGCGCGCCTGGACGATCCGCGCATCCGGCTCGAGCTGGCCGGAGAAGGCCCGCTCGAAGGCGAGCTGCGCACGCGCGCACGACGGCTGGGATTGGCCGAGCGTGTCGATTTCAAGGGTTTTCTCGATCGTGACCGGCTTCGCGAGGCGCTCAAGTCGGCCGGCTGCTTCGTCAATCCGGCCGATTATGAAGGCGCACCGCTGACCCTGCTCGAGGCCATGGCCGTCGGCACGCCGATCGTCTCGACGCCCGCCGGTGCCCGGGAATTCGGGCCCCAGGCACCGTTTTGGACCTGTTCCGCGGATGCCGCCTCGCTGGCTGCCACGATCATGACTGCACTCGATCAACCCGCCACCGCCCGCGACAGGGCGGTGGCGGCACGCGACCTCGTCGAGCGTCACTACGACTGGGAAGTCGTCGTCGACCGGCTGCTCGCGACCTACGGAGGCGAGGAGCGCCGCGCGGCATGATCACGAACCCGCCTCGCGACGAGCGCAGTGAGCTCGCCACGACGGCCCGGCCGGACCTCGTCGTCGTCTGCTTCGGCTTCGAGCGCGAGCGGATGCGCCGCCAGCCCTGGCACGTGGTGCACGGCCTCGCCGACGGGCTCCACCGCCGGGGGCGTCGGGTCGTGGTGATCACCGACGCCGCCGATCCGCCATGGCTCGAGACCTACCCGGTCATGCAGGTGCGCCACCTGACCACCCGCGGTCGCCCGTCGAACGAGTTGAAGACCCTCGTCGATCGCCTCGATCCGGCCCGTGTTCTCGTCGTCACCGGCGGTTTCGGGATCGTGCGGATGCGGGCGATCGACTGGCGGCCGGCGACGCTGCTGCTGATCGCCAGTCCGCGTCTGACGCTGGCCGAGATCACCGCGCCCGGTCCGAAGACCCTTTGGCATGAACGCCGCCTGCTGGCTCTGCCGCTGCTCAACGCACTGCTGCCCGGTGCTTTGCTGCGTGCCGGCTTTCGGCGTTCGCTCGCTTGCGACGCCGTCTATCTCTCGCGCGCGACACAGGCGCGATACGCGGCGCTCGGCCTGCCGCAGGGCCGCTGGCTGCGGCCACAGGTCGAACCGTTCGTCCACCGCCCGGAGGCGTCGGCCACCCGCGATCCGCACGTCTGCTATCTCGGGCCGCCTCTGGCGCTGCGCGGTGCCTGGCTGGCGCTCGAGGCGTTCGAGCGGGCGGTGCCGCTCGGGCTGGGCTGCCGCTTGCTGCTGCTGTTGCGCTCCGACGTCGACACGCGGGCCCTGAACCGCTTCATCCGACGCGTCGAACGAAGCCCGGTGAGAGCTCTGATCGACTGCGACGTCGGCATGTTGAGCCCCACGCAACTTCACGAGCGCGTGGCGGGTTGCACCGCCTTCATCCTGCCGTTCCAGGCGCCGGTTTCCGAGGTGCCGCTGGTGGTGCTCGAAGCCGGTCTCTCGGGCCGGCCTGTGGTCACGCTCGCGGCACCGGGTGTCACCGAATATGCCGAGGAACTCGGCGGCATTGTCGTGCGGGACCGGCGCGACCTGGCGCACGCCCTGATCCACGCGGTCCGCCGCGGCAGGACGCGCGGCGTCGACACCGGACGCTGGCAGGGCTGGTGCGGGGCCGCCGACGTGCTGATGGAGGGCCCCGGCCGCCGGTTGGTTGACTACCGCTTCATCGCCCTCTGCGGTGTCGACGGCAGCGGCAAGAGCTTCCTGTTGCAACATCTGCAACGCGAGCTGCAGGCGCGCGAAATTCCAGGCGACATCGTCTGGAGCCGGTTCCGCAACTATGCGTCGAAGCCGCTTCTGGCTCTGGCCCGACTGACCGGCCACAATCGAAGGGAGCGCGTCGGCGAGACCGTCACCGGCTATCACGATTTTCAGAACCGGCGCTGGCTGGCCTGGCCGTTCATCGCCCTGCAGACGCTCGACAATCTGATCGATCTCGGGCTGCGCTATCGCCGCGGCGGCGGAAGGCTCGTCCTCGGCGACCGGTGCATCGTCGATACGCTGGTCGATCTGGCGGTCGATACCGGTCTCGACACCTTCGTGCTCGAGCGGCTCGGCCCGAGCCTGGTGCGGCGCCTGCCCGCGCCGCGCCTGATCGTGCTCGTCCAGCGCCATCCGAGGCTGGTCGCCAACGACCGTCCCGACGCGCTGGCCGACCGGCATTTCGCCCGGCGACGGGTGCTCTACCAACGGTTGGCCGATCTCTTCGGTCTGCCGATCGTCGACAATGACGGCACACCGCAGCAAGCGGTGGCCACCATTCTCCGGCTCGCCCAGAACGACGAGCCGGTCACCGGGGGCACGGCACGTGATCTACGTCTTCTACAACAATGATCCACTGGCGCACGACCTAGGCGGTGGTGCCGAGCATTTCCGCGGCCTGCACCGCGCGCTGCTGAAGTCCGGTCTCGACTTTCATCTCGTGGCGGCCCGATTGCAGGACGAACGTACCGCGCCGAATATAGACTACATCTCGCAGGGCGCGCACTTCGGCCGCTATTATCTGGCGCTCTGGCGCTGGTTCTGGAGCAACCGCAAGCGTTTTTGCGATGGTGACGTCTTCCACTTCCACCGCAACTACGCGGCGTGGCCCAAGTTGACACTGGCGCCCGACAAGGGCCGGGTGATGATCAGCTATCACAACGTCACCGGCCGGGTGATCGAGGGCGTGCTCGGTCGCGCCGCCGCACCGTTGCGCCGCGCCATGCTGTTCTTCGAGCGCCGGGTCGCGGCGCTGGCCGACAGCATCGTCTGTGTCTCCAACCGCGATCGCAGGGAACTGGCCGATCTGGTCGATCGCGGCCCCTTCGATCGCGCCCGGGTCATTCCGGCCGCCTTCGACCAGGCGCTTTTCAAGGACGAGCCGCCGGCGCCGCCCGCTGCCGGCGAAGCCGCGAAGCTCCTCGTGCTCGGCCGCATCAGCCACCAGAAGAACATGCCGCTGGCGATCGCCACGCTCGAGCACCTGCAAGCCGAGGGGCACGCTTTCGAACTGACCATCGCCGGTGACGGCGAGGACGCCCGGGCACTGATCCGCCGCATCGCCGAGAGCCCGGCTGCAGCATCGATCCGCTGGATCGGCCGTGTAGCGCACGACCGCGTGCCGCAGGTCATCAAGGAGCACGGCATCCTGCTCCTCTCCAGCCGCTACGAAGCCTCACCCACTGTCGTGAAGGAGGCCCTGCGCTCAATGCGCCCGGTCGTCGCCACCGACGTCGGCGACGTGCCCGACTGGATCGAGGACGACCGCACCGGCTTCATCTGCCAGCAGGATGCGGCTTCCCTGGCCGAGGGCGTGCTGGCCGCGCACCGCCTGATCCTCGAAGGCCGCTACCAGCCCACCGGTCGCCTCGACGACCTCTCCGAAGACGCCATCATGTCGAAGGTCGTCCAGCTCTACCGACGCCTGCAGGCCGTGTGAGCGACGCAATCACCGACCAAGCGGGCGCTGTCCCGGGCGCAAGCGGCAGTCGGGATCGGCTTGATCGATCGACGCGGTCAGACAGGACGCGACGGGCCGCCGCCGATCACCTGTGCCGGCTCGCGATGCTCGGCGGCAGCCGGGCACTTGCGGCACTGCTCGGCTTCGTCGCCGTGGCACTCGTGGCTCGGTCGCTGGGTCCGGCCGAACTCGGCCTGCTTTCGATGGCGCTCGCCGTGTTCGGCTGGGCGCAACATGCGGCCGAATGCGGGCTGCGCTCGGTCGTCACCGCGGAGACCGGCTGGCGACGGGCGTTCCTGCCCCTCCTGTCGACCTATATGATCCTGCGGATGAGCTGTGCCGCGGCGACCGCGACGGTCGTCATCGGTACGACGTACGTCCTGGCACCCGGGATGGCGATGCCCGTGTCATGGCTCTGCGGCGCTCTCTTCGCCGTCGCCCTCCAATTCGACTGGGTGCCGCTGGCGACCGGCAGGAGTGGGGAAGCCGGCCTGCTGCTGCTGGCCCGTCCATGCGCCATGCTGGTCCTGCTCGCCGCTATCCCGGTCGAGACTGCGACCGGCGTCGCCGCTTTGACCGCCGTCGCGTGGTGGTGTGCGGCCGCCCTTTCCTGGCCGTCGCTGCGCCACGGCCGCCGGGATGCCGCCGAGGGTGAGCCGCTCGCCGCCACCCGCATGCTGCGTCTCGGCTGGCCGCTGATGGCCGTGGCCCTGACCAGCCAGGCGCAACTCGCGCTCGACCTGCTGATCGTCGGTCACCTGTTTGGTCCGGCCCAGGCCGGGCAGTATTTTCTCGCCTCGGCCATCGTCGGTGCGGGTCTGGTCCTTGCCAACGCTACGGGTCAGTTCGCCATGGCCCGGATGGCGCCCCTGCGCGACAATCCCGCCGCCTTCGCCCGCGAGCTCGCCCGCGAGCTTCGCCTCGTCGGTCTGGTGGTCCTGCTCGGTGCCTGTCTCCTGGCGACCGCGGCACCGCTCGTCGTTCCAGCGGCCTTCGGTGCCGCTTACGCGCCCGTCACCGTCCTGATCCCGTGGCTGCTCCCTTGGCTCCTGCTGCAGTCGCTGACCACGGTCACCCAAGGCGCACTGACCGCAGCCCGCCGTCAGCCTCAGCTCCTGCGTGCCAATCTGGCGTTGCTGGCCGCTCTCGCCATAGGCTTGCCGGTCGCCGCCCGATACGGCACGCTCGAAGCCTTCGCCGCCTGCCGTGCCGCGGCCGAAGCCGTGCGGCTCGCGGCGCTGCTCATTCCTTTCCTCGCACTCAGTGTGCCGCGTCCCAGTTCGGCCCGAAACCGACGTCCACGACCAGCGGCACCGTGAGCTCGGCTGCCGCCGCCATCGTATCCCGCAACAGCAGGGTCACCGATTCGATCTCGCCCTCGGGCACTTCCAGCACGAGTTCGTCGTGCACCTGCAGCAGCATCCGGCTCGCCAGCTCCTGCCGTTCGAGCGCCCGATCCACCCGGATCATCGCCCGCTTCATGATGTCCGCGGCCGAACCCTGGATCGGCGCGTTGATCGCCTGCCTCTCGGCATAGGAACGTCGCGCCGGCAATTTCGCGTTGATCTCCGGAACGTGGCAGCGCCGGCCGAACAGGGTCGTTACGAAACCCTGCTCCCGCGCCTTCGCCTTGGTCGACTCCATATAGTCGCGTACGCCCGGATATTCGTCGAAATAGGCGTCGATGAACGCTTTCGCCTCCTTTTGCGGGATACCCAGCCTCTGCCCCAGTCCGAAGGCGCCGATGCCGTAGATGATGCCGTAATTGATCATCTTGGCCGATCGCCTGAGATCGGAGCCTACTTCTTCCACCGGCCGCTTGAACATCTTCGCTGCGGTGACGGCGTGGATGTCGGTGTCCCTGGCGAAGGCCTCCTTCAACGCTCCGATGTCGGCCATGTGCGCGAGGACACGTAATTCGATCTGTGAATAGTCGGCCGACACCAGGACGTTGCCCGGCTCTGCGACGAACGCCGTTCGGATGCGTCGTCCTTCTTCGGTGCGGATCGGGATGTTCTGCAGGTTCGGCTCGGTCGAGGACAGGCGTCCGGTGGAGGTCGACGCCATCGCATAGGAGGTGTGGATGCGGCCCGTCGAAGCGTCGATCTCTTCGGTCAGGGCCTCGGTGTAGGTCCGGGTCAGCTTTTGCAACTGCCGCCAGTCCAGCACCACTCTCGGCAGCGCATGGCCCTGCAGAGCCAACTCCTCGAGGACGTCGGCACCGGTCGCATAGGAGCCGGTCTTGGTCTTCTTGCCGCCGCCGATCCCCATCTCGCCGTGCAGCACCTCGCCCAACTGCTTGGGCGAGCCGATGTTGAAGGTGTGCCCGACGAGCTTGATCGCTTCTTCCTCGAGTGCCACCATCTTTTGCCCGAACACCGAGGAGAGGTTCTGCAAGACGCTTCGGTCGACGGCGATGCCGGCCAGTTCCATCGCCGCGATGATCGGCACCAGCGGCCGCTCGACCGTCTCGTAGAGCGTCGCCATGTGCTCCTCGGTCAACCGCCGTCGGAACAGCTTCCACAGGCGCAACGTCACCTCGGCATCCTCGGCCGCATAGATGGCGCAGCGATCGATGGGTGCCTGGGTGAACGGGATCTGCTTTGCACCCTTGCCGCAGACGCTCTCGTAACTGATTGCGTGATGCTGAAGATGACGCTCGGCCAGTTCGTCCATGCCGTGGCCATGGCTCGCACCGTCGAGCACGTAGGAGAGCAACATGGTGTCGTCGATCGGCGTCACCCGCACGTCGTACTTATCCAAAACACCGCAGTCATATTTGATGTTGTGGCCGATCTTGAGCACCGCCGGGTCGGCCAGCAGCGGGCGCAACCGCGCCAGCACCGTCTCGAGATCGAGCTGATCCGGCACCTTGTGGCCGAACTCGTCGACATGGCCGAGCGGCAGGTAGAATCCTTCACCCTCTTCCACGCAAAGACAGATGCCGGCGAGGTTCGCCGAACGGATGCGCAACGAATCCGTCTCCGTGTCGATCGCAAGACGACCCAGTGCCTTCGCACGCCCGATCAGGCGGTCGAGTGCGGCGAGATCGGTCATCGCCTCGTAGCGCGGTGCGTCCACCGTCTCCTGACGCATGACCTCGGCGTGATCGGCCACCTGCTCGATCCGGCCGACGAGATTCTTGAAGTCGTTCTCCTGCAGGAACGCCAGCAGCACCGCCGGATCCGGCTCCCTGCGGGCCACATCGGCGAGCGGGATCGGCAGCTCGGCATCCTCGCGCAGGGCGACCAGCCGGCGCGACAGGCGTGCCGTGTCGGCATGGGCGAGCAGACTCTCCCGCCGCTTGGGCTGCTTGATCTGCGCCGCGTTGCCCAGGAGCTTCTCGAGCGAACCGTATTCCACGAGCAGTTGCGCCGCGGTCTTGATCCCGATTCCGGGCACTCCCGGCACGTTGTCCGACGTGTCGCCGGCCAGCGCCAGGCAATCCGCAACCAGCTCGGGCCCGACACCGAACCGCTCGACCACTTCGGCGGCCCCGATGTCCCGGCTCTTCATCGGATCCCACATCGAGATGCCGTCACCGACCAACTGCATCAGATCCTTGTCGGACGAGACGATACACACCTCCCGTCCCTCGGCACGGGCGGCTCGGGCATAGGAAGCGATCAGATCGTCGGCCTCGAGCCCCGGAGTTTCGACCACCGGCATGCCGAACGCACGCCCGGCATCACGCACCAGAGCGAATTGCGGCACGAGCTCCTCCGGCGGATCGGTCCGGTTGGCCTTGTAATCGGCATAGAGTTCGTTGCGAAAGCTCACCCGACCGGCATCGAATACGACGATCATGTCGTCGCCCGCCCGTTCCTGCATCAGCTTGAACAGCATGGCGGAGAAGCCGAAGACCGCATTGACCGGCGTCCCGTCCGGCCGGGTCATCGGTGGCAGGGCGAAAAAGGCGCGGAAGATATAGCCGGAACCGTCGACGAGGATCAGTTTTCTGGTGGTCGTGCTCATGCGAACTCGCGCTCGTGGAGCACCGAACCTAGCACCCTCCCCCGGCGAGAGCGATCACCAAGCCGCGCCCGTCCCCCCGCCGATCGGCCGATCAAAAAATCTTGCATGAAGGTTGACTCCACAATCGAGCGAGCGCATATCCAATTAGTCTTCGCAAACAACTTCGGAGGTGCGAGGATGGGTTCACCGCAGGTGCGGGTGCACTTGTGGGCTACTGTTCATCTGCTTCATGTGAGGTGAAGATGGAGACCCTGCCGCCCAATCATCCGATACGGTCCTGAGCCTGCGTGGGACCGACGTGCCGGCGTCGGCACGGAAAACCGACAATTTGAGTTGCATGGGTGTGTGAACACCCACTTGACCGGTTCATCCGGACAAAGCCGATAGGCACCAGACCCCGCCGATGTCGCAAGAGCGCCGGCGGGGTCTTTCGTTTCTACAGTCCTTCTCGGCACGCGCGGTATGGCGGGGAGCCCGCGATCGACGCGAGCCCGTTCCTCCGCCTGCCTCTCAATCAGCCGCAAAACAGTAGAAATAGCCGTTGCCGCCGGTGCTCTTGAGGTTCTCCGCGCTGCAGCCGCGACTGGCATGGGCGGAGTTCCACGACGTGTTTCCACCGCCGTGCCGATCGTGATGCCCGACCTGAGCCGAGCCATCGCCGTTCGAGGTCCAATTGTTGCAGGTGTGATCCTGCTCGTCGGGGAAGTATGCCGTGCCATCCTCCTGCGTACCGGTGAGGATGTCGTGCTCGTTGGGGCTGGAGCCACGCCCCTTGACCGGCTGGCCGTTCTCGTCGAGCGCCGTACGCAGCACGATGTTCGGATTCAGGTGGAGTTGATCGAGATCGGCGGCGACGAGTTCGCCCCGGGCATTGTACCAGGGACCGAGGCCGATCCGCTCGCGGGCCGATTCTCCGCGCGCACCGTCCTTTTCGGTCGAGAGATAGGCGCGCCAGTCGCGCCCGCCTGCGCCGGCCGCCTCGGCCAGCGCCTCACAATGCGTGTCGGCACCCTCGAGCCCGCCCAGATTGGCCCCGTCACCGAGCCCTACGCTGGTCACGAAAAAGCCCATCGGATGCTGCTGCTGGGCTTGCGCTACGGCCGGCGCGAGAGCCATCGCGATACAGGCCACGGGTGTCAGACGACGCAAGATGTCTCTTCGCGACATGACCGTTCCCTCTGTTCGTGCGGCACGCCGATCGCGTCGCACAAGATGACTATCGCGCACGTGACCGGCGGGGCCAACCTTCAGAGGCGGCGTCGGGTTCGTCTTCGACATCACCATCCGGCGATCGCCGCCCCAGCCCGAACGCCGTGCCATGCAAGATCGTGCTATGCGCCCGTCGCGCATCGAGCTAGGTTGCGAGGCGCCGCCATCCCGCAAAAAGACAGGAGGCGCTCTTGTCGTCCGCACCCTTCGGCTTTCTCGACCTGCCGCCCACACGCTCGACGGCCAAGCCTCGCCGGTCCGGCATGACGATGATCGCCGACTGGGGCATGACCGTGGGTGCGGTCGACGGGCTGATGGCGCTGGCCGGAGCCTATGCCGATTTCGCCAAGATCGTCACCGGCACGGCTCGCCTCTATCCGCCGGATCAGTTGGCGGCCAAGCTCGATCTCTATCGACGGCACGCCGTGCGCCCCTTCATCGGCGGCCAGTTCGCGGAATATGTGCTGGCGAACCACGGTCGCAAGGCGCTGGGCCGGTTCTTCACCGAGGCCACGAGGCTCGGTTTCGCGACGATCGAGATCTCCGACAATTGTCTGCCGATCGACGACCAGGAACGTGCGTCGCTCGTTCGCGAGGCCACCGATGCGGGCCTCGCGGTCATGGGCGAGGTGGGGTCCAAGGACGAGAAAACGGACGTCGCCCGGCTGATCGCTCAGGCGCACGTCTGCTTCGAGGCCGGCGCCGAGTTGGTCCTGATCGAAGCGGCCGAACTGGTCGAGGACGGCGCGATCGCGACCTCGATGCTGCGACGGATCACCGCCGAGCTCGACATGCGCCGCGTCATGATCGAGCTGCCGGGACCCTGGATCAGCGGTACAACGCTCTCGATGGTCGAAGACCTGAAGAAGCTGCTTATCCTCGAACTCGGCCCCGAGGTCAATCTCGCCAACGTCAAGCCGGAGGAACTGCTGGCGACCGAGGCCTTGCGCTGCGGTCTCGGCGTCGTCGGGCCCAAAGAGCGCACACCGCGCGAATGAACCACCCAGGGAGGATTATCATGCTGCGTCGTACACTCTTCACTCTCGCCGCCGCGATCGCGACGGCGGCGTCGACCGCGACACCCGCGATGGCCGCCGGTTTCCCCGACGGGCCGGTGACCATGATGGTCGGCTTCGGCGCCGGCGGTATGACCGACACTTCCTCGCGCATCATGGCCGAGGAACTGGCGACGCAACTGGGAACCAAGGTTCTGGTCGAGAACAAGCCCGGTGCCGGCGGTCTGCTCGCCATCAAGGCAACCGACGCCTTGCCGGCCGATGGCCAGACGATGGTCTCCTTCCTCACCGAGGGGCCGTTCACCGCCGCCTATCAGGGCGAGCCGCTCGATCTGGCGCGCTGGTCGATCGTCGGTGGCTACATGCCCCAGGAACGGGTCCTCTTCGCCGCTGCTTCGGCACCCTTCTCGACCTTCGAGGAGATGGTCGCTTACGCCAAGGAAACGCCCATCACCTTCGCCGACGGCGGCTCCTTCTGGTCGTCGCGCGTGGTCGAGGCCTACGCCAAGAAGCACGACCTCACCATCCGTCTCGTACCGTTCCGTTCCGGTGCGGAAGGCTCGGCAGCGATCCTGGGCGGACACGTGACAACCGCCGAGACCGGTGTCGGCACCTCGGCCTGGCATGCCGCCCGTGAAGGCGGCCTGAAGATTCTGGCAACCCTGACGCCAGGCGGTCTCGCACAGTTCGGCTATCCCGACGTGCCGAGCCTCGATCAGCGCGACGCGGACTATGTCGCCCGCGTCTATTACGGCTATGCCGTCAGGGCCGATACGCCGGCAGACGTGCTCGAGAAGCTGCGCGCCGCCTTCAAGGCCGCCGTGGAAGCACCGGCGGTTCAGGAAAAACTGAAGGCCATTGACCTGACTCCGCAGTGGATCGAGCCGGCCGAATATGAAGAGGTGCTGCAAAGCGTCACCAAGGATGCGCAGGAGTTGCGCGACTACCTGAAGGAATAGAAGGGCGTGCCTGCGCGAAGCACCGATATGGCGGTCGCGGCGGCCCTGATCATATTCGCCGCGCTGGCGTGGTGGTGGCTCGTGCCCCGCTTCGCCGGCAGCGGCGATCAGGCGATGCTGCCCTACCTCTATACGGTCCTGATCGGCGTGCTCGCAGTCGCCATGCTCGCATCGACGCTGCATCGAACGTCGCAACCTGCCGACGACGACCCCTTCGTCGAGACCGGCGGGGGTGAGCCCGGACACATCCTCGTTCTCGCAGTGGTCTGGGGCGCCTTCGCCCTGGCGATCGACACCACGGGTTTCTATCTGGGCGGGTTCGTCGCCCTGATCGTTTCGTTCATGCTTCTGGGTGCACGCCGGCCGCTTCCGCTTCTGGGCTGGAGCGCCGGCACCCTCGCCGTCGTCTGGCTGGTGTTCCAGCAGAGCTTCGGCCTCGTCATCCGTCCGAGCAGCCTCGAACGCCTGCTGCTCGGCGGGTGACGCTCAAGCCCGCCTTCGACGCTCCAGCGTTTGGCGGACGATCAGCACCAGCGCCAGCGTCGCGATCGCCAGAAAGCCGATGGCGATCGGTCGCTCGAAGAAGATCGAGAAACTGCCGCCCGAGAGGGTCAGTGAGCGACGTACGCCGTCCTCGAACAGCGGTCCGAGAAGAAAGGCGATGAGCAGGGGCAAGGGTGTGAAGCCCAGCCGCCGCATCGCATAGCCGAGCATGCCGAAGACGAACATCAGGCCGACGTCGAACAATTGACGCGTGGTCGCGTAGGTGCCGACGAAAGCCATGAACAGGATCGCCGGCAGCAGATGACGCTTGTCGATCCTCAGCGCATGACGGGCCATGCGGATGAACGCGAAGCCCATACCCAGCAACAGGACGTTGGCCAGGATCAGGCTCAGGAAGATGGCATAGAGCATCGGTCCCTGCTGCTGCATCAGGAACGGGCCGGGTGTGATGCCGTGGATCATGAAGGCCCCTAGCACCAGAGCCGCCTCGACATTGCCCGGAATGCCCAGCGTCACGAGAGGAATGAGGTTGGAGCCGTTGGTGGCACTGTTGCCCGCTTCGGCGGCGGCCACGCCACGCAGCGAGCCGCGGCCGACGGGCTCGTCCGGCGGTGCCGAACGCTTGGCCTCGGCATGGCACAAGAACGCACCCAGCGTGGCACCCAGCCCCGGCACCGCACCGACGAACGTCCCGATGGCGCTGCTCTTGAAGATCGTCGGAAGCTGTCTGGCGAGATCGGCCATGCGCAGCGGCTCCGCACCCCGATCGAGCCTCAGCGCGCGCGTCTCGATCGCCTCGGGTGAGACGGCTTCACGGCGAAGCTGCACGAACACTTCGGACACCACCAGCAGGCCCATCAGCAAGGGGATCACCGGAATGCCGTCGTCCAGATTGATCGACCCGAAGGTGAAGCGCGGCTCCATGGTGTAGAGGTCGCGGCCGACGGTGCCCAGCAGCAGGCCGAAGGCCGCCGAGAGCAGACCCTTGATCGGAGCGCCGCCGACCATCGTGCCGACGATCAGGAGCGAAAACAGGATGATCGCGGCATATTCGGGCGGCCCGACCATCAGTGCCATGGCCGCCAGCGGTGCCGCGACGAAAAGCAGCACCAGATCGCTGAACAGATCGCCCAAGGTCGAGCCCCAGAGCGCCGTGTGCAGAGCCTTCTTCGCCTTGCCCGCCCTGGTCAGTTGATAGCCGTCGACTGCGGTGAAGGTGGCGGCCGGCGTGCCCGGTATGTTGAGCAGCACGGCCGGCACCGCACCACCGAAATTCGCCCCTTTGCCGATCGCCATCAAGGCGACAATGCCGACCATCGGGTCGAGATAATAGGTGAAGGGGATCAAGAGCCCGATGGCGACGTTGCCGTTCAGGCCGGGCAGGGCGCCGAACACCAGTCCCACTGCCATGCCCAGAGCCGCGTAGAGCAGGTTCTCGAAGGTGAGCACCAGATGCAGTGCTGCCAGCAGGTTCTCCGCCATCGACGCTCAGTCGATCACGTAAAGCGGGCTGGTCCAGGCCTGATGCCCGTCCTCTTGTGTCACCCGCACATAGAGCGCATGGTCACGCCCCTGCTCCAGCGGCAGCCGGACCGTTTCGTGCACACGCATGCGGGTGTTCTCGTTCGGCAGACGAAAGAGCCGCATCCGCCGTCCGAGTCCGCCGGCATCGAGCACCATGTCCTCGAGGCTGATGTCGGCGATCTTGATGTGGCGCTCGATCACGTTTGAGGCGATCTCGATTTCACCGCGTTCGCGTTCCTCCAGCCACAGATCGAAACCGCAGAAATTGCCGGTGGTCACCGTGTCGAAATCGACGCGCGTGCCGTCGTCGGCGAGAACGAGAGGCTTGTCCGCACGAAAAAGATTGATCGGCCGCACGTCGAAGAATCGCGCGCCTTTGAGCCGCACCGAGCCACGCCAGACGACTTCGCGGCCACGCCCGCGATAGACGGCGCCTTCGAAAAGGATTCTGATTCGCCGCCCGAGCTGCGCTTTGTCGTAGGCGCGTACGGTGGCGACGGCTTTGGGGCCGTCGAAGAAGGTCAGCCGCTCGATCGGCGCCGAACCCAGAACCTCGACGGTAATTTCGGCCTCCGTCGAGCGGGTGCGCACGATGGCCCCCATGGTGGCCGTCCGCTGCTTTTCGCTCGAAGCCGGCTCGGACGGTGGGAGGAGCGCCGGATCTTCGAGAAATCGCTCACAGCCGTCATCGAAGGAAGCCTGCAGATCGACATGGATGCGGGCGCCGGTGGTGCCAAAGGTGCGGCGGTTGCGGATACACTCGAACACCGCCTCGCGGTCGAGACGCTCCATGAGATAGCAGGTCAGGCCGCCGATCGCGCCGAAGGTGCCGGCGCCTGGCCAGGCCGCGCCGGGTCGGCCCTTGTGATCGTCGCTGTGGCAGACGATGCCGACCCGATGCCCTAGCGCCAGGGCGTCGTGCAGCAGCCACTCAAACGTGCCCCAGCAGGAATGGATCTCCACCGCCCGTTCGATTCGGCCGTCGTGGCCGACGCCGAGATCGGCGTAGCGACCGCCGACATGGGCGATCACGAACGCCTCCTCGTCGGCGAGCGACTCGAAGAGATCCTTCACATGGTGCCGGTCGGTATCGTGCGGACTCTCGAGCAGTACCGACGATGAGCGGTAGATCGGCCGGTCCTGCTGGCAGTAGAAAACGTTGCGGTCGCCGCCCATGCCGGTGTTGCCGGACCACTCGTAGGAGGGAAAGGCGGTGAACCTGCCGGGGTCGTCGAATTCGGCGGCGAGCCGGTTGATCTCGGCCCAGAACGCATCGTCGATCTGAAAATCGTTGCCCTGATGTCCGGTGATGTCGAGAAACGCCCTGTCGCGGGCGAAGGCGAAATAGTCACGTGCCGTGCCGGCTCCCACCGTTTCGCCGGACTGTCCGTGCAGATCGCCCCAATAATGCAGCAACGATGCGTCGTCGGCGATGCGCAGCGGGTTCGAGGTCGCGCATGGGCGTCCGTCCTCGTCCGTTACCTCGACCCGCAGATCGGCCGCTTGGTCGGACGACAGCCCGTCCACCACCGCCGGGCCGTCGCCGAGCGTGATCGTCTCCGGCAGGCCATCGATCGGCGCGTCGCACTTCAGGTGGAAGGTGCCCTTGGCCTCATCCGTCGGATTGCCCCAGCGGTCTTCGGCGAGCACGGCGAGGCGGAACCTGTCACCCGTCCGCCGAAGCGTCGGCAGGATCGCCTTGAAGCGGCGCGCCGGTCCCGGCACGAGGTCGACGGCGGGACTCTCTTCGAGCTCGACGAAATCATAAGTCGCAAAGGCGTCGACGAAGACCTTGAAGGGGAACGGCCGCTCCGCCGCGGTCTGCAGTCGGTAACCGGGACAGCCGCCTGCCGGATCGCCGAGCCTGACGCTGATCGTGTCGCCGACCCGCAAGAATCCGCCGGTCGCCCGCACCAAGAGCGTGTTGACCCAGGGGCGTATATTGTTGCGGTTGTACTCGATGGAGAGGCCGGCACCATTGCTCGCCGTGGCACTCACGAAATTGGCGGCCTTGGGATCGTTCGTCTGCGGCTTCGCCGCGTCCGATGCCGTGCGCCAACTGATCTTGAGCGCGCCTGTATCGTCGATGCCGAAGGGTCCGGCGGTATAGGTGATCACCAGATGCTGCAACGATCCGGCGACGAACGGCCCCGCCGGTTCGATCACCGCATGTCCCAGGCGCGCGCGCTGATACGTCGAGAAAGGCATCGCGTTCCCCCTGCATCGTCCCGATCACCATAGGCACGACGTGCGCCGGGCGTCGAGCCTGCCGCCGCTGGTTCGAGCCGTGGCTGCAGAGTGCACCCGCTGACGGTTGGCGTAATCCGTCGCTCGGAGTATCAGCGGTTCTCGAGACCGTTTTGCGCCCGGATCCGCCTGATCTCCTCCGCTCTGGCGGCGGTGCTGTCGATGAAGCGGGCGAACCCCGCCTGAACTTCGGCGTGGGCGTCGCCATACGCCGCTTTGGGCGTGTAGGGATCGTCGTGCTCACGTGCCCAGTCGAGGGCGCACCGCATCGATTGCACCCACTCGGGCACGTCGCCCGCGGCCCACTCGTTGATCGGCCGGCCGACTGTTTCGTTCAAGCTGGCGTAGAGGGCTGGATCGGCCGAAGGTTCGAGATCGGGGTGTGCGCGCAAATGCACCCGCGCACGGTATTGGCCGCGATAGAGGAGGCAGGTCGCCTGCCGCCTTTCTCCCTGCTCGAACAACGCGATCGCCTGTCGATAATCGAAGACCGGCGCACCCTCCGCCGGTATCGACGCGACCTCCTGAGCCGCCGCGAGCACCGGCGACAATAGGACGGCGAGCGCGAACCGACGCAGCATCGTTTTCCCTACGAAGTCGGATCTGGCCGAGTATGAATGCACGTCCGCGGCTCGTGAGCAAGCTCTCACGAACCCTGATCGTCCCCGACGAAAAAGGGCCGGCCCCGTGGAGCCGGCCCTTCCCGCATCGTTCTGAATGAACTACTGCGTGTGGATTTCCACCCGTCGGTTCAAGGCGCGGCCCGCATCGGTGTCGTTCGACGCCACCGGGCGGCTCTCGCCGTATCCCTTGGCCGTCATGCGATCGGCGCGTACGCCCTTGCTCACGAGATACTCGACCGCAGCCTTGGCGCGTCGCTCCGAGAGGCCCTGATTGTAGGTTTCGGATCCGACGCTGTCGGTGTGCCCCTGGATCTCGAGTTTCTTGCCGGGATTGGCCTTGATGATCTCCGCCACTTCGTCGAGCTCGGAGGCAAATTCCGGTCGAATCTCCGCCTTGTCGAAAGCGAAGAGCACATCCGCGTCGACCGTGACCACCGGAGGCAGGACCGCGACCGGCTCGGGCTTCTTGGCCATGGCGGCGTCGAGCTCGGCCATGGCCTGCTGAAACGTCTTCTCGCACGCGGCGATGTCGTCCGGCTGGATGTTCTCTTCCTGCTGCTCCATCCAGCAATCGAAGCTGGCGACGGCGCGCGCAGCCGGTCCGGGTGCGATGGATGGCGCACCGGCCGCAAGTGCCGTGGTCAGCCGCTCACGCGCCGCCGTGAGCCTGCCGACGTCGGACGCCGGCAGCATGCGGTCGCCGATCGCCTGCGGCTGAACTTGCCGCCCGCCGGCCGCCGCGATCGCCTTCTCGCTGTGGAAGATGGTGTCGGTGTAATCCTGCATGCGTGAATATTCGTAATCGGCATATCCCAGATAGGCCGAGCGGAGGGCCGCCTGATAGGGATCGGACGGCGCCGAGGTGGATTTCGCCTCGGCCAGCTTTTCCTTGGCGGGCGCCATCATCTGAAATTTCTGGGCCAGCGAATTGAACTGCGGCCCGCCGCTGCAGCCCGCCAGAAGCGCGGTGCCGCCGAGGGCCACAACCATGATGTTCCTGCTACGCATGTTCACCTCTTTGTGTTGTCGCGACACATCTCTCGAACGCACTCGTCGCCGATCGAACCGACCGGCTTTCGCGGCGAACCGACGTATCGTCGCTCATTAAACATCCCAAATCGCACCAAGTCACCCAGCAGTCGCGGACTGGTTGATAATTTTTTATCCTGATGCACCCGTGCCCGGATCGCCGGAGCAGTGCTGCGACGATTCGCGGGGCTGGCCTCACGCCCTCGGTCCGCTTTAAGAGACGCGAAGGAACACAGGGGACGTTCGATGCAGGCGAGTGAGAAACTTGGCGGTACCGGCTGGGCCGCGCTGGCGCTGGTCCTTTTGGGCATCCTGGTGGCCTTGACCGCGGGTTTCGCCGCGACGCTCTATCTCGCTCTCGCGCTGACGGTGGTGGTGTTCGTCGTGCTGATCGGCTTCTGCCGCGCCTGAGAGGCGGTTTCGATCTCAGATGAGCCGGTAAAACGACACACACCCGGCGCCGTAGCGGCGATCGTCCACCAGCATGAAGCCCGCGCAGCTCGCGACCTCTTCCTCGGCCGCTCGCTCGGTGACGCACAGGCTGTTCCCGTCGATCCAGCCGCCCTGGCGCAAACCGTCCAAGGTCGTGGCGTGCAGACCGCTGCGATAGGGCGGATCGGCATAGACAAGATCGAAGACGTCGTGTGCGTGACCCAGATTGCGCGCGTCGCGCCCGATCACTCGAGCCTCCCGCTCGACGCCCAAACGGCGGATCGTGTCGCGCAGAGCGGCGAGGGCGGCGGGATCCTGCTCGACGAAGGTCGCGGTCGAGGCGCCGCGGGATAGAGCCTCGAGCCCGATCGCGCCGCTGCCGGCGAAGAGATCGAGAAAGCGCGCACCTTCGATCTCCGCCCCCAAGATCGAAAACAGCGCCTCGCGCATGCGCTCGGCCGTGGGACGGATCAGATTGCCCTCGGGCACCTTGACCCTGCGATTCTTGAGCCGTCCGGCGATGATCCGGGGCGCCGTCATTCCGGCTTTCGCACCCGCTTTTCGCGGCGGCCGCTCTCGGGTTCGAGCAGGCCGGCGAGCAGCTTTCCTCCGAGCTGTTCGCGCACGACCTTGCCGGTGATCTCTTCGACCATCCGCGGCTCCAGCGCACCGAGCTGGAACGGGCCGTAGGCGGTGCGGATCAGGCGGCTCACCTGCAGGCCCAGATGCTCGAGCACGCGACGTACCTCGCGGTTCTTGCCTTCGGTCAATCCGACCGCGAGCCACGCGTTGCTCGCGAGCTGGCGGTCCAGCCGGGCTTTGATCGATCCGTAGCGGATACCGTCGATCTCGATACCTCGCTCGAGCGCAGTCAGAGCCCGCGGGTCCACCGTACCGTGTACGCGCACCCGGTACCGCCGCAGCCAGCCCGTGGCCGGAAGCTCGAGACGGCGCTTGAGGCCGCCATCGTTGGTCAGCAGCAGCAGGCCCTCCGAATTGACGTCGAGGCGGCCGATCGGCATCAGGCGCGGCAGAACCGTGCCGCTGTGGCGGAGCAGATCGTCGATCGTCCGTCGGCCTTCGGGATCGCGGGCCGTGGTTACCACGCCCGTCGGCTTGTGCAGGCGAAACAGCCGCACCGGCTCGGCGGCCGCCAGAGGTTCGCCGTCGATCGTCACGCGTTGGTCGTCGGTCACGTTCAGCGCCGGGCCGTCGACGGTACGGCCGTCGACGGCCACCCGGCCTTCGCGGATCAGGGCTTCGGCCGCACGCCGCGAACAGTGACCCGCGCGCGCGATCCGTTTGGCGATGCGCTCGCCCTCGAAGGCCTCGCCTGCGACGTTCATCGCTGCGCGGCCCGCACGAGACCCGCGAGTATGCGTGCGTCGCCTTCGTCGATGAGGAATTCCGGATGCCACTCGACGCCCAAGCAGAACCGGTAACCGCCATGCTCGATCGCCTCGACGACCCCGTCGGGCGCCCGGCCACTCACCAAGACGCCCTCTCCAATGCGATCGGCCGCTTGGTGATGTGCACTGTTGACCGACATGGTCCGGCGACCGACGAGCCGGTCGAGCAGGCTTTCAGCCACCACACTCACCTCGTGACCCGCCTGATCGCGCGGGTTCGGCTGTTCGTGCGCCAGGCAATTCGGCACGCTGTCCGGGATGTGCTGCAGCAAGGTGCCGCCCAGCACGACGTTGAGCAACTGCATGCCGCCGCAGATTCCGAGCACCGGCACATCACGCCTCAACGCACCCTGCAGGATCGCCCACTCGAAGGCCGTGCGCTTTTGCTTGAGTGATACGCTCGGATGCCGATCGTCGGACCCGTAGAGAAGGGGATCCACGTCGAACGCGCCGCCCGTGACGATCAGCCCGTCGATCCGCTCGAGATACAGATCGACCAGTTCGGCTTCGTGCGGCAGGACCATGGGCAATCCCCCCGCCGCGACGACGCTCGAGGCGTAGTTCTGGCGCAGGGCGTACCAGGGAAATTTGGAGTAGCCGCCTGCTTCTTCGCTATCGAGCGTGATGCCGATGACCGGACGGGTACCAATTTCGTTCATGCGCTCTCAGGTAGCGGTTGCCATGCCCCCATACAAGCGAACCCTGCAGACGACGGTATGCCAACGGGCGGATCAGCCTGGCAGCTTGAGGAAATCGCGATGACCGACGAGCGCCATCGAGCGGCCGGTATCGATCCATAGCTGTCGCCGGATGCGCCAGTCCTCGATCTCACGCGATCGATCCGCCGCAATTTCCGATGCAGCCGAGGCGTGACCGCGCAGCAAGGCGGTCTGTATGGGCCGATCGATCGGCCGCAAGCGCCAATCGCTTCGTCCAATAACGCCGGCATCACCGAAATGCGCTTCGAGCGTCCTTGCGGCTCCCGGACCCAAGGCCGGACTGCCGATGCCCTTGTCGTTCTGCTGGTGGCGGTCGAACAGCGACTTGATCTCGACATCAAAAGGATCGCCCGGCCGCCAACGCATGCGGCCGTCGTAGCTGAGTGCCACATACAGGGCGCAATTGCGTCGATCGACGAGAGCGGCCAGTTCCTCCAGCCATTCTGCCGATACGAGATCGACGAGAGCCGAGGCCGTGACGATCTGTGCGTCATCGATCGCCGCCTCCAGATCGTCGCGTAAGTTCAGGCGCTCGTAGCGCCATGTACAGGCCGTGTCGGCGAGCCTCGCCTCCCCCGCCTCGATGAGCGACGGGTCGTGCTCGATCAGCCGCCAGGACTGACCGGACCCGAGCACCGGTGCGACGGCGCGCAACGTGGAGCCCGTGCCGGCGCCGAGATCGACAACCTGCAACCGGTCATAAGCCTGCGCCCAAAGGCCGACCCGCTCCAGCACTTTCGTGTTGCGTGCGGCATGGTCGTATGCCTCGCGCAGCGTCAGCCAATCCGAATCGAAGGTCGTCATCGCTGCGCTCGACACCTACCTACTATGCGCAACCATGGTTGACCGATATAAGTCATGGCCAACCTCATTCTCAGGAAAATCGAGCGACTTATGGCCGACATTGCAACGCCCACCCGCCGTACGACGGACGATCGCCAAAAAGCGCTCGACGCCGCCATAGCGCAGATCGAACGGGCCTTCGGTAAAGGCTCGCTGATGCGACTGGGTCAGGCCGAAGGCGCGGTCGAGATCGATACCGTCTCGACCGGCTCGCTCGGTCTCGACATTGCCCTCGGTGTCGGCGGCCTGCCGCGCGGCAGGATCATCGAAATCTACGGGCCCGAGAGCTCGGGCAAGACGACGC
>JAGREO010000192.1 GCA_020446525.1 Geminicoccaceae bacterium | reverse complement strand
ACGGCTGCGGGATCTGTCCGAGGCGAGGGTCGCGGCTGCCGAAGCGTTCGAGGTCGCGCTTACCAGCTTGATGCCGGTGCTGGCCGCGCTGATCGAGAACGAGCGCGCCCTAGGTGCCGAGCTGCGATGGCCGCACGACGAGAGCGAGGCCGCTGCCGTCGCCAGTTGGCGCCAGAAGGCCGGCAGCCGGCTGAACGAGGTCATCAGCCGCTACGGGCTCGACACGAGCCGCATCGGCCACGATCCGCTGCCCGGGTCCGTCGAGCTTGGCTGGCTCAACCTGACCGATGCCGGCCTTCACGAGATGGCCGAACAGCGCGTTGCCGCCCAAGGCGCGCCCGCGGCCGCGTGAAGCTCGACGAGCCGCCGGCCCCGCCCATCGACCATCAGGCGGCTCGATGCCGTCGGCTTTGGGCAGCCGTGGTGCTGCAACAGCTGATCGACGCTCGTCTTCCCGATCGCTACGCCGCGGTGCGCGACGAAGCGCGGCGCTGGTTGTCCACGCCGACGGCGGCGCGTGATCTGGTCCTTGAGGCCAGCGGCCTAGATCCGCCCGCCTTCGATCGGGCGCTTCCGAAGCTCGTCGAGGAATGGCGCCGGGTCGACGCGGGCGAGATTCGCCGTCGGATGCCGGCGATGGCCGGGCGGCGCGATCGTCGATAATCGGCCCTGCCATCATTCCGCGTGGTGAGGGATGGATTTTCGCGAGCGGCCGAACAGGTTGCCGGCCGTGCGCCGCGCGGGCTAGTTTCGGCCGTCATGTCCACCGAAATCCAGCCTGATCCTGCAACGGTTTTTGGAGCTTTGTTTGGACTCCGCGCGCATCGATGGCGATGCGTTCCGGCTAACCTATTGAAATGCTTGGCGTCCCCAACGGGATTCGAACCCGTGTTTTCACCTTGAAAGGGTGACGTCCTAACCCCTAGACGATGGGGACCCGCGGCAGCGTCTAGCGGCGGGCGGGGCAAAAAGCAAGACCGGCACCGGGGCGCAGGGCGTGCGACCGATGGTGTGACGCGCACCCGTTGCGCTCCCGGCGGCCGCGAGGGGCGGTACGGTGCGGCGTCCGATCGTGATCCGGAACGGCCGCGTCCGCGTAGTCGTGAGCGCATCCGGGCCGGGACGGGCGTCCGGCAGACCGCCAGAGGCGGCGGGGACGGCCGTCGCACCACCAACGACGGGGGAGTGCAAGGACGTGCGCATCGCAGTGGTGGGGTCCGGCATCGCCGGCTTTTCGGCCGCCTGGTTTCTCGATTCCCGGCACGATGTCGTGTTGCTCGAGAAGGACGAGCGCTTGGGCGGCCACAGCCATACCGTCACCGTCGAGACGAACGGCCGGTCGATCGACGTGGATACCGGCTTCATCGTCTACAACGAGCGCAACTATCCGCAGTTCGCGCGCTTTCTCGAAACCCTCGACGTGCCGACCGAACCGTCCTGCATGTCGTTTTCCGCCAGCCTGGACGATGGCCGCTTCGAATATTCGGGCAAATCGATCGCCGCCCTCGTCGCCCAGAAGAGAAACCTGGCGCGGCCGACCTTCGCGCGGATGCTGATCGACATCGCCCGCTTCAACCGGCTGGGCCTGGGCTTCCTCGAGCGAACGCCGGACAATTCCTTCACGCTCGGCATGTTTCTCGACCTGCACCGCTTCGGCGTGCGTTTTCGATCCGCATATCTCCTGCCGATGGCGGCGGCCATCTGGTCCGCGCCGCTCGACGCGATCCTCGATTTTCCGGCGCAGAGCTTCTTGCGCTTCTTCGACAATCACGGGCTTCTGACGATCGCCGACCAGCCCTCCTGGCGCACCTTGAGCGGCCGGTCGCGCGACTATGTCCGGCGTCTCGCCATGCGTCTCGAAGGGCGCGTGCGACGCGGCTTCGAGGTGATCCGGGTCGAACGCTGCGCCGCCGGTGTGCGGCTGGTCGCGGCCTCCGGTGAGACGATTGAGGCCGATCAGGCGGTGCTCGCCTGCCACGCGGACCAGACGCTGACCATGCTGGCCGATGCCGATCCCACCGAACGCGCCCTGTTGAGCGCCTTTGCCTTTCAGCGGAACAGCGCGGTGCTGCACGCCGACCCGTCGCTCATGCCCAAGCGACGGACCGCATGGGCGAGCTGGAACTACGTGGCGCCGGCCCTGGCCGACAAGGGCAAGCCCGTCTCGGTGACTTATTGGATGAACCGGCTGCAGAACATCGACGCGAGCATGCCGCTCTTCGTCTCCCTCAATCCGTTTCGCGAACCGGACCCGAGCCTGGTCCATCGCCGGATGACCTACCATCATCCCCTGCTGAACCGGGCGGCGCTCGATGCCCAGGCGCGGATCGGGGAAATTCAGGGTCGAGGCGGCATCTGGCATGCCGGGGCATGGTTGCGTTACGGCTTTCACGAGGACGGGCTGGTCTCGTCGATCGACGTGGCCCGGGCGCTGGGCGCGCCGCCACCCTGGCTAGAAGGTGTACGCGATCGCGCCTCGAAAGAGGCCACGGGCATGCCCTGTCCGGCCGGGGCCTATATCACCGGGGCCGAGTGAGTCGGATCTCGGGGATGCGTGCGGACATGCCGATCGAACCCTGCATCTATCACGGCAAGGTCATGCATCACCGGCGGCGGCCGGTGTCGCACCGGTTCGAATATTCGGTCTTTTCGCTCTATCTGGACATCGGCGATCTGCCTTCTCTCGGGCGACGCTGCCGGCTGCTCGGCGTCGATCGCGGCTTCTTCGTCTCCTTCAGACAGGCCGACCACGGACCGCGTGACGGCGGGGCGCTCCGTCCCTGGGTGCTGGAGCAACTCGCGGCCAGCGGCTGTGACTACGAGGCCGGCCGCATCATGATCCTGGCGATGCCGCGGATATTCGGCTTCGTCTTCAACCCCTTGAGCATCTACTGGTGTTTCGATCGGGACGGCGTGCTTCGCACCGTCGTGCACGAGGTGAAGAACACCTTCGGCGAGCAACATGCCTATGTGTTGCCGGTGCCGGAGGGTACGGCCGCCGGCGCCGCTTTCGATCAGAGCTGCTCCAAGGATTTCTTCGTCAGCCCCTTCATCGACATGAAGGCACGCTATCGCTTCCGTCTGAGCCAGCCCGGCGAGCGTCTGAGCCTCGGCATCCGCGAAGAGGACGACGAAGGCTGCTTCTTCGTCGCCGGACAGACGGCCCGGCGGCTGCCCCTGAGCAGCGCTCGACTCGCCCTCTGCACCCTGCGCGACCTCACGATGACCGCGCGGGTGATCGTCGGCATCCATCTCGAAGCCCTGCGTCTCTGGCTCAAGGGCGCGCCCTTCTTCTCGCCGTCGCGCCGCGTGAGAAAAGTCTGATAAAGCGTAAAAAATTCCTTGTGCTAAACTAATTCTTCGGTTTATGTTCAGGTGACGTGCTCGGGGGCCGTACGCGTCGCCGTCCGTTCCCATCTCGGGTTCGAGGCGTGTGGCGCGGAGGAGAAGCTTGCGCTTGATGGAAAGTCGTGATGTTTTTTTCACTGGTCTTGGTTCGTCATCTACCGGACGCCTCGGCCTTGGTTGAAGAAGGTCTGCTTTTCGTCGCCTTCGACGCTCAGCCCAACAACCGCGTCCGCCCAAAGGACGCGCCAACGTCGGATCGGGAAAGATGATCGAGTATCTTGCGCAGCGAAAAGGATCACCGGCGGGCCGGCCGTTCGGTCCCGTCGACCGGATCCTTCTCGGCGTCATTTTGCGGCTCGCGGGCGATCTCCGTCGCGGCACCCTGGATCTTCGGATGCCGCAAGGCGAGACGCTGCACTTCACCGGCCGCGTGCCCGGCCCGCACGGGCAGATGACGCTGCACCGTCCGGGCGTCGCCTGGAAATACGTGACCAACGGCGCGGTGGGTTTCGCCGAGGCGTTCATGGACGGTGATTTCGACAGTCCCGACCTCGCGACGCTGCTCGAGCTGCTCAACCTCAATGCCGATGCGTGGGGTGAGGGCTATTACGGATCGCTGCCGTCGCGCCTGATGCGCAGCCTGCATCATCGCCGCAACGCGAACACCAGACGTGGCTCCCGGCGCAACATCCTGGCGCACTACGATCTGGGCAACCGCTTCTTTTCTGCTTGGCTCGACCCGACGATGACCTATTCGGCGGCTCTGTTCGAGGACGGTGCGACCGATCTCGAATCGGCACAGCGCGCCAAATACGAGAACCTCTGCCGCATGATCGCGCTCCAGCCGGATCAGCGATTGCTGGAAATCGGCTCCGGCTGGGGCGGCTTCGCCCTGCACGCGGCCGGAGAACGCGGTGCGAAGGTCACCAGCGTCACGATTTCGCACGCGCAGCACGACATGGTCGCCCGCAGGGTCCAGGAAGCCGGGCTGAACGAGCGGATCGAGGTGCGGCTGCAGGACTATCGCGAGATCGACGGTCGCTTCGATCGCATCGCCTCGATCGAGATGTTCGAGGCGGTGGGTGAGCGCTACTGGCCGACCTTCTTCGACCGGTTGCGCGAGCGCCTTGCGCCGGGCGGTCTCGCCGGCCTGCAGATCATCACCATCGCCGACGAGTATTTCGAGGCCTACCGGCGCAGCGCCGATTTCATCCAGCGCTACGTCTTTCCCGGCGGGATGCTGCCGTCGCCGGCGGCCCTGAAGCGCGAACTCGGTCGGGCGGGATTGATCGAAGCCGGCATGCGGGCCTTCGGCGGCGACTATGCGCGCACGCTCGGCCTATGGAACGCGCGCTTCCACGACGCCTGGGACGAGCTGCGCCAGGAAGGGTTCGACGAACGCTTCCGACGGCTCTGGCACTATTACCTCGCTTATTGCGAGGCCGGATTCCGCTCCAAATCCACCGACGTCGTCCAGTTGGCGCTCAAGCGCGCCTGAGCTCATTTCCCGGTCATCTTGTGGATGGCCGGGAAGTAGAGACGATAGGGCATCAGCCGCGCGTTCTTCATGATCGCCGCGAAGCGCTTGGGGAAGACGATCTCGAAACTGCTGCCGTTCAGGCCGCGCGCGATGTAATCGGCGGCTTTCTCGGTCGATATGATGAACGGCATGGCGAAGTCGTTCTTGTCGGTCAGCGGCGTCTCGACGAAGCCCGGATTGATGATCTGGATGCGCACGCCGGCCTCGTCGAGATCGAAGCGCAGGCTCTCCACCATGTTGATCAGTGCCGCCTTGGTCGCCCCGTAATAGGCCGATGTCGGCAGGCCGCGATAACCGGCGACCGAGGCGACGACGGCGATGTGTCCGGCCCGGCGATCGATCATCCGCGGCATCACCGCTTCGAGGCAGGAGGCCGTGCCCATCACGTTTAGCTCGACCAGCTTGCGCAGATCGGCCGCGCTGAAATCCTTCGCTTCGACGGGCTGGTGCGTGCCGGCGTTGAGGATCACCAGATCGAGCGGGCCGTCGCGCTCCTCGATGCGGGCCACGGTCGCCTGCACGGCATCGTGATCGGTGACGTCGAGCGGAGCCGGGATGAGCCGGCCGGGCACGGTGGTCGCGAGCGCATCCAGCTCGTCCTCGCGCCGCGCGCTGACGTGCACGGTATCGCCGTCACGCGCCAGCCGCTCGGCCACCGCGCGCCCGATGCCGGCACTCGCACCCGTGATCCAGACACGACGTCCCATCGTTTCGTTCCCGTCAGGCGAAAGGATCCTTCAACGGCGACGCCGTTTCCAGCTCATATTCGATGATCGATTCGTCGCTCGCCTCGAAGGTCAGCTTGACCCAGTTGTCGCCCCGATACCAGAGATCAAGGGTCAGCTCGCCCTCGAGATGAAACCGGTCGGCCGGAAAGATGCGGCCGCCGGCATCGACGATCTGCTCGCTGCCCATGGGCGTGACGGTGGATTCCGTCTGCTTGCCGTTCTGGGTGTCGATCCAGCCCGGTGCCTCCATGAAACGACGGTGCCAGTAGGTGGTCGGCATCAGATCGCCGGGCAGGTCGTGCTCGCCCTCGAGGGTGACCACGTGCAACCGGTCGTCGCGACGGGTGCAGTCGACCTGAAAGGCGTCGCCATTGTCGTCGGTGCGGCTGGAAAAGCCGGCCAGCCGGCCGCCGCTCCAGCGCTCCACGTTGCGATGGCTGTAGGTATAGACGGGGATGTAGGCGATCGTGACCTTCAACTGGATGTCGATGTCGACCTCGATGGCGTCGCCGGTGCGGCTGAAGCGCATGACGTGAGCGCCGATCCGGTCGCCCGAGCGCATGACGGCGAAACGCAGCTCGCCGGTCTCGGCCCGGACGGGGCGCGGCAGAGCCGCGGTGAGGCCGAGGGCCGCGGCCGTCGTCGAGAATGTGCGGCGTCGCATGGGCTGAACCTCCTCAAGTGGAAGGGTTCGGCGGCGGCAGGTCGCCGAGCCGTCGTTCGATGGCGTCGCGTTCGGGTTGGGCGGCTTGTGCGCCGACGGCTTCGCAGGCCAGCGCCGCGGCCACGCTGGCCCGATGCAGCGCCTCGGCCATCGTCCGCCCCTCGTCGAGACATGCGGCGAGCACGCCCGCGAAGGCGTCGCCGGCACCCGTGGTGTCGACCGGCCGGACGGGCAGCACGCCGACGCGCCACCCGCCCCCGGGCCCTTCGGCCATGGCGCCGCGGCCGCCCAGGGTGACGACGCAGGTGAGGTCGTGCCTCCGGCTCAGATCGCGCGCGAGCGCGTCGAGCGGCGTCGTTCGATCACCGGTCATGGTGCGCATCTCGATCTCGTTCACGACGAGGACGTCGATGTCGTCCAGGGCGCCGGAGGGGAGGTCGCCGGCCGGTGCGAGATTGAGGATGGTGCGCGCGCCGAGGCCGTGTGCGCGATGCAGCAGGGCCATGGTCTCTTCGGTGCGAATTTCGTTCTGGCAGAGGATGGTGGTTCCGGGAGCGAGCCGTTCGTCCGGGATCTGATCCGCCGCGGTGTCGAGATTGGCGCCACTGGCGACGATGATCGCGTTCTCGCCCGCCGCGTCGATGCCGATCACGGCGATCGCCGTCGGCCTCTTCGAGGTGGCGAGGCCGCTGCAATCGATACCGGCCCGCTCGAGAATGCCGCGCACCAGCCGCCCGTGGCCGTCGTCACCGACATGGCCGACGAACGCCACCCGCGCGCCGGCCTTGGCCGCCGCCGCCGCCTGATTGGAGCCCTTGCCGCCCGGGGCCGTCTCGTAGGACGGGCAGAGCACCGTCTCGCCCGGCCGCGGCAGGTTCTCGACCTTGAAGAGGAGGTCCGCATTGACCGAGCCGAGCACCAGCAACATCGCGTTTCCCTCCGGGCACCGTGGCGGCGTCAGGCATTCGTCATAGCCCTCTCCCGGGTTTTTATCGAGCGGTCATGCCGTGTGCGACCGGAGGGTCGTCAGGCGATCTCGAGCAGATGCTCGAGCGGTTGCGGCCGGCCGAGCAGGAAACCCTGGACCTCGTGACAGCCGAGATCGCCCAGAAAGGCCATCTGGCTCTCCTTCTCGACGCCCTCGGCGGTGGTGGCCTTCTCCAGGGAATTGCCGAGACCGACGATCGCCTGGACGATCGCCCTTGCGCCGTCGTCGATCTCGATCGCGTGGACGAAGGAGCGGTCGATCTTGATCCGCGAGAAGGGGAAGCGGTTGAGATAGGCGAGCGAGGAATAGCCGGTGCCGAAATCGTCGATCGACAGATGCACGCCCGCTTCGGCCAGCGCCCGCAGACGCAGGCCGAAGCTGTCGAAGGCCGGGTCGAGGAACAGACTCTCGGTCACCTCGATCTCCAGTTGGCGGGCCGGCACCGAGGCCGCCGCCAGCGCTTCGGCGACGAAGGCGACATAACCCGGATCGCGCTTGAGCTGGACGACCGAGGTGTTGATCGACAGGCGCAGTGACGGATCGGCGCGCAGCCTCGGCGCCATGTCGCGAAGCGTCGCCTCGACCACCTGACGGCCGAGCTCGCAGATCAGACCGGTTTCCTCGGCGAAACCGATGAACTGGACGGGCGGGATCATGCCCTGCTCGGGATGGCGCCAGCGGACCAGGCTCTCGAACCCGGTCAGCCGGCGCTCGCGCAGATCGAAGCGCGGCTGGTAGTGCATCACCATCTGGCGCTCGCGCAGGGCGACCCGCAGCTCGCGGTCCAGCCAGAAGCGGCGCATCACGTCGCCCTCGGGCTCGGCCCGGTGATAGGCGATCTCGCCGCCGCCGCTCTGCTTGGCGCGATACATCGCATTGTCGGCGTGCCGGAAGAGGTCGGAGACGGTGTCGCCGTCCTCGGGGAAGCGGGCGATGCCGACGCTGGCACGCATGTGAAGATCGTAGCCGTCGAGCACGAAGGGGTCGTCGAGCGCCGCCATCAGCCGGCCGACGCGCGCCTCGAGCTTCGCACGATCGCAGATCAGGAAGGCGAACTCGTCGCCGCCGATACGGGCGATGGTGTCACCCTCGCCCTGCCGCTCGCGCCAGCGCTGCGCCATCGCCCGCAACAGCAGGTCCCCCACGGCGTGGCCCAGCCCGTCATTGACCGCCTTGAAGCGGTCGAGATCGACATAAGCGACGGCGAACCCCGAGCCCGGCGCGCCCATGGGTTCGTCGCGACGCTCGACGAGACGCTGGATGCGGGCCTCCAGCGCCGAGCGGTTGGGCAATCCGGTGAGCGGGTCCTGAGCCGCGCTCTTGCGGATTTCGGCGAGCATCCGGTGCTCCTCGGTGATGTCGGTCATCGCCATCACCTGACCGCCGCGGGCATCGCCGACGAGCGGCGCCATGTGCTTCTTGAGCAGGCGCAGGCCGCCGTCCCCGTCCCGCATCCGAAGCACTTCGCCCGATCCTTCGCCCGGGCCCTCGTGCGGATCGGCCACCGGACGCAGGCCCCGCTCGCCCATCAGGGTCTCGAGCGTGCGGCCCTGCAACTCGCCCTCGCGCCGGCGGAACATCACCGCAGCGGTGCGGTTGGCATAGTCGATCACGCCCCACTTGTCGGTGGTCAGCACCGCGTCGTCGATCGTGTCGAGCGCCTGATGCGCCCGCCGCCGGTCGCTGACGACGGCGCGATGACGCCGCCAGTGAGCGGCGAACCAGAAGAGCTTGGCCGTCAGACCGGCCGCCAGGGTCGGCGCGACCACCGGCACCGCCGTCTGGCCCATGTCGAGCGCCGCCGCGGCCATGGCGGTCGGCGCCAGCATGGTCAGCGTGACCGAGCCCAGCGACACGCCGAACAGCAGCGGCCAGACGAGCGCCAGCAGCGCCATCGCCACACCGGCGAGCAGCGGATGGACCACCGGATGCACCAGCACGCGATCCGCCAGGGCGGCCACCGCCAGGGCCTCGACGGCCACCGTCGGCAGCACCCGGGTGTCGTAGCCGTCGGGCACGGAAACCGTCCGGGCCACGCCCGAAGCCGTCACGCCGATCAGCACGATCCGCCCTTCGACGAGACCGGGATCATAGTCGCCGGCCAGCACGTCGACGGCGGGCAGAACCGGCAGCGAGGCCAGAGCGCCCGCCGGCGGCAGCAGCGCCCCACCGATGTCCGCAGCGTCGCCCCCGGCACCGACGAGCATCGACGCCAGCGGCCGGAAGTCGCCCTCCCCGACGCCGGCCGGATCGAAGAGCCGCCGGACCTCGCCGTCCGGGTCGACCGGAAACTGCGCCACGCCCAAGGCGCGTGCCGCCTGCCGCAGAGGCTCGAAGGGGCGCACGATCACCGACGGTCCGCCGGGCCGCTCTTCGACGATCATCGCCAGCACCACCCGGCCCGCGTCGCGCACCGCCCGCACCAGAGCCGCGTCGGCCGCCGGGTCGGCCGGATCCGGCTCGGCGAAGAGAATGTCGAAGCCGATGACGGTCGCACCGTCGGCCCCGAGGCGGTCGACCAGATCGGCGTGCAGGTCGCGCGGCCAGGGCCAGCGGCCGACGGCACCGAGACTGGCCGCGTCGATGGCGACCAGCGCCACCCGGTCGAACGAGGGAACCGCGGCGGCGTGATGACGCAACAGATCGCCGGTCAGGCGCTCGAGGGGGCGCAGGACGTCGGCCGACGTGAACGCGACGGCGAGTGCCACACCGGACATCGTCAGACCGATGCGTCCCCGCCAACCGTCCATCACACGGCCTACAGCAGGAACAACAGGAACAGCAGCGGGACGACGGGCCAGTAGGGCCAGGCCGGCACCTCGACCGACTGTACCGGACCGAAGGCACCCTCGTAGCCGTCGGCCTCGAGAACCCGGGCGCGAAAGTAGTAGGTCGCGGGCGGCAGGCCGTTCATGGCGAAACTCGATCCATCGACCACCTCGTCGGCGACGATGTCGCGCATCGCCCGATCACGGGCGATCTGCACCCCGTAACGGCGCCCGGGCTCGACGGCACCGAGGTTCAGCACCACCCGGCCGTTCTCACCCTCGGCGTCGATCCGCTCGGGCACCGGCGGCGGCGCACGCTTCTCGAAGGTCGAAGCGTCGCCGAAGGGACCCTGGCCGCCATCCGCCTCCATGGTCGCGACCCGCCACCGATAGGTGCCCGGCGCCAGGGGTCGATCGGCCGTGAAACCGTTCTCCGTCAGGCCCGCCCGATCGATCAGCGGCGCTTCGAAGCCGGGCTCGCCGGCGACCTGCAGACGATAGCCCGGCGCACCTTCGATCGCCGCCCAGGCGAAGCTGGTCCCTGGATCGCGCAGCGTCGCATCTCGGGTCGGCCGGAGCAGGGCCGGCGGAAGCGGCCTCGCGTCGACCTCGAGAAGGAAATCGCCGTCGAGCCCCTCCAGACCGGAAGCGGCCACGGCCCGCGCCCGGCCGCGATAGATCCCGTCCGGCAGATCCGGCAGCCGCAGCCGCGGTCCGTCCCCGAGGCGATCGACCAGCAGCGGCTGGAAGGTGCCGCCGGCCGTCGCCGGGGGCGCCACCTGCACGCGATAGGCCACCGCGGTTTCGACCGGTTCGAGCGCGATCTCCAGCGGCAGCCGCTCGAGCTTCGGTGCGGCCTCGACGGGTTTGGCGGCCGGCAGCAGCGGCTCGGTAGGTGCCGGCGGCGCGCCGGCGGCGGAGAAGGTGCCGAAGCCGGCGGGCAGCGCGACCCGTGCTCCGGCCGCCGCCGCCGTCACTTCGCCGCGCAGAACCTCCGTCGTGCCGCGACCGTCCTTTCCTTCACCGCCCGTATCGTCGGCGAAGGACACGCGAAAATCGGTTCCGCGCACCGCCGAGATCATCGCCGGCGAATGCAGCTCGAAGGTCGAGGCACCGCCGTCGAGCTTCTCCACCTCGCTCGCCAGCCGGCCCCGCTCGAGCTCCACCAGCACGTCGACGAGCTCGGCGCCGTAATAGCCGCCCAGCCGCCGCAGCACGATCTCGGTGCGCGGATAGAGCTGGAGGGTCGAGCCGTCGGAAAAGCCGATCACCAGCGAGGCCTCGTCACCGGTCCGCAACCGGTCACCGGCCTCGAGCGCATCGCCCGCGCGCAGGGGGCGGGCAGGGCCGGCACCCCGCTCGAGCACGGCCTCGCCCTCGACGTCGAGTGCCGTCGTCGGTGCCGGCCGCGTGCGCAGCCAGGCGACGGGGATGGCCAGTCGGGTTCCCGGCCTGAGAGCGCGCGGCCGCTCGACGGCGTTGCGCGCCTGAACCTCTTTCCACAGGCCGCCGTCGACCAGGATGCGCCGACTGATCGTCCAGATGTCGTCGCCGGGGCGGACCGTGTAATTCCAGACCGCGTCCGCCCGTTGCGCCGCGGCCGGTGTAGCGAGCGGCACCCAGAGCAGCATGAGCAGAAGCGGGGCCAGCGCCCATGCCTGGGCGCCGACCCTGTATCGACCTTTCATCGGTGGTCCCGTCGGCGTCGTCGTGATCACCAAAAAGTTAATCCAACGACAAGTCGAAGCAACCTGTAATATTACATCGGGATAAAAAACTTCGTCGCCGTGACCGCAGCCGTCTCACGATCGGGCAGGCGACGACCAGTCGGCTCATCCTCGGCCAAAGGAGGCCGAGTGAAAGCGGGCCCCGGCGAAAGCGGGCCGCGGCGAAACCGGGCCCGGGCGCAAGGGATCCCGGGTGAAAGGGAACCCCGACCGGCGGAGACTCAGCGCTTGGAGAACTGGAAGCTGCGTCGGGCCTTGGCGCGACCGTATTTCTTGCGTTCCACCTGCCGGTCGTCGCGGGTGAGAAAGCCGCCGGCTTTGAGCGCGGGCCGCAGACCGGGCTCGTGGGCGACCAGTGCCCGGCTCAGGCCGTGCCGCACCGCGCCCGCCTGACCCGAGAGGCCGCCGCCGCTGACGGTACAGAAGACGTCGTACTGACCCAGCCGGTTGATCGAATCATAGGGCTGGTTGATGATCATCTGCAGGGTCGGGCGGGCGAAATAGGCCGGCATGTCGCGGCCGTTTACGACGAAGGCGCCCTTGCCCGGCTTGACCCAGACGCGAGCCACGGCGTCCTTGCGCCGGCCGGTCGCATAAGAGCGGCCCTTGGCGTCGATCTTCGGCTCGATCGGGGCCGGCTCGGCCTGATCGACGGCACCGCCGCGCAGTTTCGACAATTCGGCGAACGACGAGCCGGCCTCAGCCATGCGCGGTCTCCAACCTGCTGTTCTTGCTGTTCAGGGCGGCGATATCGAGCGTCGCCGGCGACTGGCCGGCGTGCGGATGCTCCGCGCCCGCATAGATGTGCAGCTTGCGCAGCACCTGGCGACCCAGCGGCCCCGAAGGCACCATGCGCCTGACCGCCATCTCGACCACGCGCTCGGGAAACCGCCCGTCGAGGGTCTTGCCGGCGGTGGTCTCCTTGATCCCGCCCGGATAGCCCGTGTGCCGGTAGTAGCGCTTGTTTTCGCGCTTCTTGCCGGTCAGGGCGATCTTCTCGGCGTTGATCACCACCACATGATCGCCGCAATCCATGTGCGGCGTGAAGGTCGGC
>JAGREO010000191.1 GCA_020446525.1 Geminicoccaceae bacterium | reverse complement strand
CTTCGCCGGTCTGCTCGGCGACGCCTGGCCGATGCGGATCGACGAGGACGGCACCTTCGCCCTCTCGCGGCTCGACCTGCCGCAGGGCGCCTTTCTCGTCCTGCCGCCGCGCGGCCGGCTCTAACGCCAATTGGAGGTGTGCTGCGATCGGGGACTGTGCTATAATTCCTTGCAGTGCCCGACTTCAGACTTGGAGCGACGCGGCCGAACGATCAGCCCGGGTAGCGCAACTGCGCGCGTGAGCGCCGCTCGCTCATCATGCGGCGAATACGGGCGGTGGCGCGCTCGAGGTCGTCGAGCGGCTTGGGTGTGGCCATCGCCGTCTCGTCGCCCAGGCGGATCAGCAGGCCGCGCGCCAGCAGCGCACGGTGCAGGCGCGACGGGTCGGCCGGCATGTGAAACCGGCCGCGGGTGGTCAGATGGTCGAGCCCGCGGGCGACGAGGTGCTGCTGGTGCGGCGTGCCCCGATAGCTGGTGCCGCCGCCCGCCAGCAGCGCAGCAAGTGCCGCGAGCCGCCGTCCGCCGGGCAGCGTGTCGTGTCGGCGCGGCAGCTCGAACAGGGCGACCGGCTTGCCGGTGCGGCAGGCGCGCGCCAGAAGCTCGAGGTCGTCGCCGACGAGGACGATGCGATCGGCCGCGGCGAGGGCGGCGTCGAGATCGAGCCCGCCGTTCCCCGAGGTGGCCGCCACGTGCGCCGTATCGTCCGCCGGCGGGGTCTCGCCGGGCCGACGATAGGTTCCGAGACGCGTGCAGGCGCCGCCCAGGCGCTGCTCGAAGGCACGGGTGACGACCTCGGGCACGCCGGCCTCGACCGCCACCGAGAGGCCGCCGCCGGCACGGCGCTGCTCCGCGTCGAGCATTTCGGCCAGCCGGGTCACCGCCGCGGCGGTCAGGCGGTAGGGTCGGCGCCCGCGCCCGAGAAGCAGCAGCGTGCGCGGCGCGTCCCCTTCGTGTTCGAGCCTCGGCGCCGTGGCCTCGCCGGATCCTTCGTCCGGCCGTGCACCGTCCGGCGCTTCGGCGAGCGGGGCCGTGAGGTGCAGCACGTTGTCGCGAATGGGAAGGCGCTCGTCGGGTGTGGTGAGAATGAGGTCGAACCCGCCGAAGGCGATCCTGGGGCGACCGAGCTGGACGAGACGGGTGTGGCCGCCGCTCGTCTTCTTGATCCAGGCGGCGACGGGCGCACTCTTCCACCCGGCGGCGACGACGAGATCGGGCAGGGGTCCGTCGAGCGGATCGCAGCGGCCGAGATCGAGGCCGGCGGTCGAGGCGCCGTGACGCAGGCGCGGGCGACCGGCGAGCGCATTGAACCGCAACCGCTTGAATTGCGTCGGCCATTCGAGCGCCTCGGCCAGCTTGCGCACCCGGGCGTCGTGCGCCGGATCGCCGTCGAGCAGGGCCCAGACCTGCGGCCGCGCCGGCTCGGCCGTGCGGTCGGTGCGGATGCCGGCCAGCGTGTCGGGCAGAGCGGCACCCTTGTCGGTGGCGTCCAGGCGCCAGCTCGGGCCGCTCGTGCGGGCGGCCGCTTCGTCGAGACGCTTGCACCACCAGGCGACGCTGCCGAGCCCTTCGGGTTCGGTCGCCGTCAGGCGGACGTGCACCGCCTTGCGTGCCCTTGAGAAGAGGGCATCGAGCAGCCAGGGGATGTCGGCCGGCGGCAGGCGCTCGAACAGGTCGGCCGCGAGCACGGCGTCGTACGGCCCCTCGGGCCAGGCGCCTTCCGTGAGTGCGAACCGGTGCGCTTCGCGGCCGCGGGTCAGTGCGGAGAAGTCCGTCTCGCTCTCCTGGGCGGTGACGCAGAGCACGCGCTCCACGCGATGCTCGTCGAGGAACGTGCGGGCGGCCTCGGGAACGGGCACGCCCGCAGGCTCGAGCGTCGCTTCGGTGTGCAGCAGCCGCTCGAAGTCGGGGCTCGGATGGCCTGCGTCGAAAAGCTGGAAATCCTGCGCATCGGCCTCACGCTCGAGGTCGTGCCAGATATAGGCGAGAGGATTGGGATGATAGGAGAAGAGCTCGGGGAAGGGCTGCCAGGGCTGCTGGTGCAGTGCGGTGTAGTGAAGGCATTTGGTCAGTCCCTCGACATATTCCTGGTCGCGGGCGTTCCAGTGACCGTCGAGCGCGCCCCAGAGGCCGGGCCGCTTGGCAGGCTCGTCGATCAGGGCGTGCTTGCCCAGTCGGCCGGCGGTCTCGCGGTTCCAGATCGGCAGCATGCGGGCACAGTCGATGAGCATCACCGAGGTGTCCTTGGCCGAAATCGCGAGATAACCGTGCTCGCCCATTTCGAGATCGAAGAGCAGGGCCGGGTCGGCCAGATAGATCTGGTCGACGTCGTTGTAGATCGCCTTGCCGGTGCCGCCGGCGAACTCGGGTATGGCGTAGCGGTAGTTGGTGAAGCCGGTGCGCCAGCGGCGGCGATCGAAGCCGCGGATGTTCTTCATCAGGTGGATTTCGTAGACCCGGCCGGGATCGCGCACCTTCTCGATGGAATAGAAGAAGATCCGCTCCGCGCGGTACTGCGCCTCCTCGGTGCCGAGAAAGATGCGCACCGGCGGCCGGTCCGTGGCGTCGTGACCGGGGCGCACGCCCAGCACGATGCGATCGGGATCCCGGCGGAAGAACGGCCATTTTTCGGCGGGCTGCTCGACGTCGGATGCGACAACAGGTTCGGCGGCGTCCATCGGTGGTCCAGATCGGTGCAGGAAGGGAAGGCGAACGAAATCGCGTTCAACTTAAGCGGATGGCCGGCCCGGATCAATTTGCGCTGCTGCCGCATGCTCCTCTTCCTCCTGCACGCCCAGCAGCCACTCGCGGGTCAGGGCGGCGGCCAGGGCGAGCAGGGTGGGTCCGAGAAAGATGCCCAGAATGCCGAAGGTGAACACGCCGCCGATGACGCCCATGAAGACCAGCAGGAACGGCATGTTCGAGCCCTTGGAGATCAGGTACGGGCGCAGGAAATTGTCGACGCCGCTGATCACCGCCGCACCCCAGATGCCCATGAAGATGCCCCAGGCGATCTCGCCCTGGTGAAACAGCCACAAGGTGGCCGGCAGCCAGACGAAGGGCGCACCGACCGGAAAGAGGGCGAGCAGAAAGGTGAGGATACCGAGCAGGAAGGGGGCCGGGATACCGGCCAGCCAGAGGCCGAAGGCGGCCAGCGCACCTTGCGCCAGGGCCGTGCCGATGACGCCGTAGACCACGCCGCGCACCGTGTTGGCGGCGACGTCGATCAGCCGCAGCGCCCGCCTGCCGGCGACCTTGTGGCTCACACGACGGACGAGATCCATCGCCCGCGGCCCGTCGCGATAGAAGAAGAAAGTGATCAGTACCGACAGGGACAATTCGAGCACACCACGGCCGATGGTCAGCCCGCTCTTGACGGCGGCGTCGCGCAGCGGCGTCAGATAGGGCAGTGCCACGCCGACGAGCTGGCCGGTGTTGGTCGCGAGCTGGCGCCAGTAGGCGGCGAGGCTCTCGCCGATCAGCGGAATCGCCGCGAGGAAGCCGGGCGGCTCCATCGGTCCCGGTCCGGAATCGATCTGCGCGCGCAGGTCGCGCAGCGCGTCCTCGACATTGTCGGCGAGGCTGGTGCCGACCAGCACCACCGGCAGGACCAGCGCCGTCGCCAGACCGAGCGTCATGACCAGCGCCGCCGGGATCGTCCGGTGACCGAGGCGTTCTTCGACCATGCGAAAGGCCGGCCATGTCGTGAAGACGAGGATGGCGGCCCAGAGGATGGGCGAGAGGAACGGCATCAGGACGAGAACGCAACCCGTCACCAGAAGGGCCAGCAGGGCCCATCCGGCGAACCGTTCGAGCTCGCCCCGGTTCTGCAGGAGACGCATGCGGCGTCAGTCTTTCGGCTTCACTTCGATGCCGGCCAGTTCCTCGTAGACCTTGACCACGGCGGAATCGTCCTCCTTGCCGTGGCCGGCGGCCGCCGCGGCCAGATATTGCTGATGCGCCGAGGCGGCGATCGGCAGGGGAAACCGCAGGGCGTGGCCGGTCTCCAGCACGATGCCCAGATCCTTGACGAAAATCTCGACCGCCGAGAGCGGCTGGAAGTCGCGGGCGAGGATGTGCGGTACGCGATTGGTGAACATCCAGGAATTGCCGGCGCTGTTGGAGATCACCTCGAAGAGCGCGGCCGGATCGGCGCCGGCACGGGTCCCGAGCGCCATCGCTTCGGCGGCGGCGGCGATGTGCACCCCTGCCAGGTGCTGGTTGACCATCTTGACCGTCGAGCCGATGCCCGGGGCGTCGCCCAGCCGGTAGACCTTGGCGGCCATCACCGCGAGTGCCGCTTCGGCCGCGGAGAAGGCGCGCGCGTCGCCCGAAGCCATGACGGTCAAGGCGCCCTTCTCGGCACCGCTTCGGCCGCCGCTGATCGGTGCGTCGAGCAGGCGATGGCCCCGTTCCTCCAGCCGCTGGCCGAGGTCGGTGGCAAAGGCCGGCGGCACGGTGCTGTGCAACACGATGGTGGCGCCCGGTGCCAGCGCGGCCACGGCACCGGCTTCGCCAAAGAGAACGGTCTCCGCCTGATCGGCCCTGGCGACCACGACCAGCAGCAGGTCGCGGTCACGCGCCGCTTCGGCCGGCGATGCGGCGGCACTGCCGCCGGCCTCGGCCAGCGCTTCGACGGCGTCTTCCACCACGTCGAAGCCGTGCACCTCGTGCCCGGCGGCGACCAGATTGCGGGCCATGGGCAGACCCATCGAGCCGAGGCCTATGAAACCGATCGCTTGAGAGGCGGGCATGAACATTCCAGCATGATGATCCGAAGGTGGCGCACACTAGATCAATTCGCGCGCGAGCGAGATTGGAATGTGCTCCGGCTTCTTTTGCCGATGGACGGGCGGATCGTCCCGGAGCGGAAGAACGGCGTCGGCGGAGGAGTGGCTCGTCGCGGCTCACGGGCGTCCCTGGCTTGCGCCCGCCCCGCTCCGGCCTCGCGGGAGACGCGGCAGCCAGCGGGTGAGGCCGGCCGTGGTCCGGCCGAACTTGAGCGCGTCGTCGATGCGGCGGTCGAGAAAGGCCCAGCTGTCCGCATGGTTCGGCGAGCGGTCGTCGAGCCAATAGAGATAGGTCGAGGCCAGGATGCCCACGAGGAGCCCGCGCCGGCTGTAGCGGCTGAAGCCGTCGGCGCTGGTGTCGGGAAAGCCCGCCGCCTCCCAGATGCGATCGGCGGTGCGCCAGACGCGCCGCGCACTGGAGCCCGCTGCCCAGGGCATGGCATGCGCCAGCGCCGCCCGGCGCATCGCCTCTTCGTGACCGTCGAGCGGCTCGAAGCGTGCGCGCACCAGAGCGGCGATGCGCTTGCGGACGGGCATCGCTTCGAGTGCCTCGGGGTCGAAGGTCCGCAGCATGCGACGATCGAGCCAGTCGTCGACGGCGGCCAGCAGATCCTTGCCGCCGCGCGGAAAGAGACGACGCGCGGTACGCGAATCGACCTCGCATTCGGCGGCGGCGTACAGCACCGTGTCGTCGGTCCATCCGTCGAACGCCGCATGGGTGAGTGCCGCCTCGACGATCGCACCCTTCGTCCGCCGCCGCACGTCCGCTGCATCGCCCGGGCCCGTATCGTCCATCTTCGTCGCTTCTTCCGCCTGCATCGTCCGATCCTCGTCATCCGGCGTTCGACGTTCTGGCCTCCAGATGGTGGACATCGCTGTCGAAAGCCAGATCGGCCGCACTCTTCAATCGATCGAGATAGAGGATGCCGTCCAGGTGATCGATCTCGTGCTGCAGGACGCGCGCAAAATCCCCTTCGGCCTCGCCGGCGACCGGAGCGCCCCGATGGTCGACACCTCTGTAGCGGATGCGCCGGTGCCGCGGCACCCAGCCGCGCAGGCCGGGGATCGAGAGACATCCCTCGAAGCCGGAGACCATCTCGTCGCCGCGCGGCTCGAGCTGCGGATTGGCCAGCACCAGCGGCGGCAGCGCCAGCACCTTCTCACGCTCGGTCTCGAGATCGAGCCGGAGCGCGATCAGCAGCCGCAGGCCGCGATACACCTGCGGCGCCGCGAGGCCCCGGCCCCGGACGTCCGCCAGCGTCTCAACCATGTCGGTGATGAGCGTCTGGATCGCCGGATCCCGCACGTCGACGACCGGCGCCGCCCGCGCCAGCAATACCGGATGCCCCAGACGGGCGATCTTGAGCAGGGTCAAGGGATGATGCTCCTCGGAGAAGAGGGCTCGAAGCTTGTCACGGACAGAAGTCGCGCCTATATCTGCGCCGGCTTCCGCGCAAGGGAGAACCCTTTCTTGCGTCCTGTTGCAAAAGGCTCGATCGAGCAGGAGTGAGTGTCATCGTCGAAGTTCAGGTTCGTGACAACAATGTCGATCAGGCGCTGCGGGCGCTGAAGAAGAAGATGCAGCGCGAGGGTCTCTATCGCGAGATGCGGATGCGCCGCCATTACGAGAAGCCCTCCGAACGTCGGGCGCGCGAGAAGGCCGAGGCGATCCGTCGTTACCGCAAGCTGCTGCGCAAGCGCGCCGAGCGCGACGAGGTCTGAAGCCGGACGATCCGGCGCGCCTCGACCGGGCGTGTCGCCGTCGGTAGCATCATCCTGCGAGAACGTGGCCGACGCCATTTCGGAGGGTGAGATGTCCGCCGACGAACTGAAGATCCTTCAGGCGCTCCAGAAGAAGATCCTGTGGCTCGCCTGCTGGACGATCCACAACGCCAACCATCTGCGACCCAGGGCGGATTCGCTCAAGGTCGGCGGTCATCAGGCCTCCTCGGCGTCGATGGTCGGCATCATGACGGCGCTCTATTTGCGCGTTCTGCGTCCCGAGGATCGTGTGGCGGTGAAGCCGCACGCCTCGCCGGTGTTTCACGCCATCCAGTATCTGATGGGCCAGCAGTCGCGTGAGGCGCTGGAGCGGTTTCGCGGCTATGGCGGCGCGCAGTCCTACCCCAGCCGAACCAAGGACGGCGACGACGTCGATTTCTCGACCGGCTCGGTGGGTCTGGGTGTGGCGATCACCGCCTTCGCCAGCCTGGTGCAGGACTATCTCGCCGCCAAGCCCTGGGCCGAGGAGCGGCCGATCGGCCGCATGGTGGCCCTGGTCGGCGACGCCGAGCTCGACGAGGGCAACATCTACGAGTGCCTGCAGGAAGGCTGGAAGCACGGCCTCCGCAACACCTGGTGGATCGTCGACTACAACCGACAGTCGCTCGACGGTGTCGTCCGCGAGGGGCTGTCCCGACGGATCGAGGCGATCTTCAGGGCCTTCGGCTGGGAGGTGGTGCGGCTCAAATACGGCGCGCTGCAGGAGGCCGCCTTCGCCGAGCCGGGCGGCGAGACGCTGCGCCGCTGGATCGACGCCTGTCCCAACGCCCTCTATTCGGCGCTCACCTTCCAGGGCGGTGGCGCCTGGCGACGGCACCTGCAGGATGCCATCGGCGATCAGGGCGAGGTCTCGGCCCTGCTCGATCGGCGCAGCGACGACGAACTGCAGACGCTGATGACCAATCTCGGCGGTCACTGTCTCGAAACCCTCGTGCGTACCTTCGAGGATATCGACCACGACCGGCCGACCGTCTTCGTCGCCTACACCATCAAGGGCTGGGGCACGCCGCTCGCCGGGCACAAGGACAACCACGCCGGTCTGATGACCGTCGAGCACATGGAGCTGATGCGTCGTGCCCACGGCGTCGGCGAGGGCAGGGAATGGGAGCGCTTCGAGGCGCTGGACGACGACGAGGCGTCGGTGCGCGCCTTTCTCGACCGGGTTCCGTTCTTCGCCCGGGGCCGCAGGCGCCTGTCCGCACCACGGATTCCCACACCCGGCCCGATCCGCCTGAACGACGACGAGATTTCCACCCAGGCCGCCTTCGGCAAGATCCTCGACGCCCTGGCGAAGGACGAGAAGAGCGTTCTTGCGGCACGCATTCTCACCACCTCGCCGGACGTCACCGTCTCGACCAATCTCGGCCCGTGGGTCAATCGCCGCGGCCTGTTCGGCCGGGAGGAGATCGCCGACACCTTCCGCGACCAGCGCGTGCCTTCCACCCAGAAGTGGCGTTTTGCACCGGACGGCCAGCACATCGAGCTCGGCATCGCCGAGATGAACCTCTTTCTGCTGCTCGGTGCCGCCGGTTTGGGCCACGAGCTGTTCGGCGAGCGGCTGCTGCCGATCGGCACGCTCTACGATCCCTTCGTCTCGCGCGGGCTCGATGCGCTCAACTACGCCTGCTACCAGAATGCGCGCTTCCTGCTGGTGGCGACCCCCTCGGGCGTGACGCTCGCGCCGGAAGGCGGCGCGCACCAGTCGATCGCCTCACCGCTGATCGGCATCGCCCAGGACGGGCTGGCCAGTTTCGAGCCGGCCTTCGCCGACGAACTCGGCATCGTGATGGACTGGACCTTCGACTACATGCAGCGCGGCGAGGGTGAAGAGGGAGATGAGCCCGACGAGCGCACCTGGCTGCGCGACGAGACCGGCGGCTCGGTCTATCTGCGCCTCTCGACCCGGGTGCTCGAGCAGCCGCACCGGCAGATCGACGGGGATTTCGCCCGCCGCGTGATCGACGGCGCCTACTGGTGGAAGAAGCCCGGCCCCAATGCCGACATGGTCATCGTCTATCAGGGCTGCGTCGCCCCGCAGGCGATCGAGGCGGCGGGACGGATCGGCGGCGACCGGCGCGACATCGGCGTGCTGGCCGTCACCTCGGCCGACCGGCTCGCCGCCGGCTGGCACGCGGCGACGCGCCAGCGCCGGCTCGGCAATGCCGGGGCCACCTGTCTCGCCGAACGGCTGCTGGCCGATCTGCCGGCGCACGCGGTGCTGGTGACGGTGATCGACGGCCATCCGGCGACGCTCGCATGGCTGGGCGGCGTCGTCGGCCACCGTACCGTGGCGCTGGGTGTCGAGCATTTCGGCCAGACCG
>JAGREO010000190.1 GCA_020446525.1 Geminicoccaceae bacterium | reverse complement strand
AACGGGAAGTACTTGTCGTTGATCTCGGCGTAGGTGCCGTTCTCGCGGATCGCGGTGATCGCGGCGCTCAGCGCGTCGCGCAACTCCTCGTCACCCTGGCGCACGGCGATGCCGACGCCCTCGCCGTAGCACTCCACGTCCAGATGATCGCCGCCGAGGAACGCGTAGTCCGCGCCCTCGTCGGAGCCGAGGAAGCTCTCCTGGGCGATGAGCGAATCCGAAAGCTGCGCGTCGATCCGGCCGAGCACGAGGTCCCGGAACACCTCCTCCTGCGTGCCGTAGAGCACGATCTCGGAATCGGGGAACATCTTCTCGGCGTAACACTGGTGCGTGGCGCCGCGCTGCACGCCGATGCGCTTTCCGGCGAGCCCTTCGGGCGTGCCCTCGAAACCGGCATCCTTGCGCGCGACGACCCGGGCCGGCGTCTGGTAGTACTTGTCCGAAAAGTCGATCTGGCGCTTGCGCTCTTCGGTGATCGACATCGAGGCGACGATGGCGTCGAACTTCCGCGCCTTCAGCGCCGGGATCATGCCGTCCCATTCCTGCTCGACCAGTTCGCATTCGCGCTGCATCTGGGCGCAGAGCGCCTTGGCGATGTCGACGTCGAAACCGGCGAGCGTGCCGTCGGCCTCCTTGTAGGAGAAGGGCCGATAGGCCCCCTCCACACCGATGCGCAAGGTGTCCTGGGCCATCGCCTGCGCCGCGAAGGTGGCAAGTCCGATGGCGGCAACGGTGGTCAAGAACGTTCTTCTGATCATGCTCGTCTCCTCTCTGCGGTGGCTGGTTGGAAAGGCGGTCAGTTCATCCGTGCCAGGAAGGCCCTGAACTGATCCGTCCGGGGGTTGGAAAAGAGCTCGGCCGGCGGACCTTCCTCGCAGACCTCACCCTGGTGCAGGAACACCGTCTTCGACGACACGTCGCGGGCGAATGCCATCTCGTGCGTGACGACCAGCATGGTGCGCCCTTCCTGGGCCAGATCGCGCATGACACCGAGGACCTCGCCCACCAGTTCCGGATCGAGCGCCGAGGTCGGCTCGTCGAACAGCATCACGTCTGGATCCATCGCCAGCGCCCGGGCGATCGCCACCCGCTGCTGCTGGCCGCCGGAGAGATGGGCGGGATAGTAATCGGCACGGTCCGAGAGCCCGACCTTGGCGAGAAGTGCGAGAGCCTTTTCACGCGCCTGCGCCCTGGGGATGTTCTGGACGTAGACGGGGCCTTCCAGCACGTTCTCCATCACCGTCATGTGCGACCAGAGATTGAAGCCCTGGAACACCATCGCCAGCCGCGCACGCATCCGCTCGACCTGCCGGATATCCTCGGGCACGCTCTCACCGTGGCGGTTCTTCTTCATGCGGATCTTCTCGCCCGCCAGATAGACGTCGCCGGAATTGGGGGTCTCCAGAAGGTTGATGCAGCGCAGGAAGGTGCTCTTGCCCGAGCCCGAGGCGCCGAGAATGGCGATCACGTCGCCTTTGTGCGCTTCCATCGAGACGCCCTTGATCACCTCGTGATTGCCGAAGCTCTTGTGCAGGTCGTCGATCTTCAGTGCGGAAGGTTCGCTCATGTCGATGTCTCCCGGATGGAGGCGAGGGCCGCCAGTTCGCCGAGCTTGACGGGCTTGACCGGCGAGCGGGCGCGCGGCGTCGCGGGCGTGGTGCCGCAGCTCGCGAGAATGCCGCGCACGGTCGGATCGCACATGCGGCCCTGGCAGGGGCCCATCCCGGCGCGGGTGGCGGTCTTCAACTGTCTGGGGCCATAGGCGCCCTCTTTCACCGCACCGCGAATCCCGTCGGCGTCGATCTCCTCGCAGCGACAGACGATGGTGTCGCCCTCCGGTGCGAGAATTTCCGGTGGCGGCGCGTAGGCGGCGTCGAGAAAGCGCCGGATGGCCATCGCCCGGTCGAAGGCGGCCCGATCGGCCGCCGCCTCGCGGTCGCGCGCCTCTTCGTCGAGCCGTCCGAGCCGGTGCAGGATGTCGAGCGCCGCCAGTCGGCCCGCCGCCCGGGCCGCCTCGGCTCCGCCGATCCCGGCGCCGTCGCCCGCGACGTGGATTCCGGGAACGTCGGTGCCGCCCCATGCATCGGTCTTCGGCCGGAACGCCTGTTGCGCATCGTTCCATTCGTGCCCGATACCGGCCGCCCGGCCGATATGGGTCGACGGCACGACACCCTGATGGGTGAGCAGGAGCGGCGTGACCAGCCGGTGGGTTCGGCCCTTCGCGGTGAACGAGAAGACGATGTCGCCGTCCTCTTGCGCCGTTGCACGAAAGGCGGACGCTCCGGTGTGGCGGGCGACCCCCGCAGCCCCGATCTTCCGGATCAGGCCCAGGCCCCTGGCGAGCGTCCCGGCCGTCCGAAGGGCCCCGGGCAGGTGCCGGGCGGCGCGCAGCATCGTCGCCGGCGTCTGCGTCTCGACCAGGGCCCGCGGCGCGGCGCCGGCGTCGATCATCTGCGCGGCGATCAAATAGATGAGCGGCCCGGACCCGGCCAGAATCGCATCGCGCGGCAGCAGCCCCGAGGTTTTCATCAATATCTGCGCCGCACCCGCCGGCATCACGCCGGGCAGCGTCCAGCCGGGAAACGGCGTGGGGCGCTCCTGCGCGCCGGCCGCGAGCAGCACATGGCGCGCCGCCTGGATCCGGCTCGCACCGTCACGCGACCAGACGACGCGCGGCCCGGCCTCGACGCGCCAGACGGTCGCGCCGAACTTGGCGGTGATGCCGGGCGTGTCCAGCGCGTCGACCAGCGGCCGGCCCGCGGCATAATCCGCGCCGAGATAGGGCCGGCTTTCGCCATCGACGCCGACATTGCGGTATATCTGGCCTCCGGCCCGCGGCTGTTCGTCCAGCAGCAGCACCTGTGCCCCACCTCCTGCGGCCGTCGCGGCGGCGGCCATTCCGGCAGGGCCGGCACCGACGACGACGAGATCGACGTCACCCATCGGCCAGCCCGTCGAGCGCGCGCAAACCGCGCTGCCGCCGCACGACCATGCCGTCACGCACCGGGATCATGCAGCCCTGGCTGTTGGGCTTGCCGTCCACCTCGACCAGGCAGTCGAAACAGACGCCCATCATGCAAAAGGCGGTGCGCGGCGCACCGTTCGCGGTCAGCCGCGAGGCATCGCCCGAATGGGCCAGGAGTGCGGCCGCGACGGTATCGCCCGACCGCGCCGGGACCGGCTCGCCGTCGACCGTCAGATGCACGGCCGGCGCCGTTTCATGCCGCCTCAGAAAGCGCGAAGCGATCTTCATCGAATGCCTCCAGACCGGGTGCTCTCGAAGGGTCGTCGATCCACGCCGTCAGGATGCCGGCATGCAGCGGCGCGAGCGTGATACCGCTGTGGCAGGTGACGAGACAGGCGCCCGAATGCCGGGGCGAGCGCGCATAGACCGGATAACCGTCCGGGGTCATCACGCGCAGCGCCCCCCAGGCTCGCACGACCCTTACATCGGCGAGTGCCGGAAGAACCCTGACCGCATGGCGCGCGAGGCCCGCCATCTGCCCGAGCGATTCGCGATCGTCGGGGCCGGCATCGGCCTTGGTGCCGCCGATCTGCACGCCGCCCTCGTCGACCTGCCGGATGGTGCTGGACAGGAAGGGCAGCCTCGAGCCCAGCTTTTCGGTGATCAGCAATTCGCCCCGCTGCGGACGGACCCGCGTGGCGAACCCCAGCCTTTCGGCCAGCGGCGAGCTGCCGAGCCCGGCACAGAGCACGATGCGGTCCGCGCCGAGGTGCCTGCCGTCGCGCAGCGACAACGCGAAACCGCCGCCTGCCGTCGCCACGTCGGTCACCGCCGCATCGGTGACGATGCGGCCGCCGAGGGTGACGACGGCGCTCCTGAGCGCCCTGAGCAGACGCAGCGGATTCACATGACCGTCGAGCGCGCAGAAGGTGGCGCCGACGACGTCCGGCCCGATCCTAGGATGAGCGCGCCGCAGATCGTCGCCGTCGATGATCTCGTGGCTGAACCGGTTGCCCAGATGCGCCCGCTGCCGCTCCAGCGCCGCCGAGAAATCCGCGAACTCGGCCGGATCGGTGAAGAATTCGTATCCGCCGCAGGGGTCCAGCGCCGGATCGACGCCCGTCAGTTCGCCCAGCATCGCCGCGAAACCGGGCCAGGCGGCGACCGCATCCCGGGTCAGTTCCGCATAAGCCGCGAAGTCCGCACCTTTGCCCTGCAGCCAGACCAGTCCGAAATTCCCCTGCGACGCGCGGAAATCGCCGTCCGATCCGTCCAGGACCGTCACCCGCCGGCCGGCCTGCAGGAGCCCGAGCGCGACCGACAGGCCCACGACGCCGCCGCCGATGATGGTGAATTGCGTCGCTCGGGATGCCATGCGCTTCCTCCACACCGGACGATTGCACAGGCCATAGCACGCGAATAGCTCTTATTTTGCCGTCGTACGTCCGATCGCGATGGGCCTCGCGGACGAGAGGGCCCGACCCCGTCGCCACCGCCGGGCGCCCGGCACGGCCCGTTTCGAGCACCGTTCGCGTCGCCGTGCCGCTTGACCTGCGGTCGTGCCCTCGGTCAACTGGAGGCGCACTCGCACAGGAGGACGACGCATGGCGACGGGCAAGTTGACGACGCATGTCCTGGACACGGCCACCGGCAAGCCGGCGGCGGGGCTGCACGTCGATCTCTACCGCATCGAGGGACCGGAGCGGACCCACATCACCAGCAAGGTCACCAATTCCGACGGCAGGCTCGATCAGCCGCTGCTCGACGGCGCGTCGATGGCGCGGGGCGTCTACGAGATCGTCTTCCATGTGGGTCATTATCTCAGGTTGCAGCCGATCGACCTGCCGGACCCGGCGTTCCTCGACGACATCCCGCTGCGCTTCGGGATCGCCGACGCCGACAGTCACTATCACGTGCCGCTGCTGGTCTCGCCATTCGGCTACGCCACCTATCGCGGCTCGTGAGTCTTCGTGCGACTTCACGCGGCGCGCGCGCCGGGCTAGATTGGCGCCGAACGAAAACCTGAGAGGCGGGAAACACAAATGGCACATCTGGGTCTGAGCCGGCGCCATCTGCTCGGCGTCGCGGCGGCGGCGGGAACGGCGGCGAGCCTGCCGCGCCTCGCCCGCGCCAGGGACAAGGTCAAGGCCGGTTTCGTCTATGTCGGCCCGGTGGGCGACTATGGCTGGACCTACCAGCACGACGTCGGCCGCAAGGCGGTCGAGGAGCATTACGGCGACAAGGTCGAGACGAGCTATGTCGAGAACGTCGCCGAAGGTCCGGATGCCGAGCGGGTGATCCAGCAACTGGCACGGGCCGGCAACGACATCGTCTTCACCACCTCCTTCGGCTTCATGAATCCGACGGTCAAGGTGGCCGAGCGCTTCCCCGACGTCATGTTCGAGCACGCCACCGGCTATCAGACGCGGCCCAATCTGGCGGTCTACAATTCGCGCTTCTACGAGGGCCGCGACGTGATCGGCACGATCGCCGGGCACATGAGCAAGACCGGCAAGGTCGGCTACGTCGCCTCGTTCCCCATTCCCGAAGTGGTCATGGGCATCAACGCCTTCCAGTTGGCGATGCGCAAGATCCGCCCCGACAGCGAACTCAAGGTGGTCTGGGTCAACAGCTGGTACGATCCGGGCAAGGAGGCCGACGCCGCCAAGACCCTGATCGACCAGGGCTGCGACATCATCACCCAGCACACCGACAGTCCGGCCGCCCTTCAGGTCTGCCAGGAGCGCGGCGTGTACGGCTTCGGTCAGGCTTCGGACATGCAGCAGTTCGCCCCCGAGGCCCATCTGACCGCGATCGTCGACGACTGGGCACCCTATTACATCGAGCGGGTCGGCCTGATGCTCGAGGACCGCTGGGAGACCCACAATGTCTGGCACGGGTTCAAGGAGGGCCACGTGCAGATGGCGCCCTACAACCCGGTGATGGGCGAGGAGGTGATCGCCGCGGCGGAGAAGATCCGCATCGGTATCATCGAGGGCACCCACCACACCTTCGCCGGACCGATCGCCAATCAGGCCGGCGAGGTCAAGGTGCCCGAGGGCGAGAACGCGTCCGACGAGATGCTGCTGACGATGGACTGGTACGTCGACGGCGTGCAGGCCTGAGCCCGCCCGCAGGCGACCGAAAGAGCCGGTGAGCCTTCGGCCGCACCGAAAGCGTCAGCCCTCGCGGAACGCCTCGTTGCGGTAGTGGGTGATGCCTTCGGTGAAGTATGAGAGGATCGTGCGCTCGCCGACCGCCAGTTCGACGTCGACCAGCATGCCCGGCAGCAGCGCATTGCGGGCATCGTCGCCGACGTGGCTGCCCAGGGCTTTCACGGTCATGCCGTAGGACGGTGCGGCGTCGGGCTCGCGGGCGGTCGAATCGGGGTCGATGCGCACCACCTCGCCGTCGATCGTGCCGAAGCGGGCGAAGTCGTAGGCGCGGACCTTGATCGACGCCTTCATGCCGGGGGCGATGCGGCCGATATCGTCGTTGGCGACGGCGGCCTTGACGATCAGGCCTTCGTCGAGCGGCACCAGTTTCATCAAGGGCGCATTGGCGGCGATCGCCTGACCGCTGCCGGTCACCGCCAGATCCTGGACGATGCCCGCTACCGGCGCGCGCACGACCCGATCGTCGACCACGATCGTCTGGGCCGCGAGTTCGCCGCGCAGACGGTCGCGGGCGGTCATCGCCTCAGTGAGCTCGTCGAGCAGCCGGCTCGTCCACTCCTTGTCGACCCGCAGACGCTCGGCCTTGCGCTCGGCCAGAGCCGCTTCGGCGCCGGCACGGCCGGCATCGGTGCGGGCCAGCGCCCCTTCGGTGTCGATCACCTGACGCTCGATCTCCTGCATCTTGAGCTTGGGATAGAGGCCGCGGCGCGCCAGCTCGCGGACCGAGGCAAGTTGCCGCCGCAGCAGTTCGAGGCCGGCGCGCAGGCGCTCGCTGTCGGCGTCGAGCTCACGGCCGCCGGTCTTGCGCACCCGCACGCCCTCGTCCAGCGCATGCCGGCGGGCGTCGAGGGCTTCAGCGCGCGCCCGCATCAGCTCGGTCTGCTGGGCGACGAGCTCGGGCCGCTCGCGCGCCAGCGTCTCGGGGAAGGTAGGCTCGCCGTTTTCGACCTCGGCCTGCAGGCGTGCGACCTCGGCCTCCCGCAGATCGAGTTGCGCCTGCAGTTCGGCCTTGCGGCCGCGGTCGATGTCGAGGGCGAAGGTGACCAGCGGATCGCCCCGTTCCACGCGCTGACCGTCGACCACGTGCAGCGTCGCGACCCGGCCGCCCTCGGCGTGGTTGATCAGCTTGGTGCGGCCCGAGGGCTCCACCCGGCCCTGCGCCTGGACCACCTCCTCGACCTCGGCCCAGGCACTCCAGCCCAGGCCCGCCGTGAGCAGGGCCGCCACGCTCACCACCAGAGCGGTGGCGACCGGCGAGACCCGCCCTTCGAGCGCGTGGCGGGCGTTCTCGGGGATGACGACAGCGGTGTCGGTGTCGATCGGACCGGGCACGCCGGACGGAACGGGATCGTGGATCGGCTTGCGCATCAGGAGGGCACCGCTTGCAGGTTGGCGTTCGACTGGGAGCGACCGACGGCGGCTTCACGGGCCTCGAGCCGGGCGTGGCGGTCGGCTGCGTGCAGCACCTCGCCCGGCGTGCCCTGAGCGATCGATCGCCCCTGCTGGAGGAAGACGGCACGATCGCACATTTCGGCGACCGAGCGGCGATGGGTGATCAGCACGATGGTGCGCCCGCTGCCGGCGCGCCGCAGATTGCCCAGAAGATGCGTCTCGCTCGCCGCGTCGAGCGCACTCGTCGCCTCGTCGAGGATCAGCAGGCGCGGGTTGCGGACGATGGCGCGGGCGATCGAGACGAGCTGCCGCTGGCCCAGCGAAAGCCCCGAGCCGCGCTCGCCGAGTATCGTGTCGTAGCCCTCGGGCAGGCGCTGAACGAGGTCGTGCAGGCCGACGAACCGTGCGGCGGCGACGATCCGCGTGATCGAGCGGTCGGTGGCGCCCATCGCGATGTTCTCGGCGATGCTGCCGGAGAAGAGCTGCACCTCCTGCGGTACCATGCCGATCTGGGCGCGATAGGAGGCGGGCGAGAGACGGGCGAGGTCGAGATGGTCGATCAGGATGCGCCCCGAGGTCGGATGCTCGAGGCCGGAGATCAGCTTGGCGAGCGTGCTCTTGCCGGAGCCGGGCGGGCCGACGATCGCCAGCATGGTGCCCGGTGCGACGTCGAGATCGAGCCCGTCCAGGGCCGGCGGCTTGCCCTCGGCATAGGCGAAGGAGACGTTCTCGAGACGGATGTGGCCGGCGAGATTGGAGGGCGCGGGCATGGTGCCGGCCCGCCGCTCGACATGCTCGCCGAGCAACTGGTCGAGCCGCGTGAAGGCGTCGCGCACCTGCTGCAACTGGGCATAGGCGAAGAAGAGCTGGCGCATCGGCGAGAGGGCGCGGGCCGAGAGGATGGTGCAGGCGACGAGCGCACCGATGGAAAGCTCGCCCGAGATGATCATCTGCGCGCCCAGATAGACCACGACGAGGCCGGTCAGATGCTGCAGCGCCTGGCCGCCGGCGCCGACCAGGTTGGCGAGCCCCGCCGCCTTGAAGCCCGTCCATGCGCTCTCGATCTGGCGGGCGTCGAAACGGCGCTCCATCTCCTGCTCGAGGCCGAGCGACTTGACCGTATAGGCCTGCGCCACCGTCTCGGCGAGGCTCGACGCCTTGCCGGCGACGGCGCGGAAGTTCTGCTTGACCAGCGCCTTCTGCCGGCGGTGGGCCACGGCCGAGACCAGCACGAAGAGCGGCATAGCGCAGGCCGTCACCATGCCCAGCATCGGGCTCAGCAAGAAGATGGCAGCGAGAAAAAGGCCGACGAAGGCGAGATCGACCAGCAGCAGCGGCAGATTGCCGGTCAGAAAGGAGCGCAACTGGTCGAGCTGGCGAAGACGCTCGAGCATCTGACCCGACGGCACCCGCTCGAAGACCCGGTGCGGCAGCGCCAGCAGATGGTGGACCACCTCCGAGGAGAGCGCCAGATCGAGCTTGGCGCCGGTGTGCCCGACGATGTGACCGCGCAGGCCGCGCAGCAGCAACTCGAAGGCGAAGAGCGAGAGCATGCCGATCGCCAACACGTCGAGCGTGCGCACCGCGGCCTGGGCGACCACCTTGTTGTAGACGGTCATCATGAAGATCGGCGTGGCCAGCGCCATGAGGTTGATGAACACCGAGGCGAGCGCGATCTCGAGCAGCGCCGGCTTGAGCCGGGCCGCGACCGCCCGCTGCCAGAGCCCCTGCCCCGCCACCTCGGCCGCACCCGCCCGGCGCGGACGGAGCACGAGCACCGAGGTCGCCAGCTCGGCAGCGGTGCGCGGGGTGACGGCACGGGTCTCCGAGCGCAGCGGATCGACCAGGATCAGGTGCCGGTTGGCCCGGCCGCGGACCAGCCAGGCGTCGCCGTGCGCGCCCTGTAGGAGATAGGGCGGCGCCAGTTCCTCGAGGCGCTTCTTGCCCGGCGTGTGACGCTCGAAGCTCAGATCCAGCCGCTCGGCGAGACGTCGCAGGGTCGAAGCGTCGGCACCTTCGGCCGGCACCGGCACCGTGGCCCGCAACTCGGCCTCGCCCATCGCCAGATCGAACTGCCCGCAAAGTGCGAGGAAACCCGCCAAAAGCGCGTCGCCTTGCGGCTCCGGCACCGCATTGGCCTGTTGTTCACGCAACCCCGACACGCCGGCCGCCTCCACGCTTGAACGAAGGGGTTCCGCTCATACGATAATTCAACCATGGCTACAACAACCATTAATTGAATTTCGCGCAGCCGTGGCCGGATCGTTCAGTCGAGCGCGAAGACCAGGAATTTGAGATAGGCGGTCTCGGGCAGGCCGGGATGGACGGGGTGGTCGGCAGCGGCGCCGGCCGCCTGGATCAACCGCCCGCCGCGGCCGGCGGCTTTGATCCCGGCCCAGACCTCGGCCAGGAACGCCGACGGGTTCACGGCGTGCGAGCAGCAGCCGAGAGCGAGAAAGCCCGGCTCGGTGACGACCGACGCGGCCGTGCGGGCGAGCTTGCGATAGCCGCGCAGGCCCGCCGCCAGATCCTTCTTCGCGCGGACGAAGGGCGGCGGATCGGCGATCACCAGCCCGAACCGCTGCCGATCGTCGATCAGTCCGCCCAGCGCCTCGAACACGTCCGCCCGCCGCGTCTCGAGCGCGCCGTCCAGCCCCTGAAGGGCGGCGCTCTCGCGGGCGAGATCGAGGGCTTCGGCAGAGCGGTCGATCGCCATCGCACTCGAGGCGCCGGCCGCCAGCGCCGCCAGGGCGAAGCCCCCGGCATAGGCGTAGAGGTCGAGAGCCCGCCGGCCGACGGCGAGCCGGGCCGCGAAGGCGCGGTTGGCGCGCTGGTCGTAATACCAGCCGGTCTTCTGGCCGGAGACCGGCGCGATCAGGTGACGGATGCCGTTTTCGGCGATCTCGACGCGCTGCGGCACGTCGCCCGCGATCGTCCCGCTCTCGAGAGCAAGCCCCTCGAGCTCGCGCACCGGCGCATCGTTGCGGGCGACGATGCCGGCCGGGCGCAGAATCCCGCTCAGCGCATCGACGATCGTCGGCGCCATGGCCTGCATGCCGGCGGTATTGAACTGGACCGCCAGATATTCGCCGAAGCGATCGACCACGAGGCCCGGAAGGCCGTCGCCCTCGGCGTGGACGAGACGGTAGAAGGGGGCATCGAAGAGCTGCTCGCGCAGGGTGAGCGCCCGGGCGATGCGGGTCTCGAAGTAGCCCGCGTCAATCGTCGCGTCCTTGTTGCGGGTCAGCATCCGCCCGGCGATCAGCGAATGCGGATTGAAGTGGGCGACGCCCATGATCTTGCCCTGCCCCGCCATGACCCGCACGAGCGAGCCCGGCTCGATCGCCCGCGCGGCGGTGTCCATCTCCAGCTCGTTCGAGTAGAGCCAGGGGCTGCCGGCGCGCAGGCGCTTGTCACGTCCCGGTTGAATACGGACGGTCGGATAGGTCATGGGCGGTCTTCTCTTCGACGATCGGCTGGACGGGGAACGCGAACGGGCCGTGCCCGGTATCGGGCACCCCTCGGACGAAGGCCACCTTGCCGCGTCGACGGTGCGACCGCAACGCCGGGACGATCGTCCGCGAGCGCGACGATCTCCAGGCCCGGGCACGAAGCACCTTTCGGCGAGCCGATGGCGGCCGGAAGCGTTCGCCTCGACGGCGTGGTGGATCAGGTGGCCGACGTGCTGCGCGCGCGGCCGTCGGCCTCGGGCGACGGTGCCGTGGAAACGAGGCCGCCGCCGATGCGCAGCGGCCGGACCAGGCGGGCGAGCCCGGAGCGATCGTCGAGCTCGACATAGACCGCGCAGAGCGTCGCTTCACCCATGGCCGCCTGCAGACGCGGTCCCGGCAGGCTCGAGCGCCAGCGATGAATGGCGCCCTCCGCTTCCATGCCGATCACGCTCTGATAATCGCCGGTCATGCCCACGTCGGTCATGTAGGCCGTGCCGCCGGGCAGGATGCGCTCGTCGGCGGTCGGGATGTGGGTGTGGGTGCCGACCACGAGACTGACCGAACCGTCGAGAAAGAGACCGATCGCCGCCTTCTCGCTGGTCGCTTCGGCATGCACGTCGACGACGATGGCCGCACAGGTGCCGCCCAGCACGTGCCGCCGCAAGGCAGCCTCCAGGGCGGCGAAGGCGTCGTCCTGCATGCCCATGAAGAGACGCCCGATGACCTGAACGACGACGATCTTGTGGCCGCGGGCGGTGGTGATCTCGACGATGCCGCGCCCCGGCGTGCCGGGGCGCATGTTCAACGGCCGGACGATCCGCGGCTCCCGGTCGATGTAGCCGATCAGCTCCTTCTGGTCCCAGACGTGATTGCCCATGGTGATCACGTCGACGCCGGCGTCGAAGAACTCCCGCGCGATCGCCGGCGTCAGGCCGAAGCCGCCGGCGGCGTTCTCGCCGTTGACGATCAGGGCGTCGAGTGCGAGGTCGCGGCGCAGGCCGGCGCCATGCTCGAGCAGCACGCTGCGCCCGGACCGGCCGACCACGTCGCCCACGAACAACAGACGCAAGAGGTTCTCCAGGGGGCAAGGGTCGATGGGTCGGGCAACGGGGCCGGGGCGCGAGAGGGGCTGGCGGCGCCGCCGTGGCCGATACGTCCGGTCGTCCCTGGGACCTGCTGCGCAGGTGGGCGCCGTTTGACGAGGCCAGGGCCCCGCCAGGGACAGCTCCCGTTGGAACGAATTAGGCCCAGAGCGTGATAGTGGACGCTCTCGAACCGGGCAGCCACCGCCAGCGGTCTATCTAGGTGCTCTCCAGCCCTTCGGCAAGCTGCTCGATCCGCTCGGCGATGCGCTCGATCGCCCGGGCATGGTCCAGCTCGAACGCCTCGAGCTCGGCCGGATCGCGGCCGTGCAGGCGCTTGATCTCGGCCAGCGCGTCGTCCAGCTCGTCGGCGATGAGCAGGCTGGCGAGAACCAGCAGGCGGGCGTCACCGAGCGGCCCGTGCTGTGCCGCGAGCTCGCGCAGCCGCGCGTCGACATATTGCGCCAGACGCTTGAGCCGGACCTCCTCGCCGTCGCCGCACTGCACGCTGTGGCGCTTGCCGTTGATCGAGATGTCGAGCATCGGCATGGTCGTCAGCGCCCGAGCAACTGGTCGAGTTCGCCGATCGCCCCGTCGAGCCGGCCGGCCACGTCGGTGACCATGTCCTGCATCCGGGCGTGGCGGCGGGTGGTGGCTTCGAGGCGGCTGCGCAGGTCGCGGCACTCGTCTCGCAGTTCGCCGACCTCGCGATCGAGCAGCGACGCGCGCTCCTCGCCCAGGCTTTCGGAGCGTGCGCTCACCGCATGCTCGAGCCGCGCCACCGCCTGCTCGAGCCGGGTCTGTGCGCGGGTCAGTGCGGACATGTCGGGCGCACGCAAGCGAAGGGCATGGACGCGAACAATGGGAACATGTGCGAATGCGATCGGGACATCGGCCATCGTCGAGGCGAAGAAGGGGCGGCGCTCGGGACGAGCGGCGAAGCAGTGGCACAGGCCCGGCAGATCGTCAACCGCGGCGGCAAAGAGGGTGGACAGCGAAGTGGCGGGCCGTGCGCCCAAAAGGCTCGTTGGATCTTGGCGCCGTTTGCGGCAGTGTGCGGACCGCCCCCGGGCATGATCGGCACGAGCCACGAGCGAGGAAACGATGAGTCAGACGAGCGTCGGTCGAAGAGAGATGGCGAACGCCATCCGCGCCCTGTCGATGGACGCCGTCGAGGCGGCGGGATCGGGCCATCCGGGCATGCCCATGGGCATGGCCGACGTCGCCACAGCATTGTTCACGAAGCATCTCGTGTTCGATCCGGCGCATGCCGACTGGCCCGATCGCGACCGCTTCGTCTTGTCGGCCGGGCACGGCTCGATGCTGCTCTATTCGCTGCTGCATCTGACCGGCTATCCCGACATGACGATGGAGGAGCTCAAGAACTATCGCCAGCTCGGCTCGCGCACCGCCGGCCATCCCGAATACGGCCACGCGCTCGGTATCGAGACGACCACCGGCCCCTTGGGCCAGGGAATCGGCAACGGCGTCGGCATGGCCCTGGCCGAGCGCCTGCTGGCCGCCCGCTTCGGCTCGGACCTGGTCGACCACCGCACCTGGGTTCTGGCCGGCGACGGCTGTCTCATGGAGGGGATCTCGCACGAGGCGATCTCTCTCGCCGGCCATCTGAAGCTGGCCAAGCTGACGATCCTCTTCGACGACAATCGGGTGACCATCGACGGCCCCACGTCGATCGCCGTCTCCGACGACCAGGTCGCCCGTTTCGAGGCGCATCGCTGGCACACGATTTCCGTCGACGGCCACGATTTCGAGGCGGTCGACGCGGCGATGGAGGAGGCCAGGCGGTCCGACCGGCCGACGCTGATCGCCTGTCGCACCACCATCGGCAAGGGCGCGCCCAACAAGGGCGGCAAATCGGCGGCGCACGGCTCGCCTCTGGGCAAGGACGAGATCGCCCTCGTGCGCGAAGCGCTCGGCTGGAGCGCGCCGCCCTTCGAGATACCCGAGACGATCGGTGCCGCATGGCGCGAGGCGGGTGGTCGCGGTGCCGCGCGCCACGACGCGTGGCACGCGCGTCTGCAAGGGGCCGAAGCGGCAACCCGCAAGGCTTTCGAAGACGCGATCGCCGGGCGCATGCCGCGCGACCTCGAGGAGAAGATCGACGGGCTCAAGGCGAAGATCGCACAGGAGAAACCCAAGCTCGCCACCCGCAAGGCCAGTCAGAACGCGCTCGAAATTCTTACGGCCGCGGTTCCCGAAATGGTCGGCGGCTCAGCCGATCTGACCGGCTCGAACAACACCAACACCAAGGCCACACCGCCCGTCACGGCCGACGATTTCAGCGGCCGCTACGTCAATTTCGGTGTCCGCGAGCACGCCATGGTGGCGGCGATGAACGGCATGGCGCTGCACCGCGGCGTCATTCCCTATGGCGGCACCTTCCTCACCTTCTCCGACTATTGCCGCCCCTCTCTGCGGCTGGCGGCGCTGATGGGCATCCGTGTGCTGTTCGTCGCGACGCACGATTCGATCGGTCTGGGCGGCGACGGACCGACGCACCAGCCGATCGAGCATCTGGCCAGCCTGCGGGCGATGCCGAACATGAAGGTGTTCCGCCCGGCCGATGCGGTGGAGACGGCCGAATGCTGGCTGGCGGCCCTTTGCAACGAGGACGGCCCCTCGACCCTGGCGTTGAGCCGGCAGAACCTGCCGACGCTGCGCACCGAGCACCGGCGCGAGAATCTGAGCGCCCGCGGCGCTTATGTGCTGGAGGAAGCGGAAGGCGAGCGCGCCGCGACGATCATCGCCACCGGCTCGGAAGTCGAGGTCGCGCTCGCCGGCCGTGCGCTTCTGGCCGACGCCGGCATCGACGTCGCGGTGGTCTCGATGCCGTGTCAGGAGCTTTTCGAGCGACAGGATCCCGCCTATCGAAGCGAGGTTCTTGGGGACGCACCGCGCGTCGCGGTCGAGGCCGGAACGCCGTTCGGCTGGACGCGTTACGTCGCATCCGAGGAGGACGTGATCGGCATGCGCAGCTTCGGAGCGAGCGGCGAGGCCGAAGAACTCTTTGCCCATTTCGGCATTACCGCCGAAAAGGTCGCCGAGCGCGTCCGCGCATTGATCTGACTTTCCGAGACGAAGGGGAACGAGCATGGCTGTGAAGGTGGCGATCAACGGCTTCGGCCGCATCGGTCGCAACATACTGCGGGCGATCGTCGAGCACGGCCGCGACGATGTCGAGGTGGTGGCGATCAACGATCTCGCACCGCCCGCCACCAATGCGCATCTTTTCCGCTACGACAGCGTGCACGGCCGCTTCAAGGGCGAGGTGCGGTTCGACGGCGACCGCCTCGACGTCGGCACCGGGCCGATCCGGGTGCTCTCCGAACGCGACATGGGCAAGCTGCCCTGGGGCAGTCTCGGAGTCGATATCGTGCTGGAATGCACCGGCATCTTCA
>JAGREO010000021.1:5252-20567 GCA_020446525.1 Geminicoccaceae bacterium | reverse complement strand
GACGAAATGTTCACCGCCGAGCGCGGCGACGGCGCGTTTTTGAACGATCGCCGTCTGCGCGTCTCGTCGCGCGGCGATCTCGCCGCGTGCCTCGTCGGCTGCGGCCTGCCCGTGCAGCAGTGGAAAGGCCGCGAGAAGGGCTTTTCGGCCCAGATGAACGCGGTAGCCGACCGGTGTTCCGGTCTGCGGCGGCTGGGCACGGCATCGCTCGATCTGGCCTGGATCGCCGCCGGCCGCCAGGACGCGTTCTGGGAGTACGGGCTCAAGCCGTGGGACGTCGCCGCGGGCATTCTCGTCATCCGCGAATCCGGCGGCCGTGTCGGCCGGATCGAAGGCGACGAAGCCCTTCTCGAGGAAGGCACGCTGGTCGCCTCCAACGCCAATGTCTACGAGGCCTTTCGCGGACTGATCGAGACGCACGCGACCTGACCGCCCCCGGGGCCGGCGTCGGCTCTAGGTAGTCGGACGTATTTTCTCGCACCTTTCGTTCGGTCAGGATGGTCTCATCGGTCGGATCGACGACCGCTAGCGGATCGGCTCACCCGATCGCGTCGTTATTGGCCGCCGGCGCATGCGTCGATGGTCACGCGAGAGCGGCGAGAGACGGCGTCACGGTCGCCTTCTTGCCCGGCTCGTGCGACCGAGTATGCTCCGGCGGCATCTTTTCGAGATTCGACATGGCTCGACCAGCCGGCAGCACCGATTCGGGGCGCTCTCCACCCGCTGCCCGCGCCGAGCGTCCGGTGCTGCGATGATCGGTGCGGATCCGAGGCGTGCGGCGGTGGCCGCGGCGGGCGCCGCACTGGCGTTCCTGCTGGCCGTGAGCGGCCTCACCGCGCGCATCGATCTGCTGCTCTACGACCTCGCCGCGCGCGCCTGGACACCGCCGCCCGAAGAAGCCATCCCCGACCATATCGGGTCCGATTCGGGCATAGCGGTGGTCGCCATCGACGAGACCAGTCTGGCGCGCATGGGTCGTTTCCCCTGGTCCCGGCGGTTCTATGCCGGGCTGCTCGACGGGCTCGCGGCGGAAGGTGTCCGCGCGGTCGCCTTCGACATCATCTTCAACGAGCCGCAAAGCGACGATACGGGCGCCGACGCCGCTTTCGCAGCGGCGATCGAGCGCTTCGGTCCGGTGGTGCTGCCGGTTCTCGATCCGCCATCGCCACAGGGCCGTCCGGTGCCGCCGCTCGCCCTGTTCGTCGAGCACGGCGCGCTGACCGGTCGGGTGGGCTTCATAGCCGACGCCGACGGGGTGGTCCGTCGCCTGCCGCGTGCGACGGATCGCGCGGCGGCGCCCGTGCCGCCGATGCTCACGCAGGTTCTGCTGGAGGCTGCGGGCGGGGCCGGTCATTCGCCCGACGGTGATCTGGTGCCCTTCTCCGCGCGCAGCCGCATTCTCGTCCTTCCCTTCGCCGCGGTGCTCGAAGGACGCGTGGAGCCGGGGCTGCTCGAAGGGCGCCTCGTGCTCGTGGGCGCCACGGCACCGGGTCTCGCACCGACCTTCGCCACGCCGATCGGCGGTTCGGCGGAACGCCTGCCCGGTGTGCTGGTGCATGCGCACATGCTGCAGGCTCTGCGGGCGGGGGTCATGTGGCGCCGGATCGCCGTGGCACCGCACGCGGTGCTTTCCGCGGCGATCGTCGCGGCGATCGTTCTGGGCTTCGGCTCGATCGGCGCGAGTGTGGCGCTGAGTGCGATCGTCGCACCGGCTCTGATCGTGCTCGCGGCGATGCTGCTGCAAATTCAGGGTGTGTGGTTTCCACCGGCACCGGCTCTCGTGGCGGCGACGGTGTGCCTCGTCGCCTGGACGACCCTGCTCGGCCTCGAGATGCAGCGACGGGCGGCCGCCGAACGGGCACGCGCGGCGATGACCCTGCGGGCGATCGGTGATGCCGTGATCGCCGTCGACGCCGAGGAGCGCGTCGACTACGTCAATCCGGCCGGCGCCGAACTGATCGGCTGGGAGAGCCATCTGGCGCAGGGCCGGGCGGTCGCCGAACTCTTCCGCCTCGAGACCCGCGGCGCGGTCGTCACGAGCGCCGACGCGCTGTTCGCCATGACCGACGGCACCCGCACGAGACTGGTCGATCGGCGGGATCGCCGGCATGAGGTCGAGGTGTCGAGTGCCCGCATCGTCGACGAGAGCGGACGTCCGGCGGGTTGCGTGGTGGTGCTGCGCGACGTGACGGCCCAGGACGCGGCCGCACGGCGGCTGCGCCGGAGCGAGGCGCGTCGGCAGGAGCTCGAGCGCGAGCTGCAGCACGCCGCACGGGTGAGCACGATGGGTGAGATATCGGCGGCGATCGCCCACGAACTGACCCAGCCGCTGGCGGCGATCGCCAGCTATGCCGCCGCCTGCCGCCGGCTGATGACGAGCGACGACGCGGCCGCGCGCGAGCGGCTGGCACAGACGCTGCCCAAGATCGCGGCTCAGGCGGAACGTGCGGGCGACGTGATCCGCGGCCTGCGGCGTCTCTTCGAAAAGAGCCGGCCGGTGCGCGAGCGGCTCGACCTCGCGGTGGTGGTGCGGGAGGCCCTGACGCTGGCGACGCTGGGCGCGGATCGCTCGCTCGCCGTTCGCATGGACGTGGAAGCGGAGCTGCCGGCATTGAGGATCGATCGCGTGCAGATCCAGCAGGTCGTCCTCAATCTCGTGCGCAACGCGATCGAGGCGATGGCCGGCCGGAAGGCACAGCATCTCACGCTCCGCCTGCGCCGCGAGGCGGCCATGGTCGCGGTCGACGTCGCCGACGACGGTCCCGGTCTTTCGGCCGATCGCCGTGCCCGGCTGTTCGAGCCCTTTTCCAGCGACAAGCCGGGCGGGCTCGGGCTCGGCCTTTCGATCTCCCGTTCGATCGTCGAAGCGCATGGCGGCCGGTTGACGGCCGGGCCCGGCGAAAGCGGCGGCATGCTCTTCACCTTCACCTTGCCCGCGGGAACCGCCCATGACGCCTGACACTACTCCCAATCGACCGCCGATCGTGATCGCGGTCGTCGACGACGACGAGGCGGTTCGCGACGCGCTGACGGTTCTGCTGGAGACGGCCGGCCACCGGATCCATACCTTCGCCTCGGGCCCCGCCCTCTTCGAGGCGCTGGACCAGGTGGAGGTGGACGTCGTGCTGCTCGACATGCGCATGCCGGAGATCGGCGGGCTGGAGCTGCTCGAGCCGCTCGGTCGCGCCGCTCCCGATGCCGGTGTGGTCATGATCACCGGTCACGGCGACGTGCCGATGGCGGTGCGGGCGCTGCATCGGGGTGCCGTCGATTTCGTCGAGAAGCCCTTTTCCGACACCCGCATCCTCTCGGCGGTCGAACGCGCCGCGGAACTGGCCGCCGGGCGGCGCGCGCGACGCACCCGGCGCGACGAGGCGCGCGCCATACTCGCACGTCTGACGCCGCGCGAGACGGAAGTGATGAGCATGGTGAGCCGGGGTCTCGCCAGCAAGCAGATCGCCGGTCTGCTCGAGCTCAGCCCCCGGACGGTCGAAATCCATCGTCAGCACGTCATGGCCAAGACCGGCGCCGGCAGTGTGGCGGAGCTCGTCCGCATGGTGGTCCGCGCCGAACTCGCCGACCCCGCCCAAGGCTGAGCACGAGCACTGCAACTTTTCAACCTCTACGCGACGAGAACGACGTTGCAGCGTCCCGGACGTGCAATGCTGCAGTGCAAAAGAGTGGCTTCACCGAAGCCGTCGCGCCTGCCACATGGGGGATCGTGAGAGGCCGATTGCCTTTCGATATCGGACCTGCCCAACGGAGACCATGATGAACTTCCAATTGATCAACCCCTTCGCCTTCATCGGCATGCTGGCTTCCACGCGTGACGGTTCGAAGGAGCTTCCGCTCGGGGCGCGCTTCGCGGGCTACCTTCGGGAGCAGAGCCGCTATCGCGAGACGGTGCGTGAATTGAGCCGTCTGAGCGATCGCGAGCTCGACGATCTGGGCATCAACCGCGTGGACATTCCGGCCGTGGCGCGTGGGAGCGCACACATCGATCCGCGTGCCTGAGGTGTGAAGGAAGCGGGATCGGACCCGACGCGCCACCGCTCTTCGCCGCCCGGGGTGGCGAAGAGCGCGGCCTCGGCCCCTGCACACGGGCCCGGGGTCGTGCTAGATGATCGTGCCTGAAGCGTGATCGGGGAGGACGAAACATGACGGGCGAGCGCATGTGGGGCGGCGGATCGATGCGGGCGCGTATGGCCGCGGGCGAGGTGCTCTTCGGGCTCGGCACGCGGGTGGCCCGTTCCACCGAAATCGCCGCCCTGGCGCGGGCCGTCGGCCTCGACTGGCTCTTCGTCGACATGGAGCACAACCCGATCCATGCCGATTTCGCCTGTGAGCTCTCGGTCGCTGCATCGCTCGCCGGGGTCACACCGCTGGTGCGCGTGCCGGGCAAGGACCCGACCGTGGCCTCGAGGCTGCTCGATGCGGGAGCGGGCGGTATCGTCGTGCCGCACGTCGACCGGGTGGAGGAGATCCGGCCCTTCGTCGAACGCTGCCGCTTCGCGCCGCAGGGCCGCCGTTCGCTGGGCGGCATCCTGCCGCAACTGGGCTATCAGGCGCTGCCGGTGGCGGAGACCATGGCGCGGGCGAACGAGGAGACGCTGCTCTGCGCGATGATCGAGAGCCCGGAAGCCCTCGACAATGTCGAGGCGATCGCCGCCGTTGAAGGCGTCGACATGCTGCTGATCGGCAGCAACGACCTGGCGATCGAGATGGGCATTCCGGGCGAGTTCGAGAACCCGCGTATCGCAGCGGCTTACGAGAAGGTCATCGCCGCCGCCGCCGCGGTCGACAAGAAGGTGGGGCTGGGCGGCATCTACACCCGGCCGCTGCTCGCCCGCTATCTGCCCATGGGCTTCGGCTTCGTCCTGCTCGGCTCCGACATGAACCTGCTGCTGGCCGCGATGCGTGCCCAGCGCCTGGTCGCGCAGGGGGCACTGAAAGGCTGAGCCGGCGGGCGGTTCGGCCTCAGCGATTGCGGACGCGGGCCAGCGCGCGCAGCACGTTGGCCGAGACGAAGCTCGAAGCGTCGCCGCCCAGCTTGTCGATCTCCTTGACGAACCGGGACGAGATGAACTGGTTGGTTTCCGATGCGGTCAGGAAGACCGTCTCGATCCTGGGATGCAGCCGCTTGTTGGTCGCGGCCATCTGGAATTCATATTCGAAATCGGACACCGCGCGCAGGCCGCGGACGATCACCGCCGCGTTCATTTCCGCGGCGAACGATACGAGCAGGCTCTCGAACGGGCGCACCTCGATGCGCGTTCCGTTGGCGGCGTCGGCCGCCATCAGCGCCTCGATCTCGACCTCGACCAGCCGCGTGCGCTCCTCGAGCGTGAAAAGCGGGTCCTTTCCGGCATTGATGGCGACGGCGACGATCAACCGGTCGACCAGCACCGTCGCCCGGCGGATGACGTCGAGATGGCCGTTGTGGATCGGATCGAAGGTGCCCGGGTAGATCCCCGTGCGGACGTGATGCATCGATGTCCCCCGGTGGTCTTCTGCTGCGCTGCAGCATGAACCTGTCCGGCCCGGTATTCAAGCGTCCCGTCTCGTCAGGCGTCGGCGTCGCCCGCGGTGCCGGGCTGCTCGTCGGCATCGACACCATTGTCCTCGCCGCCCTCGGCTTCGCTCAGGCGGGCCGCCGAGACGATGTGCTCTTCGGCATCCGTCGAGAACAGCGTGACACCCTGGCTGTTGCGCCCCGTGACACGGATGCCCTCGACCGGGATGCGGATCATCTGCCCCTTGTCCGTCGTCAGCATCACCTGATCGCCCGAGTCGACCGGGAAGGTGGCGGCGACCTTGCCGTTGCGTTCGGAGGTCTCGATGTTGATGATCCCCTGACCGCCGCGGTTGGTCACACGATATTCGTAGGCCGAGGTCCGCTTGCCGTAGCCGTTGACGGTGATCGTCAGCAGCATCTGCTCCTTCTCGCGCAGCTTCTCGAATTCGTCGGCGGTCAGCAGCTCGAGCACCGGCTCGGCGATCTCGCCGCGCGCCAGGGCGTTGCGGTTGCGGATGAATTCGTCGCGCCGCTCGGTCGTCAACTCGACATGGTCGACGATCGACATCGAGATCACCTCGTCGCCCGAAGCGAGCTCGACGCCGCGCACGCCTTCCGAGGTGCGCGACTTGAACACCCGCACGCTCTCGACCGGAAAACGGATCGCCTTGCCGCCGGCCATCGCCAGCAGCACGTCGTGGCCGTCGTCGCAGACGTCGACGCCGATCAGCCGGTCGTGCTCGTCCAGGCCCATGGCGATCTTGCCGGTCGCCGGTACGCGGGTGAAGTCGGAGAGATCGTTGCGGCGCACCTTGCCCCTGGCGGTGGCGAAGAAGGCCGAAAGCTCGCTCCAGCTCTCCTCGTCCTCGGGCAGCGGCAGGATGGCGGTGATCGTCTCACCCTCGGCCAGATGCGGGAACATGTTGATCATCGCCTTGCCGCGGGCCTGCGGGTTGCCGAGCGGCAGCTTGTAGACCTTGAGCTTGTAGACCCGCCCCAGGCTCGAGAAGAACAGGACCGGCGTGTGGGTGACGGCGACGAACATGCGGCTGACGAAATCGTCGTCGTGCGTGCGCATGCCGGCCCGCCCCTTGCCGCCGCGGCGCTGGGCGCGATAGGTCGAGAGCGGCACCCGCTTGATGTAGCCCTTCATGGTCACTGTCACGACCATGTCCTCGCGCGGGATCAGATCCTCGATGTCGATGTCGAGTTCGGCGTCCAGATCAATGAAGGTCCGCCTTGGATCGGCGAAGCGCTCCTTCACCGAGATTAGCTCTTCGCGCATCACCTCCAGCAGCCGCTCCCGATCGTTGAGAATGCGCAGCAGCTCCTCGATACGGACAACGATCTCCTTGAGTTCGTCGCCGATCTTCTCGCGCTCGAGGCCGGTCAGCCGCTGCAACCGGAGATCGAGGATCGCTTGTGCCTGCGCCTCGGAGAGCCGATAGCTCTCGACCTCGACCTCACCTTCGCCGGGCGGCTCGACGAGCAGCAGCAGCGGGCGGATCGATTCCGCCGACCAGGGCCGCTCGATCAGGCCGGCCTTGGCGGTGGCCGGATCCGGAGCCGCGCGGATCAAGGCGATGACCTCGTCGATATTGGCGACCGCGACGGCCAGACCGACCAGGATGTGCGCCCGCTCGCGCGCCTTGGCGAGATCGAAGGCGGTACGCCGCAGGATCACCAGCTCGCGGAACTCGAGGAACGCCTGCAGCACCTCGAGGATCGTCATTACCATCGGCCGGCCGCCGTTCAGGGCCACCATGTTGATGCCGAAGCTCGTCTGCAGCGTCGTGAACTTGTAGAGCTGGTTCAGCACCACCTCGGGATCGGCGTCGCGACGCACCTCGATCACCACGCGGATGCCGTGCCGGTCGCTCTCGTCGCGCAGATCGGAGATGCCGTCGACCCGCTTCTCCTTCACCACGTCGGCCATGCGCTCGATCATGCGGGCCTTGTTGACCTGGTAGGGCACCTCGGTGACGATGATCGCCTGACGGTCCTTCCGGACCTCCTCGACGTAGCAGCGGCCGCGTATGACGATGCTGCCGCGTCCGGTCGTATAGGCCTGATGGATGCCGGCGCGGCCGAGCACGATGCCGCCGGTGGGGAAATCCGGCCCCTGGACGATCTCCATCAGTTCGGCGGTCTCGAGATCCGGCCGGTCGATCAGCGCCAGGCATGCGTCGATGATCTCGCCCAGATTGTGCGGCGGAATGNNNGCCATGCCGACGGCGATGCCGCCGCCGCCATTGACCAGAAGGTTGGGATATTGGGCGGGAAGGACCTGCGGCTCGTCGATGCTCTCGTCGTAGTTCGGCCGCCAATCGACCGTGTCCTTGTCGATGTCGTCGAGCAAAGCGGCCGCGGGCTTGGCCAGCCGCGCCTCGGTGTAGCGCATCGCCGCCGGCGGATCGGCGTCCATCGAGCCGAAATTGCCCTGGCCGTCGATCAGCACCAGCCGCATGGTGAAGTCCTGGGCCATGCGCACCATGGCGTCGTAGATGGCGCCGTCGCCGTGCGGGTGGTACTTGCCCATCACGTCGCCGACGATCAGCGCCGATTTGCGGTGTGGCCGGCCGATGTCGTAGCCGCCGGCGCGCATGGCGTAGAGGATGCGCCGCTGCACCGGCTTGAGTCCGTCGCGCACGTCCGGCAGCGCCCGACTGACGATCACGCTCATAGCGTAATCGAGGTAGGAGCGCTTCATCTCGTCTTCGATCGGGACGACGTCGTAGCTCTTGGGCTCGAAGCCCCCGGGATCGGAGCTGGAAGGCGGATCGGTGACGGCCAAGTTCTCTGGTCTTTCGCTGATGGCGGCGGCAGGGCGGGGCGAGGCCGGACGCCGTGGTCCTCGGGCACGATCCTCCGATGGACCGCTCCGGAGCGGACGGGGTGCAGACGCTAAGTTGCGGTGATGAGCCGAGTTTCCCGCCGAACGTGATCTAGCAGAGGGGCTCTCCGGAGACAAGCGGGGCGCCGCCGGCCGGGTCCAGCGTCGCACTGCCGTAGATGTGCCAGAGCAGGACGGCACCGGCACCGCGCCCAGGACTCCAGGGCTCGACCGCAGCGCGGAGTTCTCGTCCACTCGGCCGTCGCTCGAGCCGGCGCAGACGCTGAAAGCCGACCTGAAGCGCCAGATCGTCGGCGGGAAAGACGTCGACCCGGTCGAGCGAGAAGAGCAGATAGATCTCGGCACTCCAGGGGCCGAAACCGCGCAGCGCGGTGATCTCGCGTGCGACGGACGCGTCGTCGCGCGTAGCCAGCCCTTCGATGTCGAGACGGCCCTCGGCCACCGCCCCGGCCAGGCCTAGGGCGTAGTCGGCTTTGCGCCCGCTCATGCCGATACCGCGGAGCAGGGGCGTGCCGCCTTCGAGCAGCCGCTCGGCCGTCACTTCGCCGGTGAGCGCCGTCTCGAGCCGTCGCCAAAGGGTCGCGGCCGCGGCGACCGATACCTGTTGCGCCATCACGATCCGCAACAGGGTTTCGAGCCCCGGCTCGCGATGGCGTGGCGCCGGATGCCCGAACCGCGCCAGCGCCGACGCCACGTCGGCATCCCGTTCGGCAAGCCGGTCGAGTGCCGCCGAGAGTGCCCTCTGTGTGCGGAGGGTCACACGAAGGGCCGCAGACGCACCTTGGTCCGGTGCTTGAACGCGGCGCCTTCGGGCGTCTGGGCACTGCCGTCCGGGTTCCTGCCCTTGAAGTAGCCTTTCTGCCACTTCTCGGTGCGCGCCTGCGAGCCTTCGATCATCAATTCCTCATTGAAGGCCGTTCTCCTCGCCGACCAGTCGCCATAGGCGGCCTGCAGTGCAGGCTCGTCGGCGATCTCGCGAACTTCGGGTTGCGCCGCTTCGACCATGGCGACGTCGAGCGGAAAGAAGAAGCAGAAGGGCTCGCCCTCGTCGAAGCGGATCGGCACGCCCGGCCGGGTGAAGATCCAGTTCATCGTGAAGGTGTAGGGCGCCCAGTCGGTCTCGACGATTCCCGAGAGCGGCTGGATGGCATCCTTGGGCGCGTTGGGCGGACCGCCGACGAAGAGATTGATGCCGGGTTCGGTGCGGAACAGGGCGTTGACGTGGAAGGTGAGCACGCCGCTGCCGAAATGGCTGAGCGGCAACAGATGAGCCGGACCGTTCGAGCCGATGCGGATCGCCTCCTTGCCGGGCTTGCCGTCCCAGATCGCCTTGAACGCCACCGGCGAGCGGATCACCCAGCCGCAGGCGTTGGCGATGTTGAGCGGCAGGCAGCGATAGGCGAACTGCTGCGGCGTCGCGTCCATCCATGCGCGCTCCATCGGAGCCGGCTCGATCATCGGCGCCTCGGGATGCAATTTGTAGAGCACCAGCTTCATCGCTTCTCCCGGGGCTTCTCGCGTGCCCGGGCACACCGGACCAAAGCGCGAAGTCGTACCAAGGGACCGCAGTTCGACGACGCTCTATAGCTGTTTCGACGATCCTGCGCACCGTCGCTTTCCCGGCCCGCGCTCTTGTGGCACAGCACCGCCTTCGTGCGACGAGCAGGCGGGGATGGAACATGGCCGGCAAGAGACGGGTGGGTGCTTTCGTCCTCGGCGGTCTGTTCATCGCTGGCGGCGTGGGCGGACTCTTCTACAACGAATGGCGCTCGGCGCACCGCCATGCCGCCTTGGCCGAGGCGCAGAGCGCCGTCGTGACGATCGAGCCGGACAGGGTCGATCCCGGCCTCGAAGGTGCCCTCGTTCACCTGGTCGGACCGGTGGTCGTCGAGGGCCCGCCGCGCGACCGGCTCTTCGACGTGGCGGTGAGCGGACCGCGGCTCGATCGCACGGTCGAGATGTATCAATGGCGCGAACTGCGGCAGGAAGCCGATGACGAGCGCTTTCGCCACGAGAAGGTCTGGGTCGAGGGCCGCATTCCCTCCGAGCACTTCCGGGCCATGCTGGGGCACGAAAACCCGGACGCACCGCCTTTCGCCAGCGAGCGCTTCACGGCCGATCTCGTCACCATCGGCCGCTACGCCATCGGCGGCTCGCTGATCGAACGGCTCGAAGCGGATGCCGCCGTTCCGCCCGGCGGCAACCGGACGATCGAGGGTGTCACGCTGGGCGCGCGCGACGGTCTGCTGTGGGCCGGCACGGGCGCACCGGGGGCGCCGGAGATCGGCGACGTGCGCGTCTTCTTCACCATGGTCGACGCCGCAACGCTGAGCGTCATGGGCCGGCTGGAGAACGGCACCATCGGCGATTGGAAAGCCGCCAACGGCGAGACCGTCGCCTTCGCCAGGCCGGAGGCACTCGATGCCGCGACGCTGCTCGCCGACGCCCGCGACGAGGAGTGGCGCCTCACCTGGGGTCTGCGCTTCGCCCTGACCCTGTCGATCTTCGTCGGCATGTGGATCGTTCTGCGCCGGATCGGCCGGATGATCCCGTGGGTCGGCATGCTCGCCGCCCGCCTTCTGCTGCCGGCAGCCGCCCTGCTCGCCCTGGCGATCGGCCTCGTGACCATTGCGCTGGGCTGGCTGATCTTCCGTCCGCTGCTGGCGGCGAGCCTGGTTGCGGTCGCCGCGGCCGTGCTCGTCGGGCTGCGCTGGATGCGGGCCGGCGAAGGTGAGCCGAGCCTCGCGACACCGCCACCGCCGCCCGGGCGAACGCCGCCACCCCCCGGACAAACGCCACCCACACCGGCCGGCTGACGCCGTTCAGGCGGCCGGCGCTTCGAAGTCGATGCCGCGGTAAAGTTCGCTCAGTGGCAGGCTCACGTCGAGCGCGTCGAGGCGCAGAACTGCGTCGGCGCCCTCGTGCAGCGACAGCGTCCACGCGTCGGCCGCGTCATTCCGGCTCAGAAGCTCGGCCGCCATGCGGTGCTGCTCGATCAGGAGATAGTGTCGCAAGCTCTCCAGGGTGCGGTAGAGCGTCCATTTCTCGCCGCGGTCCACATTGGCGGTCGAGGGCGAAAGGATTTCGATGATCAGAACCGGATGCCGCAGCGTGCGGCCGGACTCGGGCACGCAACTCACCGTGACGTCGGGACTGAGGAAGTTTTCGCCCTGACGCACGCCTGCAGATCCATCCCGAGGTCGACAGGGGCCGGCCCGCAGACGACTTCCCAGTTCGACCAGCACGTTTGCGGCGATCGTGGAATGCTCGACGGTCGCGCTGGCCATTGCTCGAACACGGCCGCCGACGAACTCGTATCGTTCCTGCTGGCGCTCCGCCCAATCGAGAAAATCCTCGACCCCGCCAATCGGCGTCTGGTGCGAAGGCGGTTCCCGTAGTGCCCGCTCGGCCATGACTTTCTCTCCCACTTCGGACTCTCGCACCGCATCTGAAGGCAATATAGCACGGTCCCACGCCTTTGCGGGGGCGGTGGAAACATGCAAACTGCAGCGCCAGAAACGCCACGCCCACGGATGGAGGCCCGATGACGAGTGCAGCCGAACGCGAATCGATGGAGTTCGACGTGGTCGTCGTCGGTGCTGGCCCGAGCGGGCTCGCCGCCGCCATCCGCCTGATGCAACTGGCCGGGAAACAGGATCGCGAGCTTTCCGTCTGCGTCATCGAGAAGGGCTCGGAGGTGGGTGCCCACATCCTTTCGGGCGCGGTGGTCGAGCCCCGATCGCTGAACGAACTCATCCCCGACTGGAAGGAGAAGGGCGCGCCCCTGAACGTCGCGGCGCGCGAGGACGAGTTCCTGTTCCTGACCGAGAACCACGCCTTCCGGCTGCCGACCCCGCCGCAGATGTACAACGAGGGCAATTATATCGTCAGCCTGGGCAATCTCTGCTGCTGGCTGGCCGAGCAGGCCGAGGGCATGGGCGTGGAGGTTTATCCGGGCTTCGCCGCCGCCGAGGTACTCTACGACGAGGCGGGTCGTGTGGCGGGCGTGGCCACCGGCGACATGGGGCTGAACAAGGACGGCACGCCCGGCCCGAACCACCAGCCCGGCATGGAGTTGCGCGCCCGCTGCACACTCTTCGCCGAAGGCTGCCGCGGCTCGCTCACCCGCACGCTTTTCGAGCGTTTCGACCTGCGCCGCGACGCCGAGCCGCAGACCTATGCCCTGGGCGTGAAGGAACTCTGGGAGATCGACCCGGCAAGGCACGAAGAGGGCAAGGTCGTGCACACCATCGGCTGGCCGCTCGCGATGGACACCTATGGCGGCTCCTGGCTCTATCACTTCGAGAACAACCAGATCTCGCTCGGCTTCGTCGTCGGTCTCGACTACCGCAACCCCTATCTCTCGCCGTTCGAGGAAATGCAGCGGTTCAAGCTGCATCCGCGCGTCCGGCCGCTGCTCGAGGGCGGCCGTCGTGTCTCCTACGGCGCCCGGGCGCTCTCCGAAGGCGGGCTGCAATCCCTGCCCGAGCTCGTCTTTCCCGGCGGTGCGCTGATCGGCGATTGCGCCGGCTTCCTCAACGTGCCCAAGATCAAGGGTACCCACACGGCGATGAAGTCCGGCATGCTCGCGGCCGAAGCGGCCTTCGAGGCGCTGGCCGGCGACGAGGACCACCCGGTCCTCAGTTCGTACCCCAGGCGGTTTCGCGAAAGCTGGCTCTATCGGGAGCTGCGCGGCGTCCGCAACGTCCGGCCCGCCTTCCGCTGGGGCCTGCTGCCGGCGCTGGCGCTCAACGCGGTGGACACCTACCTCTTCCGCGGCCGGGCCCCCTGGACCCTCTCGCATCACGGCGCCGACCACGAGACGCTGCAAAAGGCCTCGGACGCGCCCAGGATCGACTATCCCAAGCCCGACGGCGTCATCACCTTCGACCGCGTTTCATCGGTCTTCATCTCCAACACCAATCACGAGGAGAATCAGCCGGCGCACCTGACGCTCGAGGACCCGACGGTGCCGATCCGTATCAACCTTCCCGAATATGACGCGCCGGAACAGCGCTATTGCCCGGCCGCGGTCTACGAGATCGTCCGCGACGCCGACGGGGAAAACCCGCGCCTGCAGATCAACGCGCAGAACTGCCACTGCAAGACCTGCGACATCAAGGATCCGACACAGAACATCGTCTGGGTGACCCCCGAAGGCGGCGGCGGGCCGAACTATCCCAACATGTAGCGTAGAGCCGAAATCATTTGACGGCGGAAAAGCGGGTCGGCTGGAGTATCTGGTTGGTGACGTGGGTCAGGAGCGGGCCCTTGGCCTCGGTGTCCGCACGCTTTTCCTGCCATTCGGGGTCCGCCATGAAGGCATTCCACTTCTCCTCCCGCTCGGCGAGCGATCGCCACTCTAGGAGATAGTAGAGCGCCTGATTGCTGTCGCCGATCGCCACGGTCCAGAACCCTGCCTGGCGAATGCCGAAGCGCTCCCAGATCTTCAGCGTGATGGTCTCGAAGCGCTCGAGCAGCGCCGGCAGCTTGCCCGGCGCGCAGTGATAGACACGAAGCTCGTGGATCATGACGCCACACCGCATGAGGGTTGCAGGGATGATGCGGCTCGTCGCTCGATCCGCCGCGCGACCGGGGCGCTTGCCCGTCCGGCCGGTTGATGCCAAACGGGGGCTCCGCTGGCAAGGGCGGCCGTCCCGGACGGCGCACCGCCTTGCGGCACGAATGCAGCGACGAACGACATGAGGGAGCGCGCACCTTGACCAAGATCGTCTTTCTCGACCGTGATACCGTCGGCCCCAACGTGCCCCTGCACCGTCCCTCCTTCGACCACGAATGGGTGGCGCACGATGCCACGGCGCCCGAGCAGGTGGCCGAGCGGATCGCCGACGCCGACATGGTGATCACCAACAAGGCGCCGATCCGCGAGGCGGCGCTCGAGAGGGCGAGCAGGCTCAAGGCGATCTCGATCGCTGCCACCGGCTACGACGTGATCGACACCGACGCCTGCCGGGAGCGCGGCATCGCGGTCGCCAACGTCCGCGGCTATGCGGTCAATACCGTGCCCGAACACACATTCGCCCTGATCCTGGCCCTGCGCCGCTCACTGATCGCCTATGCCGCCGCCGTGAAGGCCGGCCGCTGGCAGGAAAGCGGCCAGTTCTGCTTCTTCGATTATCCGATCCGCGATCTGGCGGGCTCCTATCTCGCGATCATGGGCGAGGGCAGCATCGGCCAGTCGGTTGCCGACATCGCCCGCGCCTTCGGCATGAAGCCGCACTTCGTCGCGCACAAGGGCGTCGACGGTCTCGGTCCGCTCTATACGCCCTGGGACGAAGCGCTGGAGAAGGCCGACGTGGTGACGCTGCACGCGCCCTTGACGGCCAAAACGAAGAACATGCTGGCGATGCCGGAATTCAGGGCCATGAAGCGCCGGCCGCTGATCGTCAACACGGCCCGCGGCGGTCTGGTGCACGAGGCCGATCTGGTTCGGGCGCTGGAGGAGGGGCTGATCTCCGGTTTCGGTTTCGACGTGCTCACCAGCGAGCCGCCCAAGGACGACAATCCGCTGTTGCAGGTTCTCGACCGCCCGGACGTGATCGTCACGCCGCACGTCGCCTGGTCGAGCGACGAGGCACGCGCCGAGGTCTGGCGGCAGACCGTCGAGGCGCTCGAAGCCTTCGAGCGGGGCGAGGAACTGCGACGCGTGGTGTGACGCGCCGGGGTCAGCGTCGCCGCCCGGCGAAGCGGACGGCTTCCTCGGCGGCGCGGATCAGCGCCTTGGCCTTGTTGAGGCTCTCTTCATATTCGGCGTCGGGATCGCTGTCGGCCACCACGCCGCCGCCGGCCTGAACGTACATGCGCCCGTCCTTGATAAGCGCCGTGCGCAAGGCGATGCAGGTGTCCATGTCGCCATCGGCGGAAATGTAGCCGACCGTGCCGGCATAGAAGCCGCGGCGCTCGGGCTCGAGCTCGTCGATGATCT
>JAGREO010000021.1:0-5246 GCA_020446525.1 Geminicoccaceae bacterium | reverse complement strand
TGATCTCCATCGCCCGCACCTTGGGTGCGCCCGAAACGGTACCGGCCGGATAGCCGGCCATCAGCGCGTCGATCGCATCGAGACCGGGGCGGATTTTGCCTTCGACGTTGGAGACGATGTGCATCACGTGACTGTAATACTCGACCTCCATCTGCGCGGTCACCTTCACGCTGCCGATCTGCGCGACCCGGCCGACGTCGTTGCGGCCGAGGTCCAGGAGCATCAGATGCTCGGCCAGTTCCTTGGGATCGGCCAAGAGGTCCGCCGCCAGCGCCGCGTCCTCCTCGGCATCCGCGCCGCGCCGCCTCGTGCCGGCGAGCGGCCGGATGGTCACGGTACCGTCGCGCAGCCGCACCAGGATTTCCGGGCTCGAGCCGACCAGGCTGTAGCCGTCGAGATCGAGAAAGAACAGGAACGGTGACGGATTGAGCCGCCGCAGCGCCCGATAGAGGGCCAGAGGCGGCAGCTCGAAGGGGATCTCGAGGCGCTGCGAGGGCACCACCTGGAAGATGTCGCCGGCCAGGATGTACTCCTTGGCTTTGTCAACCATCTCCTTGAAGGCGTCGCGGGTCATGTTGGCGCGCGGCTCGGGATGCGGCGAGTCGGTTCGGGCGACCACCGGATTGAGACCGCGGGCGAAATCGGCCTCCGCATCGGCCAGCCGCTCGAGCGCCAGGTCGTAGGCCGCGTCGGCGCCGGATGCCGCATCGGCGCCGTCGGGCGGGTAGACGGGCGTCACCACGGTCACGCGATCGGCGATATTGTCGAAGATCGCCACCAGCGTCGGGCGCATGAACACCGCCTCGGGCAGGCCCAGGCGATCCGGATTGTGGTCGGGCAGATGCTCGATCTGCCGCACCATGTCGTAGGTCATGTGTCCGAAGAGGCCGGCCGCCATCGGTGGTAGCTCGGCCGGCAGATCGATGCGCGAGCGCGCCAGCAACTGCCGCAGGCTGTCGAGCGGCGGCCCCGGTGCGGGCTCGAAGGCGTCGAGATCGATCCGTGCCCGGGCGTTGATCTCGACCTCTCGGCCCCGCGAGCGCCAGATCAGATCCGGTTTGATGCCGATGATCGAATAGCGGCCGCGCACCGCCCCGCCCTCGACGCTCTCCAGCAGAAAGCTGTAGGGCCGCCCTTCGGCCAGCTTGAGCATCGCCGAGACCGGCGTCTCCAGATCGGCCACCAGCGAGGTCCAGACCACCTGCGGTCGACCGGCCGCGTAGGCCTGCCTGAAGGCGTCGCGATCGGGACTCCTCTCTGCGACCGTGCCGCTCACGAGCGCGGCTCCATCGAATTGGCCAGCGCCCGGAGTGCTCCCTCGTCGATCTCGACCGGGAACCGCCGGCGCAGCGCCTGCTCGTATTGCAGCAGCAGATCGCCGCGCATCTCGCGCGCCATGCTCGTGCGCAGTCCGTCGATCGCCGTGGCGTCGGCGCCCTCGGTGCCGGCCTCGATCACCTCGGCGGTCCTCAGCACCACGGCGCCGCCGGCGGTGGCGAAGGGTCGATCGGCGAAAGCGCCTTCGGGCGTGGCGAAGAGGGCGTCCACCGCCTCGGGCGAAAGGCCGGCGGGATTGCCGCGGGCACCCCGGACGATCGGCTCGGTGGTCTCGAGCTCGAGCGTCGCCGGGTCTTCGGCGACGAGTGCAGCGGGCGTCATGCCTTCGCGGGCGCGCGCCAGCAGCGCCTCGGCCTTCTCCATCGCCGTTTGCGTCCGTTGCTCGGCGATCCACGCCGCCGCCACCTCGTCGCGCACCTCGTCCAGCGTCCGTGCGCGCGGCGCCTCGATCGAATCGACCCGATAGACGAAATAACCGTCGTCGGTCTGTTCCATCAGGGAAGGCTCGCCCTCGCGACCGGTGAAGAACTGGGCGAGGATCGGTGCGCTCACGCCCTCGACCGGCTGGCCGGCCTCGTCCAAGCCGCGGCGGTCGACCTTGTCCAGCGTGATCGGCTCGAGATCGAGCGTTCGCGCCGCGTCCTCGATGGTCGAGCCGGCGGCGATCTCGTCGTCCAGTGCGGTCGCCAGATCGGGCAGCTCCGCCACGGCCCTGCGGTGCGCCAGATCGGCGTGCAGCGCGTCGCGCACCTCCTCGAACGGCGTCACATTCTCCGGCTCGACGTCGATCAGGCGGAAAAGATGCCAGCCGAACGGACTCTGCACCGGCGCGCTGAGCTGGCCGGGCTCGAGCGCGAAGATCGGATCGGCCAGCGCCGCCGGCAGGTCGCGCGCACCGAGTGGGCCGATCGAGGAATAAGCCACGCCATCGGCCGACATGCTCTCGGCGACCTCGGCCAAGGTCGAGCCTTCTTCGATGGCCTCGGCGGCGCGCTCGATCACCTCCTTGTCGGATGCCAGAAGCTGGCCGACCTTGCGCTTCTCGGCGATGGTGTAGATCTGCTCGCGCGCCGCATATTCCTCGCGCAGGCTCTCCTCGTCGATGGTGATCTCGTCCTCGATGTCGGCCGGTCGCAGCGCCACCAGGACGCCGCTGCGATATTCCGGTGCCTCGTACTGCGCCTGGTTCTCCTCGAGATAGGCCTGCAGCGTCGCCTCGTCCGGCTGCTCCACCTCGATCGACGATGCGTCGACTCTCAGCAGTTCGGCCCGGCGCTTCTCGTTGCGGTAGGCGTAGAGGGCACGCGCCAGAGCCTCGGGTGCGGCGGTGATCCCACTCACCGCATCGACCAGCAGGGCGCGGCGTACCTCGTCGCGTATCTCGTCGACGAAGGCCGCTTCGCTCTGACCTTGGGAGCGCAGCACGAGTTCGAGGCGCTGCCGGTCGAACCCGCCTTCGCCGCGAAACAGCGGATCCTCGGTGACACGGGCGCGCACCGTCGCATCGGCGACGCCGAGCCCGAGCTCGCGGCCGTGCATGTCGACCAGCCGCTGTGCCACCTGCTGCTGCAGGCTCTGGTCGAGCAGACCCAGCGCCAGCGCCTGCGGCCGGTCGATCGGCGTGTCGAACTGCTGGCGCAGCCGGGTGATCTGGTCCTCGAATTCACGCCCGAGCTCGGCCGAGGTCACTTCGAGATCGCCCACTTCGGCCACCACCTCGCCGCCGCGCGGGCCGAGGAAGATGTCGCCCACACCCCAGATCGCGAAGCTGACGATCAAGAGGCCGAGGAGAACGCGTACCACCCAGCTTGAGGCACGCCTGCGCATCGCGTCGAGCATGATCGGGGACCGCTTGGGCTGTTGACGGGAAATACCGACGATGCGCCGGCAGCGACGCGCGGGTTCGCCCCGGCGTCGCACTGGCAACCCCGCGCCGGCTGTGATAGGTAGCCGCGGATTCGCGCGAAGGAAAGATCCGCTCCTCGGGAAAGATGCAGCCGATGGCTCTGCCGCGACCGCTCGTGCTCGGCAATTGGAAGATGAACGGCCTGCGTGCCGACGGCCTGACCCTGGCGGGACGGCTGGCCGAACGCGCCGTCAAGCTCTCGGGCACGCTCGGCGTCTTCCCGCCGGCGACCCTGCTGGCGCAGGTGGCGCAACGACTGGTCGGCACGGGTATCATGGTGGGCGGACAGGACTGCCACGAGAAGCCGTCGGGCGCCCATACCGGCTCGATCGCGGCACCGATGCTGCGCGACGCCGGCGCCGGCGCCGTCATCCTCGGCCACTCCGAGCGGCGTCACGGGCTGGGCGAGGACGACGCTCTGGTGCAGGCCAAGACCCGTGCCGCACTCGCGGCGGGCCTGACCGCGATCGTCTGCATCGGCGAGACGGAGGAGGAGTATGCCGGCGGCCGCACGCTCGATGTGCTCGAGCGCCAGATCGCCGGAAGCCTGCCGCTCGATCTCTTCACCCGAGGTGCCAAGGCCGACAGCCTCGTCATCGCCTACGAGCCGGTCTGGGCGATCGGCACCGGCCGCACGCCGTCGCTGGACGAGATCGGCCGAACGCACACCCGCCTGGCCGAGATGCTCGGCCCACGAATCGAGGGCGATCTGCCGCCGCTGCTCTATGGCGGCTCGGTCAAGCCGGACAACGCCGCCGACATCATGGCGATCGCGCATGTCGACGGTGCCCTCGTCGGTGGCGCCAGTCTGGACGCGGACGGCTTTTGGCGAATCTACACGGCCGGCGGCGGTGCCTGAAGACGCACCGGCACGCCCGGATCGAAGGCGACGGCGCCCGCGGCACGCCTGATTTGGAACTGAAGGACTCATGAGCACCATTCTTCTCGTCATCCACCTGATCGTGGCCCTGGCCATGGTCGGTGTCATTCTCATCCAGCGCAGCGAAGGCGGCGCTCTGGGCGGCCTCGGCGGCTCCACCATGGGCGGCATGATGAGCGGCCGCGGCACCGCCAACCTCCTGACCCGGACGACGGCCTTCCTCGCCGGCGGGTTCGTCGTCACCAGCCTCGCACTCGCCATCATCGCCGCCGCCGGCCGTGGTCCCTCGACCATCCTGCAGGACGAGAGCGCGCCGGCACCCCTGGAGCTGCCGGCGGCGCCGGCCAAACCCGCGGCCCCGCTCGCCGACTGAGGGGTGTCGCCCGCCCGCCGCGCCGCGTGCGGGTCGTGGGAAAAACGGTGCGCGGTGACGATGCAGCCTTGCCGAGGACCGTGAGCTTGGATACTCAGGGTTGATGCCACGCTTTGTATTTATAACCGGCGGTGTAGTCTCCTCGCTCGCCTTTCTCGGGGCGATCGCCGGCGGGTTCGTTCCGGTGCCGACTGCGGCTGGGCTGACGGCGGCCGAGGTGGCGCGGCTCTGCGCGCAGGTCCGGCCGGCGCTCATCGTCGCAGGGGCGGGCGCCGCGCTTCCCGAGGCGCCACCCTGCCCGGTACTCGACGAGGCGGAATTGCGCGGCTTCGAGGGCCGTCCTGCGCACGACTGGGCGATGGGCGACGCGGACCGGCTGGCCTACATCGTCTTCACTTCCGGGACCTCCGGCAGCCCGCGCGCCGTCGCGCATGCCCACCGAGCCGTCTGGGCGCGCCACATGATGCGCGTCGGCTGGCACGCGATCGGGCCGGAGGACCGGGTGATGCACGCAGGCGCGCTCAACTGGACCTATACGCTCGGCGTCGGGCTCTTCGACCCCTGGGCCGTGGGCGCGACGGCGCTGATCCCCGCCGAAGGCGTGGCGGTGGAACAGCTACCCCTCCTTGCCCGGCGCTTCGACGCCACGGTTTTCGCTGCGGTTCCCGGCGTCTTTCGCCGCATCCTCGCGCAAGGCAACAACCTCGCCCTGCCCCGCCTCCGGCACGGGCTCTCGGCCGGCGAGAAGC
>JAGREO010000189.1 GCA_020446525.1 Geminicoccaceae bacterium | reverse complement strand
TGGCACTTCGTCGACGTGGTGTGGCTCTTCCTGTTCGTCTGGGTCTATGTCTGGGGCGGCTCGCTCGAATGGTCGGTGACCCCGCAAGGCTAGGATGGAGCACCGGACGCCGGTTACCGCCGGGCTGAGGGGTCGCTGTCCGCGCTGCGGCGAGGGGCCGTTGTTCGAAGGCTTTCTTGCCGTGCGGTCGCGCTGTCCGGTGTGTGATCTCGATCTGGCCGGGCAGGATTCCGGGGACGGTCCGGTGGCCTTCATCGTTCTGGTCGTGGGCGCCGTCGTCGTCGGTGCGGCTCTGCTCGTCGAGGTGCGCTACGGCTGGCCGGTGTGGCTGCACATGCTCGTCTGGCTGCCGCTGGCGGCGCTCGGCTGCCTCGCCTCGATGCGGCCGCTCAAGGGTCTGATGATCGCCTTGCAATACCGACACCTGCGCCATTCGTTCGACGGCGACCGGCCCGACCGGCACATCTGAGATGACGGGTTTTCGTCCAGGGGTGCCGCTGACGCTGGCGGTCGCCTTGGCCGGCATCCTGTTGCTGGCGCTCGGCACCTGGCAGGTCCGCCGCCTCGCATGGAAGGAGACGCTGATCGCCGAGATCGAGGCGGGGCTCGCGGCCGAACCGCTGCTCGTCGAGCCCACGACCGACGCTGCCGCACTTCGAGCCTGGCGGCCGGTGCGGCTGCGAGCGAAGATGATGGCGGGAAGCTCGCGCCGGCTCGGGGTCGAGGGCCGCGAGGGCAGGCCGGGCAGCCGGTTGCTCGGTGTGTTTCGTGACGAAGCGGGCCGGTCCTGGCTGGTCGATCGCGGCTGGATCCCGGAGGACCGTCCGCTCGCTGCCTTCGACCTGCGCGGCGAGGTGATGCTCGAGGGTGTTCTGCGGCCGCCACGGGGTGCGAACATGTTCACGCCCGATGCCGCACCCGGCGGCGAGCGCGTCTTCGTCGAGGAGACAGGAGGTGCCGGCCTCCAGCCGCTCGTGCTGCAGCTCACAGAGCCGGCCGGCGGGGGCTCGGCCGTCGAGGGCGAGATGCCGCGGCCGGCGCCGGCGCGTCCGGTGCTGACCAACAACCATCTGGGCTATGCGATCACTTGGTACGGCCTGTTCGCGGCGCTCGTCGGCGTCTATGTCGCCTACGGGCGTGTTCGGGCCCGGGAGGAGAGCCGATGACCCCCTATCGTGCCATGCTCCTCTTCGCCGCGGTCACGACCTATGGCCTGATCCTGCTCGGCGGCTGGGTGCGGGCGGAGAACGCCGGTCTCTCCTGTCCGGATTGGCCCACCTGCTATGGCCGGTGGGTGCTCACACCGGCGGATTTCGCCCAACTGGGCGAGGTCGGCTACACCTATGGCCAGATGATGCTGGAGTGGGTGCACCGGTTCGTCGCCGGCATCGTGCTCGGCCCGACGCTGATGGTGATCGGCTACATGGCCTGGCGGCGCCGCCGGCCGGACCCGCGCGGCTGGCAGATCGCACAAGTCCTGCTGCTGCTGCTGGTGGTGCAGGCGAGCCTGGGCGGTGTGACGGTGCTGGATCGCAACAGCCCCTGGTCGGTGGCCTTGCATCTGGGCACGGCGTTGCTGCTGTTCGCCACGCTGATCCTGCTCTTCGTGCGCGAGGGCCGGCATCCGCCGGCACCCGTGGCGGCGCATGTGACGGGGCTCGCGGCGATCGTCTGGGTCGGTGCGATCCTCACCATGACGACCGCCGCCATGACAGCCAAATCCGGCGCCTCGCTCGCCTGCTACGCCTGGCCGAGCTGCGATGGCTCGTTCCTGCCGGCGCTCGACGATCCGCTCGTGCGCATCCATGTCATCCATCGGCTGGGGGCCGCGGCGACCGGTATCGGGATCCTGCTCCTGGCCGTGGCCGCACGGGTCGACGGTGAGCGGCGGCTGGCTGCGGCGGGCGCTCTGGCCCTGCTGCTCGTCGCCCTGCAGATCGGCCTCGGCGGCGTGCTGATCATCCTCGAGATGCCGCAATGGACGCAGTTCGCGCATCAGGCGACGGGCGTGCTGCTCTATGCGCTCTTGTCCTTCATCTTGTGGACCGCCGCGACGTCGGGGCGGGCGAGGGAGCACGGTCATGGACGCCTATCGCACGCTTGAGCGCCGTTTCGAGCGCCTGTCCGGGCTCTCCGGCGCCGCGGCGATCCTGAACTGGGATCAGGCCGTGACGATGCCCAGGGGCGCCAACGCCACCCGCGGCGACCAGTTGGCGACCTTGAGCGGCCTGATGCACGAGATGATCACCGCGTCCGATACCGGCGCGCTGATCGAGGCGGCGCGGGACGAGAAGCTGGACGGCTGGCAGGCGGCCAATCTGCGTGAGATGACCCGCGCCCACGACCGGGCGACGGCACTGCCGGTCGATCTGGTGGAAGCGATCACCCGGGCGGCCAACGGCTGCGAGATGGTCTGGCGCGACGCCCGGGCCGCCGATGATTTCGCCGCATTGCGGCCGCACCTCGAGGAGGTGGTGAAGCTGACGCGCGAATCGGCCGCGGCCAGCGGTGCCCGGCTGGGCCTCGAGCCCTACGACGCCCTGCTCGACCGTTTCCAGCCGGGGCTGGATCGGCCGACGGTGGACCGCCTCTTCGCGCCGCTCGAAGCGGCACTGCCCGCAATGGTCGACGACGCATCGAGCCGCCAGCGCCCGGCGCGCGTTCCCGAAGGGCCGTTTCCGGTCGAGCGGCAGAAGGGTCTGGCCAGGGCGTTGATGACGCGCATCGGCTTCGATTTCGATCATGGCCGGCTGGACGAGAGCACCCATCCGTTCTGTGGCGGCGTGCCGGGCGATCACCGGATCACCACGCGCTACGACGAGCGCGAGATCGTCTCGTCGCTGATGGGCGTGCTGCACGAGACCGGCCACGCACTCTACGAAGCCGGTCTGCCCGAGGAATGGGTGCGCCAGCCGGTGGGCGATGCGCGCGGCATGGCGGTGCACGAGAGCCAGTCACTGCTGATGGAGATGCAGGCCTGCCGCTCACCGGAGTTCCTGGGCTTTCTCGCCGGCGAGCTGGCGACGACCTTCGGCGACCAGCCGGCCTTCGAGCCGGACAATCTGGTGCGCCTCTACACCACCGTGAAGCGCGGCCCGATCCGGGTCGATGCCGACGAGCTGACCTACCCGCTGCACATCGTATTGCGCTACCGCCTCGAGCAGGCGCTGATCGAGGGCGATCTCCAGGTGGCCGAGCTGCCGGAGGCCTGGCGCTCGGGCATGCGGGAGTTGCTGGGCGTAACGCCCGCCGACGATCGGACCGGCGTCATGCAGGACATCCACTGGCCGATCGGTGCCTTCGGCTACTTTCCGAACTACACGCTGGGCGCCGTGCTCGCGGCACAGCTTCATCGGGCGGCGATCGCAGCCGTGCCGGATATCCAGTCAGCCCTTCGCGAAGGCGATTTCGCGCCGCTGCTCGGCTGGCTGCGCCGCAACGTCCACGCCCATGCCTCACGGTTCGAGATGCCCGAGCTGGTCGAGGCGGCGACCGGCGCCCCGCTCGGCACCGACGCCTTCCTCGCCCATCTCGAGCGGCGCTATCTGGCTTGAGAGCCGGCGTCACCGACGAACGGGCGCGGCTTCGGGGATGTTCACTGCGTCGTCGCCATGACGATCGAGAACGCCGTCAGGCCGCCCATCGCCGCATAGACCGTGACCAGGATCGCCGCCGTCATCAAGGTGGCCGGGCCGACAAGCGGCCGGTCGTCCGGCTCATCCACCGGGCGGCGGGCGAGACGGCGGCGATCGCGGCCGCCGATCAGCACCAGAAAGTAGCGGTGCCGCCCGAACGGCAGCGTCAGGCGGATGTCGAGCGGGTGCCGGCCCCAGCGCAGTGCGCCCGCCGCACGGCGAAGTGCCAGCCGCTGCTCGTGATCGAGGGTCGCCTGCACATCGTGCGGCAGGCGCTCCATCAGGGCACTGAAGAGGCCCTGACCGTCCATCGGCGCGTCTTCCACCGGCGGCTGCGTCGCCGCGAGCCTGGCGCGGATCGCTTCGATCGGATCGGCGGCGCCCGGCACGCGCGCAACGTGCGGCGTCGGCGCGCGCGCTTCCACCGATGGCGCGACGACCCCCTCCGTCGGTAGCGGTCGCGACCGATGAAAGGCCGATCCCGGCCTCGAGATTACGTCCTGCATGTCTGCATCGTGTTCTGGCGTCCCTCGCTGAACCACGCACATTAGCGACCAATCCTTGCCGTCGGGTTAACGGCGCGAAACACCGCGTCGGTGTCGTGCCCCGGAGAGGGGCCGCTTGGAGGATGCCAAGCCCGGCCGGTGCGGCTATGGTCGAGGGCGAAGCGGCGCAGGCGCCGGCGTGTGGGCCGCGTCTTACAGCGAGGGGCGTGGGGGATGACCGACCAACGATACGTACGCGAGGCGGTGGCCGTCATGGACGACGTGCCGGCTCTGGAAATGGCCGTATCGGCGCTGCGTGAGGCGGGCTTCGCCGACGAGGACATCAGCCTTCTGGCATCCGCCGATACGGTCGCGGCCAAGCTCGGCAAGCACTATCGCCGGGTGGAAGAGCTCGAGGACGATCCGGCCGCACCGCGCACCGGTTTCGTCTCGACCCGCACGGTCAACAAGCGCGAGGACTGGGTCATCGGCTCGCTGACCACACTGCCGACCCTGGCGGCCGCCGCGACGGTCGTCGCCTCGGCCGGTGCGGTCGCCGCGGCGATCACCGCCACGGCGGTTGCCGGCGCCTTCATCGGCACCGGCTTCGCCCAATGGATGGACCGGCGCCACGCCGAATGGCTCGAACACCAGATCGAGCACGGCGGTATCCTGCTCTGGGTGCGCACGCCCGACGCCGAAGCCGAGCGCAGGGCCTTGTCGATCCTGAAGGCTCACGCCGCGCACGACGTGCACATCCACCGAATCCCGATAGGTTGAAGCGGGTCGAAGCGGCGGCCGTTGCACACCGGCCACGTAGGTGCGCTTGGTCGCTCCAGATCAGTGAGATAGAGGCGTTCGATCATCTCGTTCCACAGGCTTCTCCCGAGTTTGTCCACGGCGATGTGGTCTCGTGCGCGCAACTAGCGGGTGAAGCGGCCCCCGCCTGCTGCTAGACTGCGCCCATGGCCGAGATACAGACCCTGCACCCGCCCGCCCGTGGCGACACCAGCCCCCGGGAGGTGGCGCGCGCCGATCAGGATGCGTCCGCCCTCGAGAGCCTGCGCACGCAGCCGCACAACATCGCGGCCGAGCAGGCGCTGCTCGGTGCCATCCTCATCAACAACGAGGCCTTTCACCGGGTCGCCGACTTCCTGCTGGCGGAGCATTTCTTCGAACCGGTGCATCAGCGCATCTACGAGGCCTGCGCCCGGTGCATCGACGGTGGTCGCCTCGCCGACGCCAGGGCCCTGTTTCACCTGTTCGACGAGGACGAGGCGCTGGCCGACCTCGACGGTGCGCACTATCTGGGCCGGCTGGCGCGCGCCGCCGAGACCATCGTCAATGCCCTCGAATATGGCCGCATCCTCCACGATCTGGCCCTGAAGCGCGGCATTATCACGCTCGGCGAGGAGGCGGTGAACGCGGCCTACGACCCGCAGGCCAAGGAGACCGCGGCCGAGCAGATCGAGGTCACCGAGCAGGCGCTCTTCCGCCTGGCCCAGCAAGGCGAAGCCAAGGGCGGGTTTCGCGCCTTCAACAGCGTCCTGACCTCGACCATCAACATGGTCGAAGCGGCGCACCAGAAAGCCGGCAAGGTGACGGGCGTGCCGACCGGGCTGGCGGATCTCGACGCCAAGCTGGCCGGCCTGCAGCCTTCCGATCTCCTGATCCTGGCCGCCCGTCCGAGCATGGGCAAGACGGCTCTGGCCATGACGCTGGCGGCCAATGCCGCGGCCCACAAGGCGAGCGCGAGCGAGCGCGCCAACCTCAAATCGGACAATTACGCCGTCGGCGTCTTCTCGCTGGAGATGTCGGCCGAGCAGATCGGCATGCGCCTGCTCTCGGCCGAAAGCCGCATCGGCTCCGATGATCTGCGCCGCGGCGAGCTGCGCGACGAGGATTGGCCCAAGGTGGTCGCGGCGAGCCAGCGCCTCTGCGGCCGGCCGCTCTATATCGACGACACGCCGGCTTTGACCATCGGCGCCCTGCGCTCCCGCGCACGCCGGCTGATGCGCACCTACGGCCTGTCGCTGCTGGTGGTCGACTATCTTCAGTTGCTGCGCGGCAGCGGCAACTACGCCAATTCGAACCGGGTGCAGGAGATCTCGGAGATCACCCAGGGGCTCAAGGCGATCGCCAAGGAGCTGAACGTGCCGGTTCTCGCCCTCTCGCAGCTCAGCCGGGCGGTCGAGAGCCGCGAGGACAAGCGGCCGATGCTCTCCGACCTGCGCGAGTCCGGCTCGATCGAGCAGGATGCCGACGTAGTGATGTTCATCTTTCGCGAGCAATATTACCTCGAGCGCTCGGAACCGCAGTTGCGCGATGCCGAGAAGCCCGAGGATTTTACCAGGCGTTTCGAGCGCTGGCGCGAGGCCTGCGAGCGGTCGCACAACCGCGCCGACGTGATCGTCGCCAAGCAGCGCAACGGACCCATCGGCCCGATCCAGGTGCAGTTCGATCCGCAGTTCGGCCGCTTCTACGACCTCGAGCGCGGCCACTATCCGGTCGACGAGTATTGAAGTACCCGCCCGCGCCTGCTAGGGGCAGCCGGGCAGTTCCTCCGTATCGGACATCATGATCAACCCATTCCGTCTCGTCGGCCACGGCGTGCTCGGCACCTGCGAGACGGTGGGCGAGATCGTGCTGTTCGCCGTCCAGGCCATCGCCCGCGGCGTGCGCGGACCCTATTACTGGCGGCCCCTGCTGCAGCAGATGATCGACATCGGCTTCTACTCGCTGCCGGTCGTCGGCCTGACGGCGATCTTCACCGGCATGGTGCTGGCGCTTCAGAGCTATACCGGCTTCTCGCGCTTCGAGGCGCAGAGCGCCGTCGCCACCATCGTCGTCGTCTCGATCACCCGCGAGCTTGGTCCGGTCCTGGCGGGCCTTATGGTGGCCGGACGGGTGGGTGCGGCGATGGCGGCCGAGCTCGGCACGATGCGGGTGACCGAGCAGATCGACGCGCTCTCGACGCTCTCGACCGATCCGATGCGCTATCTGGTCTTCCCCCGGTTGCTCGCCGCCACCCTGATGATGCCGGTGCTGGTGCTCATCGCCGACATCATCGGCGTCATGGGCGGCTTCATCGTCGGCGTGGCGAAGCTCGGTTTCGGTCCGCAGGACTACATCAACCGAACCTTCGACTTCCTCGAGACCGGCGACGTGGTGGCCGGCCTGGTCAAGGCGGCCGTGTTCGGTTTCATCGTCGCCATGATGGGCTGTTTTCAGGGTTACAATTCGGGCCGTGGGGCGCAAGGCGTGGGCACGGCCACCACCCGGGCCGTGGTGTCCGCCTCGATCATGATCCTGACGGCGGATTACATCGTCACTGAACTGTTCTTCGCCAAATGAGCGAGGCCAAGATCCGCATCCGCGGCCTGAGCAAGGCCTTCGGCCCCAAGAAGGTGTTGCAGAATCTCGATCTCGACGTGCCCGACGGCCAGTCGGTAGTGGTCATCGGCGGCTCGGGCACCGGCAAATCGGTGCTGCTCAAATGTATCCTCGGCCTTTTGCAACCCGATTCCGGCTCCATCCGGGTCGACGGGCAGGAGGTGGTGGGCGCCGGCCGCAGGGAGATGGAGGAGATCCGTCGGCGCTTCGGCATGCTGTTTCAGGGCGGCGCACTGTTCGACAGCCTGCCGGTCTGGGAGAACGTCGCTTTCGGTCTGCTGGCGACGCGTCGGCTCGACCGATCGGCGGCGCACGCCAAGGCGGTCGAGACGCTGGGACGGGTCGGCCTGCCGGCGGCGACCGCCGATCTCTTCCCGGCCGAGCTTTCCGGCGGCATGCAAAAGCGTGTCGGTCTGGCGCGGGCGATCGCCGGCGAGCCCGACATCATCTTCTTCGACGAGCCGACCACCGGTCTCGATCCGATCATGGCCGACGTCATCAACGACCTGATCCGTGATCTGACCCGGGAAATCGGAGCGACGGCGCTCTCGATCACCCACGACATGGCGAGCGTGCGCAAGATCGCCGACCGTGTGGCCATGCTCTATGACGGCCGGATCATCTGGGAGGGGCCGGTGGCGGAGATCGATGCCAGCGGCAACGACTATGTCAACCAGTTCATCAACGGTCACGCCGACGGTCCGATCAGCTTCGGCCAGGAGCAGGCGGCCCGCCGCGCTTGATCCGCCTTGGCCCTCACGAGGCCGGCGGCATCAGGTGGATCGAATCGGCCAGCAGAGACACCCTTACCGCGACGCCCACCGCCACGCCGTTGCGCCGTGCGGCGTGCAGTCCGATGCCGGCCGAAAGCGGGCCCGCTCCTTCGACGTCGAGCACCAGCTCGACCTGCTCGCCCAGCCTTGTCATCGCCACCACCCGCCCGTCGACGGGGTTCTCGCGTTCGCCCAGTGACGGCCGGTCGCGGCGGTGCAGGAGGACGGCCGCCTGCGGCACCAGCCAGGCGACGGTCTCGCCCACCTGTCGGGCCGGATCGTGGGCGATCTCGAGCCTGCGGCCGGCCCATTCGAGCCAGGTGCGGCCCGCCGCGGGCTCGTGCGCCGCCACGCGCGCCTCGAAAAGATTGCGATGACCGACGAGGCGGGCGACGGTGACGGTAGCGGGCTTGCGGCTGACGATCTCGGGCGTGCCGGTCTGCAGCGAACGGCCGCGCTGCAGCACCGTCACGCGATCGGCCAGCATCATCGCCTCGTTCAGATCGTGGGTGACCAGCAGGATCGGCATCGAAAGGTCCCGGCGCAGCTCCGCCAGCTCGCGATGCAGGCGTGAGCGCGTCACCTGATCGACCGCCGAGAAGGGCTCGTCGAGCAGCAGCACGGCCGGATCGCGCGCCAGGGCACGGGCGACCGCCACCCGCTGCTGCT
>JAGREO010000188.1 GCA_020446525.1 Geminicoccaceae bacterium | reverse complement strand
GCGGTGTCGCCGCCGCCGACCACGACGACGTTCCTGCCGCGGGCATCCAGCGTGCCGTCGTCGAAGGCGGCGACCGCATCACCCAGATCCTTGCGGTTGGATGCCGTGAGGTAGTCCAGGGCGGGCACGATGCCGGCCAGGCCCGAGCCCGGTGCCGCCAGCTCGCGCGCCGCATAGACGCCCGTGGCGATCAGGAGCGCGTCGTGGCGCGCCCGCAGATCGGCGAAGCGCGTGCCAAGCGCGCCGATGTCGACACCGAGGCGGAAGGTGACGCCGCCCGCCTCGAGCAGCCGTGCCCGCCGCTCGACGATGTATTTTTCGAGCTTGAAGCCCGGAATGCCGTAGACGAGCAGGCCGCCCACCCGGTCGTAACGGTCGTAGACGGTGACCTGATGACCTTCCTTGCGCAACTGCTCGGCACAGGCCAGCCCGGCGGGTCCGGCACCGACGACGCCCACCGACGTCTCGCGCTCGAACGCCGGACGCACCGGCTCGATCCACCCCATGTCGAAGGCGGTGTCGGTGATGTGCTTCTCGACGGCGCCGATCGTGACCGTGTTGTGGCCCGACTGCTCGAGCACGCAATTACCCTCGCACAGACGGTCCTGCGGACAGATGCGGCCGCAGACCTCGGGCATGTTGTTGGTCGCCGAGGAAAGTTCGTAGGCCTCCCGCAAGCGGCCCTCGGCGGTCGCCTTGAGCCAGTCGGGAATGTTGTTCTGCAGCGGACAGTGAACCTGACAGAAGGGAATGCCACACTGCTCGCAGCGGGCCGCCTGCTCGGCGCCCTTCTCGCGGGTGTAGCGGCCATAGATTTCCTGAAAATCCCGGCGTCGCAGTTCGGGTTCGCGCTTGTCGGGCATCGCATGGCCCAACTCGACGAAGCGCATCATCTTCTGTGCCAACACCAACTCCCGAAAGCGGAGACGCCGAACCGGTAGGCCCGGGGCCGGACGAGCGCGAAATGAGATGCAGGATGGGGATCGCGGCGACGTGGCGCGGACCCTGCCTTGCGGAGCAGCATAGGGCGCAGGGTCGTCGCCGTAAAGCACGGGCGAACCAAATCGTCGCGGATCGGGACCGAATGCTCGCCGCCCATCCACGAGCCACATCGCCGTCGCCTCGAACCGCCGTGTCGCGGAACGATATCGTCACCATTCGAGACGATCGACACGTCTTGTGGTGACGTCGTGCCGCGCGTAGGTTCCGGCCGCTCTTCGAACCGCCGCTCCGCGCCCGTTCCTGCCGCACGACGGACGACCGGCTCGCTCGATGGCCGGTGAAACCCAGCAAAAGAGACCTCCGCTCGTGGACCAGGCATCGTTGTTCGGCGCACTTCTCCTCGGTCTCGTCGAGGGTCTCACCGAATTCGTGCCGGTGTCGTCGACCGGCCACCTCATCCTGCTCGTCGAGCTGATCGGCTTTCAGGGTCCGCCGGGCGCCGTCTTCGAGGTGGTCATCCAGTTGGGTGCGATCTTCGCCGTCTGCTTCGTCTATCGCCAGAAGCTGACCCGCGTGGCGCTGCATCTGTTCGACGACCCGGCCAGCTTCGCCTTCGCCCGCAACGTCCTCCTCGCCTTCCTGCCGGCGATGGTGCTGGGCTTCCTGCTGCACGGCTTCATCAAATCGGTGCTGTTCAGCCCCTGGGTCGTCTCGGTCGCCCTGATCCTGGGCGGCATCGCCATTCTGGTGATCGAGCGCAATCTGCGCACGCCGCGCGTCCACGAGATCGAGGCGATCGGCCCGCTGCTGGCGATCAAGATCGGACTGTGTCAGACCTTGGCGATGATCCCCGGCGTGTCGCGTTCGGGCGCCACCATCATGGGCGGCCTGCTGCTCGGGCTCGATCGCAAGGTGGCGACCGAGTTCTCGTTCTTTCTCGCCATTCCGACCATGTTCGCGGCGACCGCCTACGATCTCTTCAAGAACCGCGATCTGCTCGCGGCCGACGATCTCGGCCTCATCGCGGTCGGTTTCGTGACCGCCTTTCTCGCCGCCATGCTGGTGGTGCGCAGCGTCATCGCCTTCATCAGCCGCCACGGCTTCGTACCCTTCGCTTGGTATCGCATCGCCGTGGGCTGCCTGATGCTCGCGCTGCTCGTCACGCTCGACTGACCGGGCGGTCGGCCCTCGTTGGGGCCTCTGCTCACGCCGACTGCCCCTCTTCTCACGCTACGGGCATGGCCAGACGCGGACGGGCATAGCCGCGCACATAACTCGGCACGACGGCTTCGAGCGGCGTCGGGGCGATACCCAGATCGAGGAGCGTGCGCGCTTCGGCCGCGACGACGTTGTCCTGCTCGAGCAGCTTCAGTTGATCCCGCGTCAGCGGCGGCTCGGGCAGGATCTCCATCACCCGGGCAGGAAGCCGCAGCATCCCCGACGACAGCTTGAGCAGCGCCCGCCTGCGGTTGAGCACGCGCAGGAGATAGCGCAGCAGTTCCTCGAACGTGTAGATCTTCGGACCGCCGAGCTCGAAGAGATCGCCGCGCCGTTGCTCGAGGCAGGTCACCACCGCATCGGCGACGTCGCCGACATAGACCGGCTGAAAGCGCGTGCGGCCGCCGTCCACCAGCGGCAGAAAGGGCGACATGGCCGCCATCTCGGCGAAGCGCACGAAAAAGCCGTCGCCCGGTCCGAAGACGACGCTCGGCCGCAGGATCGCCGCCCCGGGCGCGGCCCGGCGCACCGCCGCCTCGCCGCCCGCCTTGCTGCGCGCATAGGCGCTCTTCGAATTGGCGTCGGCGCCGATCGCCGAGAGATGGACGTGGCTGCGCACACCCATCGCCGAGGCGACCGCCGCGACCTCGCCCGCGAAATCCCGATGCACCGCGTCGAAATCACCCGAGCGGCGCTCGTGCAGGATGCCCACCAGATTGACGCTATGGGTCACCTCGCCGACCCCGAACGCCTTTTCGATGGCGGCGCGATCGTCGCCCTCGAGCGGGATCAGCGCGATCTGCCCGACCTCGCCCAGCGGCCGCAGATGGCCGGCGCGATCGGGATCCCGGGTCACCGCCCGCACGCGCGCCCCCCGCCGCGCCAGCCGCAGAACCACGTGACGACCGATGAACCCGCTGGCCCCGAACACCGTCACCACTGCATCACGCATCCCCAACTCCCCAGCGAGCGATCACTTTCCACCCCCGATGGCCACCCCCATGGCCACGCCCATGGCCACTCCCGCGGCAGCCGTCCGCGGCTCCCGCGGGCGATCGTCGATCGCCGATCCCGCGGTACCCCGCCGCCGGCCGGCAAACCTGTTGACGGCCTGCTGCCCGTCCCATACATCACCGCGCATCGTCGCGCACCTGCCCAGGTGGCGGAATTGGTAGACGCGCACGGTTCAGGTCCGTGTGCCGCAAGGCGTGGAGGTTCGAGTCCTCTCCTGGGCACCA
>JAGREO010000187.1 GCA_020446525.1 Geminicoccaceae bacterium | reverse complement strand
CGAATCGAGCAGGATGACCACGTCCTTGCCGTGCTCGACCAGACGCTTGGCCTTCTCGATCACCATTTCGGCGACGGCGACGTGGCGCACCGCCGGCTCGTCGAAGGTAGAGCTGACGACCTCGCCCTTCACCGACCGTTGCATGTCGGTGACTTCTTCCGGGCGCTCGTCGATCAGCAGGACGATCAGGTAGACTTCCGGATGATTGGCCATGATCGCGTGCGCGATGTTCTGCATCAGCACCGTCTTGCCGGTACGCGGCGGTGCCACGATCAGCCCGCGCTGGCCTTTGCCGAGCGGCGTGACGAGATCGATGACGCGGGTGCTGGTATCCTTCTTGCCTTCGACCTCGAGCGTCAGCTTCTGCGTCGGAAAGTACGGCGTCAGGTTCTCGAAATGGACGCGATGGCGGGCCACCTCGGGCGGATCGAAATTGATCGTATTGGCCCGCAACAGGGCGAAGTAGCGCTCGCCCTCCTTGGGCGCCCGCACCTGGCCGTCGACGATGTCGCCGGTGCGCAGGGCGAAACGCCTGATCTGTGACGGCGACACATAGATGTCGTCGGGACCGGCGACATAATTGACGTCCGGCGACCTCAGGAAACCGAAACCGTCCTGCAAAATCTCCAGCACGCCCTCGCCGGTGATGGGTACACCTGTTTCCGAGAGCCGTTTGAGCACGGCGAAGACGAGGTCGGCCTTTTTCAGGGTGGTCGCTTCGGGAATACCGATCTGCTCGGCATAGTTGAGCAATTCCCCGGGCGGCCGGCGCTTGAGCTCGGTCAGGTTGATCGCCGGCATCGAGGGGTCAGGCTCGACATAGCTGTCGCGTGACGGACGCTCGAAGCGCTCGCCCCGATCCTGCCGACCGTCCCCGCGATTGTCGGACCGCGACTGTCGATCGCGTCTCGAGCGTCGGCCGCGCTCGTTGCGCCGCGACCGCTCGTAGCCATCGTCCGCGCCGCTCTCGTCACCGTCGGTATCGCCGTCGATTCGGGCACCGCGACGTTCATCCGGCCGGTTGTCCCGAGGGCTGCTCGTTCGCTCCTCGCCGCGCGCTCCGGCGGCGCGCACGCTTTCCTCGATCAGGCGTTCGGTGTCGTCCTCGTCGTCGAGACCCAAGGTCGGCTGTGGCGCGTTTTCCTCATGTGGTGCCGGCTGTGCCGTTCGTTCTCGCGCGGTCCGCTCTTCATCGGGACCGGGGCGCTCGGACTTATTCGGCCCCGGGTCGTCCACATCCGTGGCCGATGATTCCTCGCCGGGCGCCGAAGCCTGCGACGGATCGCTTACCGGCTTGGGCGAACGTCGCGGCCGGCGCCGGCGTGCCGGCGTTTCCTGCTCCGTACGCTCGAGTTCCGTCTGTTCGGCACGGCTGTCGTCTGAATCGTTCACGACCGGCAAGACCTCTCGATGATGAATACCGACCTCGAAGGACGGATCAAAACGGCTTGAAGACGACCATCACGATGATCGCGAGAAACAATACCGTCGGCACCTCGTTGAACACGCGATACCACAAGGCGGATTTCGGCCGCTCGTCGGCGGCGAAGCGTTTGACATGCGCCGCCAGCAGACCGTGGCACGCTGCCATCGCGAGCACCAGCGCCAGCTTGACGTGCAACCAGCCGTCGCTCCAGTTGCCCTGCACCGTCGCCAGCCAGATTCCCACGACGAACACGACGATCATCGACGGTGTGCCGATCGCCCGCAGCAGACGCCGCTCCATCACCTTGAAGGTCTGCGAAGTCTCGGATCCGACGGCGACGTCGGCATGGTAGACCAGCAGACGCGGCAGATAGAACATCACCGCCATCCACGCCGCGAAAGCGAAGATGTGCAGCGCGCGCAGCCACGATGCCAGATCGTCGAACATCAGGCCGGGTCGTCAGACATTACGGACGGCAAGTGAACGCATGAATTCCGTGGGCGATGGGGATGAAACATGCTGTCGAGGGAGCCGACCGGCCACACCGTATGAACGCATATGCCACGAACGCCTATGCAAGGCTGGCGGCGGGCCGGTGGACGTCACGTCGTCGACGGCGTCGCTGCGCCTTCCGCACGCTCATGTCTCATTTCGTGCGCGATTTCAAGTGCTCTACGAGAAGCGCGACATTTTCCGGCTCCGTCTGCGGCAACACCCCGTGACCGAGATTGAAGACGAAGGGCCGGCCGGCCCATGCCTCGAGGATGCGATCGGCCGACTGCAACATCGAAGTACCGCCGGCGACGAGCGCCAAGGGATCGAGATTACCTTGCAGGCACGGGACCTTGGAGGGCGGCAGCGCCTCGGCCGCCCAAAGCGGATCGATGCTCGTATCGAGGCCGAGCCCGTCGACACCGGTCGCGGATGCGAACTCGGCATAGGCCGGACCGATACCACGGGGAAAACCGATCAACGGCACATCCGGCACGTTTTTCCGGACCGCGCGGACGATCCGCCCGATCGGCTCGATGCACCAGCGGCGGCGCTCGTCGGCGGGGAGCACGTTCGCCCAACTGTCGAACAATTGCAGGGCCTCGGCACCGGCCTCGACTTGAGCGACGAGATAGTCGGTGACGGCTGCGGTCAGGAGATCGATCAACCGGGCGAAGAGCTCGGGCGCCGCTCGCGCCATGGTACGGGTCGCCGCGAACTCCTTCGAACCGCCGCCGTCCACCATGTAGCAAGCCAATGTCCAGGGAGCACCGGCAAAGCCGATCAGCGCCACCTCGTCGGGCAGCTCGCGAGCCACGCCGCGCAGCGTGGCATAGACCGGTGCCAGATGCTCGTGCAGCCGTTCGCTCGACAAGCGGCCCAGATCCGCTTCGCCGGCCAACGGCGTCAGACGCGGGCCTTCGCCTTCCACGAACCGCACGTCCGACCCGAGTGCATGCGGCACCACGAGAATGTCGGAAAACAGGATGGCCGCGTCGAAGCCGAAGCGCCTTATCGGTTGCAGCGTCACGTCGACGGCGAAATCCGGCGAGTAGCAAAGTTGCAGGAACGAACCGGCACGCGCGCGGAGCCGTCGATATTCCGGCAGATAGCGCCCCGCCTGGCGCATCAGCCAGACGGGCGGGCGCGTCGCCCTTTCTCCGTGCAAGGCGCGCAAGAGCGGTTTGTCCACACTCAGGGTCAAGACCCGCACTCCAATCTTCTTCGATCATGAATCTTTAGAAGAGGGTAGTGATGGTAGTGGGAACGGCCAAGAGCGGGGATTGTGCGGCAGTCGCGGCTTTTCCGCATGCCGATCCACAGGCCGGGTCGCTTGTGGCCCGGTCCGGGAAATTCGGTGCCAAACCATTGAGGACCCACGGGGCGCGCGGGCCTGTGGATTGCGGGCGCGAAGGGCGGCCGTACACCTCTGTCGATTGAACCGGTCTTCTCCCGTCCACCGGCCGCAATTCCCCTTCGATGATCCCCGCATTGCCTTTGCCGCTTGACCGCAGCCGGCGGATTCACAAACCTTCCGGGGGTTCTCAACCCGTCGCCTGTGGATGGTCCGTGTGCGCCTGCACCTGCATTTGATCTCGGATTCGACCGGTGAAACGGTGACCACCGTCGCCCGTGCCGCGGTATCCCAATTCGAGGACGTGGTCGCGGTCGAGCATGTGTGGTTCTTCGTCCGCACACCGAGCCAGTTGGCCAAGGTGCTCGCGATCGTCGAGGATCTGCCCGGCCTCGTCGTCTTCACCCTCGTTTCGCCCGAACTGCGCCACTCCCTGCAGGAGTTCTGCAGGCGCCGGGGGATACCGACGGTACCCGTTCTCGACGGGCTCATGAGCACCTTGACGACGATGCTGGGCTCGGCCGGACGGCCGCAGATCGGTCGCCAGCACATGATGGATGCGGGCTATTTTTCGCGGATCGAGGCCATGGACTTCGCCATGCGCCACGACGACGGACAGTTCGCCTCCGAGCTGGATCAGGCCGACGTGGTGCTGGTCGGGGTCTCGCGCACCTCCAAGACCCCCACCTGCGTCTATCTCGCCAATCGCGGGATCAAGGCCGCCAACGTTCCGCTGGTTCTGGATTTGCCGCAACTGCCCGTTCTCGAACAGCTCGAGCGGCCGTTGGTGGTGGGTCTCACCATCAGTCCGGAATCGCTCGTCCACATCCGTCGCAGCCGACAAAAGCTCCTGGGACTGGCCGAAGACGACGACGGCACCTATGGCGGCGATTACGCGGACCTGGATCGTGTTCGGCGAGAACTCGTCTATGCGCGACGGCTCTTTGCGCGTAACGGGTGGCCAGAGATCAACGTAACAAAACGATCGGTTGAAGAGACAGCAGCGACCATCTATCAGTTGTATCAGGCACGTGAACATCCCGAACTCGGTGCACTGATTACCGAGCGGGACGAAACGGCCGCTTCGGGCGGGACCGAGAACGCTTGAGAGGCACCACCTTCCGTTTTCCGAAGCCGACGACCCCGTTGCGCTCCCGGCTCGGCCGGAGCCGCCTGCGCTGCGACTGTCTCGGCTGGAGGTGAATCCGGGCAACCGGCGGCACATGCGCGCAACTGGAGGCGAAGGCGGGTCTTATGGCGCTTCTTTCCGTCGCTGCACGGCGCCGCCGTCGACAGGTCCGGCAGTTCTTCTGGACGCTGGCGAAGGTCGTCGCCGCTGCGGCGGTTCTCGGCTTCACCGCCTTCTCCGCCTTCGAGGTCGGCACGGCACGCAACGCCGCCGAGCGACGCCTGCTCGAGCAGGAGGCGGAGCAACGCGAAGCGCGAATGCAGGAACTGGCCGAGGCGGAAGCGACGGCGGTCGAGCGTGCACGGCGTCTCGCCGCCGCCCTGGCGAGGCTGGAGCGGCAATATGCGGAAAACGTGCCGCAGGGCGTGCTCGAAAATCTCGTGACGTTGCTGGCCGAACGTCTGCAGGCGGGTGTTCCGGCCGAGCGGCTCGAATTCGTCGTCGCCCGGGCGTCGATCGAGCGGGTCTGCAAGTCGCAGATCGAATCCAGGCGCTTGGAGATCCGGACACCGGTCGGAACCGACGTCGACAACAGGACCAGTCTCGCCGGGGAGCGCATTACCGTCAGCGGTGAGGGGCAACCGGCCCGCGACGAAGCGGGTGTGGCGCAGGCCTGGTTCGACCCGGCCAAGCCGGTCGTCCTGCGATTCCTGACGATCGACGGCGATGTCGAGCGGGTCGAGAACCAGTTGCCGCTCACCCATGCGCTGGTCTTCGACGACAAGGAATACCGGTTTCTGGCGGCGCCCGCCGATCGCCGCGGCTTCGTCGATCTGGCCGTACAGGAGTGCGATTATCCGTGAAGCCGCCTACCGGCCGGCTGTGAAGACGGATGAGGGCGCGGGCGCCAGCGGCAGCGTCATCTGCGCAGCGTCATCGTGCGACCTTGCGCGCACGAAGCCCAGGCCGAGCAGGCGCACCGGCGCCTCGAGCGGGCTTCGGTCGAGCAGTCCGCAAGCCCGGCGATGGAGGGCGTCCATGGGTTCGCTCGGAGCCGGAAGCATGCAGCTTCGCGTGGTGATGCGGAAATCCGCATATTTGATCTTGAGCGTCAGACCGCGCCCGACGAACCCGGCGCGAAGAGACCGCGCGCCCAGTTCCCGCACCAGTTGCCGCAAGGGTTCGAGCAGTGCGTCTCGGTCGTCGACGTCGCGGTCGAAGGTGGTCTCGACGCTCAGCGAGAGTCGCCTTCGTTCGCTTTGCACCGGTCGGTCGTCGCGGCCTCGGGCGAGGCGCCCGTAATGCGCGCCGGCGCGGCCGAGAAGGGCCGTCAGACGCGCCTCGTCCTGCGCCTGCAGGTCGGCGCCGTGGTGCAGACCGGCGGCGTGCAGCCGTCGTGCCGTGACGGGTCCGACGCCGTGCAGGGCTTCGACCGGCAGTGCGGCGAGAAAAGCCCACGCCTGTTCCGGCCGGATCACCGTCAGGCCGTCGGGCTTGCGTGCGGCAGAGCCGAGCTTGGCGAGAAGTTTGTTGTAGGAGACTCCCGCCGAGGCGGTGAGGTGCAATTCCCCGCGGATGGTCGCCTTGATCGACCGAGCGATGTCGGTCGCCGTCAACATCGGGTCTTCGGGTGCGGAGACGTCGAGATAGGCCTCGTCGAGCGACAGCGGTTCGAACTGCTTGGTGTAGCGTCCGAAAATGACGTGGAGCTGCCGGCTCACGGCCTTGTAGGCCTCGAAGCGCGGCCGCACGAAGAGCAGATCGGGGCAGAGCCGACGGGCCCGATGCGACGGCATGGCCGAACGCACCCCGAAGCATCGTGCTTCGTAGCTGGCGGTCAGCACCACGCCGCGATCGCTCGCCGAGCCTATGGCCACCGGTCGGCCGCGCAGTTCGGGCCGGTCACGTTGTTCCACCGCGGCGTAGAACGCATCCATGTCGATGTGGATGATGCGCCTCGGGCACGCCTCGATGTGAGAGCGCGCCTCGATGTGACCCTCGTTCAACAATCGTGGCCTCGGTGCTGCGATCTCGTGTCCGCGCCTGCTGCCATCGTTTGGATTTCTGCATGAACGCCTCTAGCTTGTCCACCGCAGGTCAATCGCAGGAGAGCAGCATTGAGTATCGGACCGTCGTGGGCGAGGTCGGCGTCGATCCTCGCCTGCCTGCTGATACCCTGCGCGTCGGGCCTGCCGACGAGTGCAGCGGCGACGACCCTCGACCAGGCTTTCGTCGACGCTTATCTCGAAAACCCCAGGCTGCGTGCCGGTCGTGCCCAACTGCGGGCCACCGACGAGCTCGTGCCCCAGGCGCTCTCGGGCTATCGGCCCACGGTCGAGATCGACGGTTCGCTTGAAGGGGTGTCCGGGCAGACCGATCGAGGCGACATCGATCGGCTGACGACTGGTGCGGCCTTGAGCCTGCGCCAGAACCTCTATGCCGGCGGCGGCACGCAGGCGCTCGTCGACGCTTCGCTCGAGGTCGTCGCGGCCACGCGTGCGCAATTGCTGTCTCTCGAGCAGACCGTGCTCACGGACGTCGTCGCCGCCTATTCCGCCGTCTGGCGTGATCGCGTGGTGCTGGAACTGGCGCTGGCCAATGCCTCGCGCCTCGACCGCCAGCTTCAGGCGACCCGTGATCGCTTTTCCGTCGGCGAAGTGGCGCGTACCGATGTGGCCCAGGCCCAGGCACGGGTGGCGGGCGCGCGCTCCGACATCGAGCAGGCACGCGCCGACCTCGCGGCTTCGGTCGCAGCCTATCGCGCGGTGATCGGCGAGGATCCCCAGGATCTGGCGGAGCCCGAGCCGGCGGCGGACCTGCCTGCTTCGCCCGAAGCGGCCTTCCTGCTGGCCGCGACCAATCCCGAAGTGGTGGCGGCGGCACGGCTGGTCGAGAGCCAGCGCCATCGGATCGACGTCGCCTATGCCGATCTCCTGCCCTCGCTCGATCTCACCGGTGACCTTTCCTATCTGGACGAGCCGTCGGCCGGGCTCGACTACCAGCGGCGCGCCACGGTCGGCCTCCAGCTCAACATCCCACTCTATCAGGGCGGTCTGGAATATTCGCAGGTGCGCGAGAATCGCCAGACGCTTCTGCAACGCCAAGGTGAGCTCGAGAACAGCGTCCGGTCGGTCCAACAGCAGGTGACGACGGCCTGGGAGCAATTGATCGCGGCTCGGGCCGCGATTGAAGCGCTCAAGGCGCAGGTCGACGCCAACCGGATCGCGCTCGACGGTGTTCAGGAGGAAGCACAGGTCGGCCAGCGAACGGTGCTCGACGTGCTCGACGCCGAGCAGGAACTGTTCGAATCTCAGGTCGATCTCGTCCGCGCGCAGCGTGTCGAGACGGTCGCCAGCTACCAGTTGAAGGCGGCGATCGGCGAGATGACGGTGGTCGGTCTCGATCTCGACGTCGACCCCTACGACGCCGAGGCCTATTTCGAGCAGCAGCGCACGCGTCTCTTCGGCATCGACACGCAATGAGTGTCGCCGGCCGGCATCGGCGGCGCGTTAACCACTTCTTTACTCTTTCCTTCTAGCTTCCGTCGCGAGCAGGCGATCCATTTCGGTCGCCGAGAGTGAGGCGAGCGCCCCTGGCGCCAGGAACGGAAGGTTCATCATGACTGCAAAGAGGATCGGTCTCGCGACCGCCGCCGCGACCACCGGCATCATGTTGCTCGCAGGCGCCGCTGAGGTGCGCGCCGACGGCGACACGGCGACGCTGAACGTGCAGGCGACCGTTCAGGAGAGCTGCGGTGTCAACGGCAGCAGCCTCGATTTCGGCACCTATATCAGCGGCCAGACCGACGCGGCGGAAGCCGATGCGACCTTGAGCTTCAGCAGCTGCCCGGCGGGCCAGCTCACCTTCGAGTTCGACGGCGGACAGGCCGGTGACACCGCCGCCCGGGCGATGAGCAACGGCAGCGGCGAACTGAGCTACCAGCTCTACCGTGACGCGGCCCGGGCGCAGGTCTGGGGAGCCGGCAGCGACGCAGCCCGCCTCGTCGTCCTCGTGCCGGGCTCGGGCACCGTGCCGGTCTATGGACGCATTCCGGGTGGCCAGGCGGCCGCCGCCGGCACCTACGCCGACACCATCGCCATCACCATGTCGTTCTGACACCCGATCGTCCGACCGGGCTGCTTCGCGCATTCCCGGTCGGGGGTGCCGGCCGTTGCGCCGTTCGGCGTGACGGGCCGGCCGGCACTCTCGACGATCCCGGCCCGGTCGTGCTACGCGATCGCCCATGGAACAGGGAAGCGACGCATCGGTCCTGCGCGAGGGCGAGCGGCTTGCAAGTGCGGCGGATCCACCGCTCGAACTCTCGCCGCACGTCTCCGACGAGATCCACCATACGACCTGCTACATGTGTGCCTGTCGCTGCGGGATCAGGGTGCATCTCGACGGCGGTCGCCTGCGCTACATCGAAGGCAATCCGAACCATCCGGTCAATCGCGGTGTGCTTTGCGCCAAGGGCTCGGCCGGAATCATGCACCATCTGGCGCCGGCGCGGCTGCGCAAGCCGCTCAAGCGCGTGGGTGAGCGCGGCAGCGGTGAGTTCGTCGAGATCGAGTGGGACGAGGCGCTGGCTCTGGCGACCGAGTGGCTGGCGCAGGTGCGCCGCAGCGATCCGCGCAAGCTCGCCTTCTTCACCGGTCGCGACCAGAGCCAGGCGCTCACCGGCTTCTGGGCCTCACAGTTCGGTACCTGCAACTATGCCGCACATGGCGGCTTCTGTTCGGTCAACATGGCTACCGCCGGCCTCTACACCATCGGCGGCTCGTTCTGGGAATTCGGCGAACCGGACTGGGAGCATACCCGTCACCTGATGCTCTTCGGCATCGCCGAGGACCATGACAGCAATCCGATCAAGCTCGGCCTCGCCCGGCTCAAGGAGCGCGGTGCCAAGATCGTCTCCGTCAATCCCGTGCGCACCGGCTATTCGGCCACCGCCGACGAATGGGTGGCGATCCGGCCCGGTACCGACGGTCTCCTGGTGCTGGCGCTGATCCACGAACTGCTGCGCGCCGGCCGCGTCGACGCGCCCTATTTGCAGCGTTACACCAATGCCGGCTGGCTGGTGATCGACGATCCGGATGCTGCCGATCACGGGCTCTTCGCCCGCGACCAGGCCGGCGCCGTGCTGTGTCACGACGGCGCCACCGGCAAGCTCGTTCCCTTCATGTCCGGACCGACGCGTGCGACCCTCAAGGGGAGCTTCGAACTGGCCGACGGCCGCAAGGCGCGTCCCGTCTTCGAACTGCTCGCCGAACGCTATCTCGATCCTGGCCATGCGCCGTCCGCGGTCGCCGAGAGGACCGGCGTGCCGGCCGCCACCATCGAGCGGTTGGCGGTCGAGTTGGCGCAAGCCGCCTTCGACGAGGAGGTGGTGATAGAGCAGCCCTGGACGGACTGGACGGGACGGCGGCACGAGCGCTTCGTCGGACGCCCGGTCGCGATGCACGCGATGCGCGGCATCTCCGCGCACGTCAACGGCTTCCACACCTGCCGCTCGCTGCACCTGCTGCAGATGCTGCTGGGCGCAATCGATACCCCCGGCTCCTTCCGCTATCAGCCGCCCTTCCCCAAGCCCACCCCGCCACCGAATCGACCCGGACGGCGACGCGGCGAGGACGGTCGGCTGGATGCGGCCCCGCTGGGCTTTCCGCAATCCCCCGATGACCTGCTGGTGGACCAGGAGGGCCGCCCCGAGCGCATCGATCACGCCTATTCCTGGGCCCACCCGCTGGCGGTGCATGGAATGCTGCACACGGTGATCCGCAACGCCTGGGCGGCGGATCCCTACCCGATCGACACCCTGTTCCTGTTCATGGCCAACATGAGCTGGAACTCGGCAATGAACACCACCCAAACCATGGGCTGGCTGACCGACACCGACAGCGACGGCGAGTACCGAATTCCGTTTATCGTCTACTCCGATGCCTATGCCAGCGAGATGGTGGCCTATGCCGACCTGGTCCTGCCCGACACCACTTACCTGGAACGCTTCGACGGGATCAGCCTGCTTGATCGCCCGATCTCCGATGCGGACGGGGTGTCTGACGCGATCCGCCAGCCGGTATTCGATCCGAGCCGGGACGTCCGTGGCTTCCAGTCGGTGCTGCTGGATCTGGGCGCACGTCTGGGTCTTCCGGGCATGTGCGAAGCGGACGGGAATCCCACCTACCCCGGAGGCTACGAGGAGTACCTGTGGCGTCACCAGCGTGCCCCCGGCGTGGGCACTCTCGCCGGCTGGCGCGGCGCCGACGGCAGCGAGCAGGGCAAGGGCGCGCCCAACCCCCGGCAGCTTGAGCGCTACGTGGAAAACGGCTGTCACTGGCATTGTCCGGTGCCTGAAGCCGGTCGCTACTACAAGATGGCCAATCGCGATTACCTCAACTGGGCGCAGGAACTGGGGCTGTTGCCCGGTGAAGTTGGCAGCGCGCCGCCGGTGGTCCTGCAGCTCTACAGCGAAACCCTGCAGCGCTTCCGACTCGCGGCGCAAGGACACGGGCGAGTGCAGCCTCCGCAGCCGCTGCGTGAGCGGGTCGACCGATACTTCGATCCGCTGCCGATCTGGTATCCGCCATTCGAAAGCCAGACTGCCCAGGCGCAAGGCTATCCGCTGGCCGCGCTCACCCAGCGACCGATGTTCATGTATCACGCGTGGGGATCGCAGAACGCCTGGCT